>CAYFSC010000044.1:1256-2868 GCA_964345695.1 uncultured Rhodothermales bacterium | reverse complement strand
TCGGGAGGCATGGGCGCTCGGGACGTATGAACGCTCGGGACGCATCGGAGGAACGGAAGGAGGAGAGGAGGCCGTCGATACCTCTCTCATCGAAGCTTCCTCGCACGAATTCCACAAAATTCGTTGCACTCCCGAGTCGTCCTTTCGCCCCCACGCCCAAACGCCCCCACGCTCCCTCTCCCCCATTCTTCCATTCATCCAGCGCATCCGTGCCCTCCCGCATTCTCACGCGTCCAGCCACTCGCGATGGGCATCGAGTCGTGCGCGGACGCGGTCGGGCTGTTCGTTCCCTGGGGTGCCGGGCGTGACGTACGTGTCGAGCACGGCGTCCGGATCAACGGACGGTTTCGTTTCCTCTCCGGCGGACTGCTGGTACGCAGTGCGGAAGGGGACGCCTTCTTTGACCTGCGCGAGAGCCTGGTGCGTGGCCAGCATCTCGGGCGTACAGGCCGTTTCGAGGGTCTCCGTCTTAAATGCCATCTGCGACAACACCCGCTGCAGGGCCGTGAGCACGTCGCTTGTGATCTGCACGCAGCGCATGACGGCGGCTTTGGTGTGCTGCAGATCCCGGTGGTAGCCGCCCGGCAGGTTCGACGATCCCGTGGCCAGCTGCTGCATCGTGGACGTGAGCTGATGATAGTACGACCGCGCCAGCTCCAGCACGTCGGGGTTCTTCTTCTGCGGCATGATGCTGCTCCCCGTCGTGTGCTCGGGCTGGAGCGTGACAAAGTCGAACTCGGCCGTCGCGTACAGCACGAGGTCCGACGCCAGCCGGTTGCACGTGGCGCCCACCTGCGTGCAGGCATGGGCCACCGCCATCTCGTGCTTGCCGCGCGCGAGTTGCACCGCGGTGGCGTGCGTCTGCACGTCGCGGAACCCGAGCCGTTCGGCGACGGCCTCGCGCGGGAGGTCGAGGTGCGGCACGCCGTAGCCGGCGGCGCTCCCGAGCGGCGAGACGTTGATCTGCATACAGGCGTGGCGAAGGTCGTCGAGATCCGAAGCCAGCGTCTCGGCGTAGCCCAGCGCCCACAGCGCGACGGTCGACGGCATGGCGCGCTGCAGGTGCGTGTAACCCGGCATCAGCGTGCGGGGATGTGCCTCGGCGTGCTCGCAGAGCGCCTCCGCCAGCGCCACCGTCTTACGCCCGATCGCGGCAAGTGCGTCGCGCAGATACAGCCGAAGCGCCGCCAGCACCTGGTCGTTGCGCGACCGACCCGTGTGGATCTTCCGCCCCACGTCGCCGAGCTGCTCTGTCAAGAACCGCTCGATGACGGTGTGACAATCCTCGTCCTCGGGCCGAACGGTGACCTCGTCCGCCTCGAACGCCTCCAGGAGCGCGTCGAGACCGCCGTTTACCGTTTCCAGTTCCTGCGCGTCGAGCACGTCAATCTGCCGCAATCCCCAGGCGTGTGCCCGCGTCGCCCGGACGTCGTACGGCAGCAGCGTCCGGTCCCACATGTAGTCGTCGCCGACCGTGAAGCGGAGCACCCAGTCGTCGGCGGTCGTGTCGTCCTTCTCCCAAACGTTCTGCATGAAACTGAGAAATGTGGAATTTGAAATACGAAATGACCGACAGTGGAGTATTACGAGACGCACGGCTGCGATCCGCATC
>CAYFSC010000044.1:0-1156 GCA_964345695.1 uncultured Rhodothermales bacterium | reverse complement strand
ATCACGCCCCGAAGTAGTGTTGAGCAATGTCTCGGTAGACCTTCACGGCGCGCTCGACCTCGGCGATCTCGATCCGCTCGCCCGCCGTGTGCGACCGCTCGCTGATGCCGGGGCCGAGCTTGACCGCGGGCACGTCGGACAGAAACGCCCAGTCCGACGCCGTCGGGCTGCCGAAGGGCGGGGCATCTTCGACAGCCGCGGTACAGGCGTTGGCGATGCGGGCGCCGTCGGGGGTGGCGCACGGGACGAACCGGTTGCTGTACACCTCGACCTCGACGTTGTCGAGGGACGCCAGCGCGTCCTCCACCTGCGCAATAAGAGCCTCGTGCGTGTAGGCGGGCGTCGAGCGGATGTCGACAGCGAACACGCAGTGGTCAGGCACGACGTTGCGCGCGGTGCCGCCCTCGATGGTCGTCACCGTCACCGCCGAGGCGCCGAGGTGCGGGTCCTCGCGGTCGAGCGTGATGCCTTCGATGGCCTGCAGCGCGCGCATCGCGGTGGTGATGGCGTTGTCGCCGAGGTGGGGACGCCCGGCGTGCGCGGTCGTGCCGTGGGCGTGAACCTTGAGGATCAGCAGCCCCTTCTGCGCGACGCACGGCCGCAACTGCGTCGGCTCGCCGACGACAGCCGCCGAAATCTCAGGCAGGTGCGGACGCAGGTCTTGCACGCCGTTGTACATGCCGCCGCCCTCCTCGCACGTCGTCAGCGCGACCATCAAGCGTCCATTTGTCGGATGCCATCCGTCGGCGGCCAGCGAGCACAGCGCGGTCGTCATCGCGGCGCCGCTCGCCTTGGCGTCCACGCTGCCGCGTCCGTACAGCATGCCGTCCTGCACGACGGGGTCGAACGGGTCGAACGGATGGTCTTTCGACGGCGGCACGACGTCGAGGTGCGTGTTGAACACGAGCGTATCGTCGCCCTCCCCAATCCAAAACGCCACATTGTCCGCGTGACGGAGCACCTCCAGCCCTGCCGCCCGCGCGTGGGCTTCGACGGCATCGGCCATCTCGGTCTCCTCCGTGCTGAGCGAGGGAATGGCGATCCAGTCGCGGAGAAGCGGGACAACCTCTTTCGTCGAGACAACTCTGTTCGCGCTTGCCATGGGAATAGGTGTGGATGAATGGATGAGGGGAGGAGTGGAGGAATGGAAGAACAG
>CAYFSC010000043.1:2472-18805 GCA_964345695.1 uncultured Rhodothermales bacterium | reverse complement strand
ACCACCGACGCGCTGCGCGCCGCCACGGACACGACCGACACTGTGGATACCGCAGCTCGCAGCGCTCGCCCGGATACCGTCTGGGCCGACTCGGGCCGCGTGCCGCGGTATCTGCCGCGCCGCTCGCCGCGTCCGCGGCGCGTGGACCTGTTCGAGCGGCGCCCCTCCTTCCTGTCGCCGCGGTCGAAGGACGATTCCCCTCGCCGCGTCGTCCTCGACTCTACCGGCTACGACTACCGCATGGATGGCGGTTCGCAGTGGGGAGGGGCCATGCGCCTTGGCGCCGACACGTATCGCAAAGAGCGCTTTCGCGACAACCTCCGAGACAACTGGATAAAAGAGGCTGAGAAGCGCCAGCGACAGGACGACGCGCGCGGCGGCCTAGGGGTAAACGTCGTCGTGCCCGGTGGGCGCCAGAGCGCGTTTTCCACCATCTTCGGCAAGAACGAGGTGGACCTCCGCATCAACGGGCAGGCCGACATCAACGCAGGCTTTGAGTTCCGCAAGAGCGATCAGCAGGCGGCCATCACTGGGGATGCCGGGCAGTTCAGCCCCAACTTTAAGCAGGACCTGCGTCTGGGGGTGACGGGCACCATCGGCGACAAGATGAAGATCGACGTCGACTGGGACACCCAAAACCAGTTCGAGTACCAAAACCAGGTCAAGCTTAAATACAGCGGCTACGACGACGAAATCGTCCAGAGCGTGGAAGCGGGCAACGTCTTTCTGGAAACGTCGTCGCAACTCATCAACGGCGGGCAGAGCCTGTTCGGGATCAAGAGCGAGTTCAAGCTCGGCAACCTCAACCTCACGACCATCGCGAGCCAGCAGGAGGGCCAGTCGAACAGCCTCAGCATTGAGGGCGGCTCCGAGACGACCGAGTTCGACCTCAAGGCCACCGACTACGACGACAACACGCACTTCTTCCTGGGCTACTTCTTCCGGAACTCGTGGGAGGAGGCCCTGAGCGACCCGCCGACCGTGCAGCTGCAGCGGGGCTTCAGCAGGATCTCGGAGATTGAAGTGTGGAAGCTACGAACCTCGCGCACCTCGGATGAGGCCAGTACGCGCCGCGCTGTGGCCGTTGTGGACCTCGGAGAGTCGTCCGACCTCATCCAGCAGGCCGACGGCTTTACCCGTCTGCGGCTGATGGACGCTTCGAGCGACCAGTACTCGGATCAGGACCTGGAGGCCCTCCGCGGTAGCGAAACGACCGTTTCGGACTACCTGGAGTCGCCAGCGTCCATGGAGCAACCGCTTGACAACCAGGACTACGTGAACGCCGAATTTAAAAAGCTGTCGGAGCGCGACTACACGCTTCACCGGCAGCTGGGCTACCTCACGCTGAACCAGCGGCTCCGCTCCGATGAGGCCCTCGCCGTGGCCCTCCGCCTCCGGACGAGCGACGGGACGAAGACGGTGGGCGACTTCACCGAAGGCGGCTCCGTCGGAGGCATCAACTCGGATCGGCTCGTGCTGAAACTGATCCGCCCCAACAACCCAACGGCGCCCAGCGAGACGCAGCGGCCCCCGGCGTGGTTCTTGGAGATGCGCAACATCTACCGACTGCGCGGCCGCAACTTCACACAGGAAAACTTTAACCTCGACATCTTCTACGAGCCGTCGGGGCAGACCAACACGCAATCCATTCCTGGCGTGACGGGCAATCGCGATCTGCTGGAGGTGCTGGGGCTCGACCGTATCGACAGCAACGGAGCCCCGAACCCGGACGATCAGTTCGACTTCACGCCGCTCACGATCAATCAGAGCGAGGGGCTCCTCATCTTTCCGTTTCTGGAGCCGTTCGGCGAGCGTCTGCTGGACGCGGCGGAAGAGACCGGAAACCGGGCTGCGGGCGAGGATGTCGTCTTTTCGACGCTCTACACCTCGAAGAAGCAAAACGCGCAGGAGCGCACCGAGCGCAACGTCTTTCACATCCGCGGCGAGTCGAAGGGCGCCACGAAGCAGTTCTACGACCTAAAGGCCTTCTCGGGACTTGTGGAGGGCTCGGTCGAAGTCCGCGCCGGTGGGCAAACGCTGCAGGAAGGGGTCGACTATACGGTGGACTACCAGGGTGGGACGGTGACCATCACGAACCAGTCGTACCTCGCCGCCGGGCGTGAGATCGACATTTCGTACGAGCAGAACTCGTTCTCGAACCTGCAGAAGAAAACGCTACTCGGCGCGCGTGCCGACTGGTCGATGGGCGACAAGTACGAGCTGGGGGCGACGGCCATGCGGCTCAACCAGAAGTCGCCCATCGACAAGTTTCGCATTGGCGAAGAGCCCATCCAGAACACGATCTGGGGCGTCGACGGCTCCATGAACCTGCAGCCGCAGTGGCTGACACGGGCCGTCGATGCCTTGCCGCTCGTTCAGACCCGGGCCGAAAGCTCGATCTCGCTCTCCGGCGAGTTCGCGCAGCTTCGTCCCGGCCATAGTACGACCGAGGCGTTTGAGCGCACCCGCTCGAATCTGCAGGACATCGGCGAAGACTTTACCTCGGACGAGCTGGGCGGCATCTCGTACATCGACGACTTCGAGGGCTTCGAAAATACGTTCTCGCTCCGCCAGCAGCTCAACGCCTGGCAGGTCGCCGCGGCCCCCGACTCGGTGGCCGACGCGCCCAGCCTGGATGAAGACGTGCCGGGCAACGAGGACGACATCCAGCGCACCTACTGGCGCGGCACGTTTGGCTGGTATCAGCTCAACGAAAACACCCGCGACAAGCTGGACGGGCGTGTGGCGCAGCGCGGCACCCCGGCCGCGACGGAAATCTTCAACGTGACCGACATCTTCAACCGCGACACGAGCGGCGAGGTCAACACGACGCTGCGCACGCTCGACTTCTATTTCAATCCGTGGTCGCGCGGCCCGTACAACTACACGCGCGATCTGGAGGCCTTTCTCAACAATCCACGCCGCGTGTGGGGGGGCGTCACGCGGCGCCTGCCGGAGGGCTACACCGACTTCTCGCTGCAGAACGTGGAGTTTGTCGAGTTCATCGTGCGCGTCTTTCCCGAAGACCGGGAGCAGGTGACCGACGGCGCCAAGCTGTTCGTGAACCTGGGCCGCATCTCGGAGGACGTGATTCCCGACCAGCGACTGAACGACGAGGACGGCATGGCGCTGGAGTTCCGCGAGGACGACCTCGGAGAGCTGGCGCGCATTTCGACCGGTACGCAAGAGGACAACATCGACATTCGCAACAACAAAACCGAAGACCTGGGGCTGGATGGCCTCGTGTCGTACAACACGGAGCCGTACGCGTCGGGGGCGTCCGAGGCCTCCTTCTGGCGGGAGAAGGGATTCTTGCAGAGCGTCGAGAGCACCAACTGCGCCGCCACGCCGCGCCCCGCCCTGTGCCAGGCTGAGGTCGCCCAGATTCTTGACGATCCCTCGGGCGACGACTATCACTACTTCGAGAACGACATCTACTTTGGCACAGGCGGCGGCAACGAGTTCTTCCCGGACGGCGCGACGCTGCAGCAGCGCTTCAGCCGGTACCACGCCGGACACGAGCTCAACGGCTTCCAGTCGCAGGGCGAGCTCGCCACCAACACAAGCGTGGCCCGTGGCATCTCGCGCTCGCCGGACAGCGAGGACCTGGACGGAGCCGGCGGCAGCGTCAATACGACCAACGATTACCTCGAATACGAAATCCCGCTGGACCGGCTCGACGAGCTCTCGACCGTCGACCGGGGGCCGAAGGACTATGTCGTCAGCGAGATCGTGAAGGACGGACAGGAAACGGAGTGGTACAAAATCCGCATTCCCGTCCGCGAGTTTACCGACAAGGTCGGGCAGATCGACGACTTTACGAACATTCAGGCCATCCGCATGTGGACGACGGGGCACGCCTCGCCGGTAACGATGCGTCTCGCCTCGCTGGAGCTGGTGGGCAGTCAGTGGCGCACGTCGCCGTCCGTCGCACAAGAGCCGGTCGAAGACGGAGACGTCCCGTCGACGGGCGACGGTGAGGTCACCGTGGCCAGCATCAACGACGAAGAAGACGCCAATTACAAGGCGCCGCCGGGGGCCATCGTTAGTCAGAACCGCACGGCCCGCGGCGCGCAGCAGCGGAGCCGCGAGCAGGCGCTGCTGCTGAATGTGAGCCAGCTCAACCCCGACGAGCAGCGCGGCGTGTTCAAGGCGTTCAACCAGGGGCTCGACCTCCTCAAGTACTCGAACCTGCGGATGTACACCCACGTCCACGGGCGCGACCGCACGGCGCTCTCCGACAACCTGAAGCTGTTTGTGCGCTTCGGCGCCAGCGAGACCGGGGACTACTACGAGTACGAGCAGAAGATGACGGCCACGACTCCGCCCACGGCCGACACGCCGCCGCAGGAGCTGTGGCTGGACGCCAACGAGGTGAACGTAGAGCTCAGCGCCCTGAACCAGCTGAAGGTGGCGCGCGACCGCAGCGGCGAGCCCATCGACTCTGTGTTTACCAGCGTACAGGCCAACATTGACACCAACTTCGACAACGACGACAGCACGCCGGCGCCCACGCTCAAGGTGAAGGGGACGCCCTCGCTCCGCACCATCAACACGGTGGTGATTGGCGTGCGCCACCAGGGGCCGAGCTCGATGCCCCTCGACCGGTTCGACGTGTGGGTGAACGAGCTGCGCGTGTCGGGCTACGACGAGAAGAAGGGCTGGGCCGCGCTTACGAACGCCAACGTAGAACTCGCCGACCTGGCGACCGTGAAGGGCAGCTTCCAACAGAAGACGGACGGCTTCGGATCGCTGAACAGCACGCTCAGCGAGCGGCAGCAGAGCGACAACCAGAGCTGGAACGTGCGCACCGACCTGCGGCTGAACAAGCTGCTGCCCGAACAGCAGGGCTGGCAGATCCCGGTCACGCTGCAGATGCAGTCGAACCGCAAGACGCCCCGGTTCGACCCGAAGCGCGGGGACGTCCGCCTCAGCGAAATCCAGAACCAGATTGAAAACACGGACTCTCTTTCTGCCGAAGAGAAAGCCGCGCGGAAACGAGAGACGGTTCGCTCCGCGGAAACCTACAATCTGCGGCGGAGCGTGACGGCCAACCTCTCCAAGCAAGGGTCGGACTCGTGGTGGGTGCACAACACGCTCGACGCCACCAACCTCAGCTTCAGCTACTTCGACCGGTCGGCGCGGAGCCCGCGGCAGCAGACGGACGAACAGTGGAATTGGTCGAGCTCGTTCGAGTACCAGCTCGACTTTGGGCAGCCGCGCACGATCGATCCGTTCGGGGTCTTCGGCGACCTGCCCGTGCTGGGTGCCCTCAGCGACCTGTCGTTCAACTACGTGCCGCAGTCGCTCTCCTTCTCGGCGAGCGCCGAGCGCAACGTGCAGACGCAGCAGAACCGGTCGTCGCTCCTGCGCGCGGCCAACGCGCTCCCCGACCGCGTGTCCAACCCGCTGCGCGAGCGGCAGCAGTTTGACCACCGACGCCGGTTCTCCTTCCAGTACAACCCGTTCGAGTTCCTGAACCTCAGCTTCGACACGAACACGCGGCAGAACCTGAACGACGTCGGGGCGGGCACGGTCACGAATGTTCTGCTCGTCGACGACACCGGCACCCTCGTGACCGTGGCCGACGTCGACACGTCGGACTTTTTCGACAACCCGGGCCAGTTCGTGGATACGGGCGATTCGACGATCACGAGCGACGACATCGGAAACGGCCTCTTCATCGAGGAGCGGCTCGACGTGCGCTCGGAGCGGGAGGTGGCCCAGAACGTGATCTTCGGCGACGACAGTCCGCGCACCAACCAGTACCAGCAGCGCTTCACGGCCACGCTGCGCCCGGGGCTGACCGACGGCAAGGCCTTCGACTGGGTGGACCTGCAGGACGTCACCTACCGCTCGTCGTTCGACTGGCAGAACGGCGCCAAGGGAAGCGTTACCGGCGCCACGGTGAGCAACAGCGTGGAGGTGCGCACCGGCGTCAATCTGCATCCGAGCAAGGTGTGGAGCCGCTTCGGGTTCTTCGAGTCGTGGAAGCAGGCCGAGCAGGAGGATCGTCGGAGCGGACGCTCGGGCCGCCGCACACAGGGCGGAAACCGGGGGCAGGACGAGTCGGGCGAGAACGACGAAGAGTCCGACGACGAAGACGGTGCGGAGGACGACGGCGGCCTGGGCCTCTCCGATCTCCCGCTGCCCGACCCGGTAGGTGTGCTGCGGAGCCTGGCCCTCACGTTCATGGACATCCGCGACATTTCGGTCACCTACACGGGCAATCGCCAGTCGCGCGCCACGAATGTAGGCCGCCCCGTCGGCGCCGACACGACCAATCAGGGGATTGTCGTTCCCGAAGAGGTCGCCGTCGACTACAGCCTGCTCGATGCGCTTCGCGGGAAGGGGCCGTCGCTCGGCTACCGCTTCGGATTCGACCGCCGCATCGACCCCGGCTCGCAGCGCGCCCTGCTCAACCAGACGCAGGCCGAGGACATCTTCAGCGACGGCAACCGGCTGGAGGCGCAGACGACGCTCTCGCCCAGCCAGAGTCTGCAGGTGGACCTGAACTGGGATCTGCAGTGGCAGAACCAGCAGAACGTGGCTTTCCGGCAGGTGGCGGGCGACGACCTGCCCGACGACGCGCTGCGCACCGATGAGGGCGTCAGCTTCGAACGTACCATCGACGAGAGCGGGGAGAACCAGGTGTCGGTCTGGGCCTTCGGCTCCTACGAAGACATGGTGCAGCGCCAGATCGAGGCGCTGCAGGGCAGCCTCGGATCCAGTGACACGCTTGGGGCCGGAGACGTCGCACTCACGAAGGTGACGGGCGCGCGCGACTTCCGCGAAGCGTTCCTGTCTACCCCCGGCTCGTTCGGCACGCAGGGCTCCGTGCCGTTTCCCATGCCCAACTGGTCGGTACGCTACTCGGGACTCTCAAACTGGCCGCTCATCCGCAGCGTCACCGAAAGCGTGTCGCTGGAGCACCGGCACACGTCCAATTACCGCTCGCGATACAATTCCGTCTCGACCGCCGGAGAGCTGCGCACGCTTACCATCAGCGGGCAGTCCGTGTCGTACCGGAAGCCTGACTTCGAGGTCAGCTCGGCACAGGTCAACGAGCAATTCCAGCCCATCGTGGGCATGGACGTGACGTGGCTCGGCGGCCTGCAGACGAACGTCGACTGGAACCAGAGCGTGACGACGTTCTTCCGCCCGAGCGAGATGTCGGTCGAGGAGCGCACCACCAAAGAGCTCACCTTCCGCGCCAGCTACAGCAAGCGCGGGCTCGATATCCCGTTCCTGCCCATCGGGAAGCTCAACAACCGCCTCCGCTTCAGCCTCACCGTCAACCGAAGCATCAACGACGAGCGCGCCTTCAACCTGCGCCGGGCCCTGGAAACCGCAGCAAGCGAGGACTTCAACTTCGATCCCGCTCAGGCCACGCAGGGCGAAAACGTATCGATCACGCGAGAAACGACCCGCCTCACCGTGACGCCCGAGCTTTCGTACCAGTTCAGCAATAAGGTGACCGGGAACTTCCTGCTCGAATACGAGAAGTTCGAAAGCGACGGCCGGCAGCCCTCCTTCACCAACCTCAACGGCGGCTTCCGCGTGAAAGTCAGCCTGTCGGAATATTGACCTTTCTGGTTTCGCGTCTCTGGAACCACCAGCACCCGGCGACCCATGCTCGTTGATGCCGACATTGTCGCGTGCCCGCTCGGGCGGGTGCCCTACGTGCCGACGTGGGACCTGCAGCAAGAAGTGCAGGATCGCCTCATTGCAGCGAAGCGACGGACGCCGCCCGAATCGCTGCCGCACGTACTGCTGCTGGTGGAGCACCCGCACGTGTACACGCTGGGCAAGAGCGGCGAGGCCGACCACCTCTTGCTGTCGGAGAATGAACTGGAGGCCGTCGACGCCGCCTTCCACCCCATCGACCGCGGCGGCGACATCACGTACCACGGCCCGGGCCAGCTCGTGGGCTATCCCATCTTTGACCTCGACCGCCTCTTTACGGATCTCGGCCGCTATCTGCGAGCGCTCGAGGACGTCATCATCCGCACCTGTGCCGAGTATGACGTGACAGGCACGCGTGTGGAGGGCCGTACCGGCACATGGGTGGGGCCGGACGAACGCGGGCTGGAACGCAAAATTTGCGCGATGGGCGTCCGCTGCAGTCGATGGGTTACGATGCACGGCTTTGCGTTTAACCTGAACGCCGACCTCGACTACTTCGATCACATTGTGCCGTGCGGCATCGACGACCGTGGGGTCACGTCGCTGGCGAAGGAGGTGGGACATCCAGTGGACGAGGCCGAGGTGCAGCGCCGCGTCGTGCAGCACATGGGCGCCTGCTTCGATCGTTCGATCGCGCACCTCGCCCCCGACGATGCCCGCGCCTTCTTGGAGACCCTGATCGAGGGGCCCGTGCCGAGGTCCGCGGTCGATGCGTGAGCGCCCGGTGATGTCCGCTTTCCCGTCGACGTGTCGCTAGAGATGGCGGGGCGCTCGTTCAGGGGAATCCCCCAACGAAGCGTGCGGAGTTGGCATGATACGGAATTCCGTTCCTGTCGTGGGGCCCCACAGCTGCTCTACGAGCCGGACCGTTCGCATCCACGTTCCCTCTCCGCGATCTTCGGGATGGGGCGCATCGTCCGTCGAACGTCGCTCTCCACGCACGCCGGGACGCCTCGACGACGACCAAGGCCCACGCCCACGGAAAGGCCCACGCCCACGGACGGGTCTCCCGACAGTGCAAATTGCAGCGCGTACGAGTGGTGTCAATCATCGCAACGCGTCCGTTTGCGAAGCGGATCACGCCGCGGACGTGCCTGCAGACTGCGGGGGCAGACCCTCGTCCGCAGCATCAAGACGGCGTGGAAGACGGACCGTAAACGTAGTTCCCTGGCCCTTTTCACTGTCCACCTCGATGGTGCCGCCCAGGAGGTCGGTGAGGTGCTGCGTAATGGCGAGGCCCAATCCGTTTCCCTCCTGCTCTGCGGTGTCGGTGTCCCGCGAAAACGCCTCGAAGAGGCCCGGCAGAAAGTCGTCATCGATGCCCACGCCGGTGTCTTCAACCTCAAGGATGACGTGGTCGTCGGTGTGCCGCGTGCGCAGCGTCACCGTCCCGCCCTCTTCGGTGAACTTGATGGCGTTGCTCACGAGGTTGTCGGCAATGCGGTGCAGCAGCGTCGGGTCGAGCCGGGCCGGGAGCCGGTCGGCGTCGGTGTCCGCCTGGAGCGTGATGCCGGCGGCACCCGCCTTCGGCTGAAAGAGTTCGGCGGTGCCCAGCATCTCGTCGTTCACGTCGATGGGCTGCGGATCGACCGAGACTGATCCCGATTCCAGCTTCGCGAGGTCGAGCACCGAGTCGATCGTGTCGAGCAGGCGGTGGCTGCTGCGCTCAATGAGGGAGATGTGGTCCTGGCAATCCTCCGAGGCCTCCATCGAGAGCAGTTCCGTTACGCTCAGGATGGACGAGAGCGGCGTGCGCACGTCGTGGCTCATGTTGGCCAGGAACGTCGACTTGAGGCGGCTGGCCTGTTCGGCGTCGTTCTTGGCCTGCTCCAGCTCGCGCTGCCGCTCGATCTCGTCGGTGATGTCGGTGATGGAAAAGACGACGCGGCGGACGGTCCCGTCGTCGGCGCAGAGCGGCGCCCCGTTGACCGAGATGAACCGCTCCTCGTTGCTGGCCGTGCGGATCACGTACCGCTCGCCCGAAAGGGGCTCGCCAGAGGCCTTGATGCGCGCGAACGGGAGGGCATCGTCCTGCACCGTCGACCCGTCGAGGGTATACAGTTGAAGCCCCGAGGCGGAGTGCGCGTGGTCCGACGACGTCCCGGCCTCGATATCGAGAATCTCGCCCGCCCGCTGATTGGCGTACGCGATCTGTCCCTCGGCGTCGACGGTAAGGATCGCCGCCACGCTCGTATCCATGATGGCCTCGGTCAGGTCGCGTTCGCGGCGTAGGTTTTCCTGCGCCTCCACGCGGCCGGTCACGTCATCGAAGTACACGGAGAGGCCCTGCCGGAAGGGATAGGCCTTGACCTCGAACCAGCTGTTCAGCGGGGGAAAGTAGGCGACAAACTCGGCGGCCTCCTGCGTGTCGAGGGCCTGCTGGCAGTGCCGGGAGAACGGCGTGTCGACGGCACCGGGAAACACCTCCCACAGGTGGGCCCCCATCAGGGCGTCACGCGAGCGCTCCAAGGCCGCCTCAGCCTGGGCGTTGACGTAGGTGAAGGCCCAGTCTGCGTCGACGGCGAAGAACGCGTCCGTGATGCTTTCGAGGATGCGCGTGACCTGCTCGCTGGTTTCCCGGTGGGCCTTCCGTGAGGCGTCGAGACCCACGGCAAAGTTGCGGAGGTTCAGTTCGTCCATCACCACGCCCGCCAGGTCCTGCAGCGAGTCCCGGTCGGCGTCGGAAAAGCAGCGCGGCTCGTTGCCGATGAGGCACAGGGTGCCCAGGCGGTAGCCGTTGGGGGCCGTGAGCGGAGCGCCTGCGTAGAACCGGATGCCGGGCTCGCCGGTCACGAGCGGGTTGTCGGCAAAGCGCCCGTCCTCGCGGGCATCTTCGACCACCATCACACCGTCCCGCCGAATCGTGTGGGTGCAGAACGACACCTCGCGCGAGGTGCGGTCGAGCGCGATGCCCTGCGTGGCGAGGCACCACTGACTGTCGTGGTCGATGACGTTGACCATCGCGATGGGAACGTCGAAGAGGCGCGTGGCCAGCCGTGTGATGCGGTCAAACGCCTCTGTCGGCGGGGCATCCAGCAGGTCGTAGTGCTCGATGGCCTGCAGGCGCCGCTGCTCGTGGTCGGAGGCATCCGGAAGAAAGGAGGAGGGCTCCATAGAAAAGACCGATCCATGACAAAGCAGCCCCGCGGGGCCGAGCATCCTCCGGGCGCAGGGGCGAAAGGGGATCTACGTACACCCGCGCCAGAATGTAATGTTCTCGCAACTCAGCGCGCCCTCGAACTACGGGCAAGGAGCGATGCCAAGGACAGGACGGAGCGCTCTCACTCCACGACCGACACGCTGCCCGATTCGCCACGGCGGACCCGCTCCCTCGTCCGGTGGAGGCGCGTTTCCATGGCGTCGCTCAGCACGACCTCGTACGGCTCGGCGTCGTCGAGCGCATGCAGACGGTCCGGCAGTTCGTCGCGCTTGGCGGTGGCGTGCTCCCGGAGGGCGTCGAGGGGACGCGTCTCGCCGGCATTTGTGCGCTGTCCGTCGGCCATCACGCGGTCGAGCAGGGGCGTACCCTCCATGGTCTCGTCTTCGGTGGTGATGACGTCCCGCACCGCGGTGCTGCCTTCGTACTGGCGCACGACCTGCTTCCGACCTGGCAGGTTGGACTTCTCGGAGGACAGCTTCATGCGCGGTGTGCCGGCGTAGCCACAGAGCTTGTACGCGCTGTCGAGGTACGGATGATCGGCCGACGTGCCCATCTTTGTTCCCACGCCGAACCCGTCGATGGGGGCATTGCGGTCGAGCAGGTCGGAGATCTTGTGCTCGTCAAGGCCGCTGCTGGCGAAGATCATTACGTCGTCGAGGCCGGCCGCGTCGAGCAGGCGGCGGGCGTCGTGGGCGAGGGCACCGAGGTCGCCCGAGTCGAGGCGGATGCCGCGCACCTGGAAGTCGTCGCCCATCGCCTCGGCGAGGTCGATCACGAGGCGGACGCCGTCGAGTGTGTCGTACGTGTCGACGAGCAGAATGGTGTCGCCATACTGTTCGGCGAAGGCGCGGAAAGCAGCCTTCTCGTCGTCGTGGGCCTCGATGTAGCTGTGAGCCATGGTGCCGGTGATGGGAATGCCGTAGGCCTCCCCGGCCGCCACGTTCGAGGTGGCGTCGACGCCGGCGATGTACATGGCCCGGGCTCCCTTCAGGGCCGCGTCGGTGCCGTGCAGACGGCGCATCCCGAAGTCGGCCACGAGGCGGTCGGTGCCGTCGGCGGTGGCGGCATGCACGATGCGCGCGGCTTTCGACGCAACCGCGGTGGGGAACGTAACCTGGTTCAGCAGCAGCGTCTCGGCGACCTGGGCTTCGCCGATGGGGGCCACGACCTCCAGGATGGGCTCATCGGGAAAGAGGGGCGTGCCCTCCGGCATGGCATACACGTCGCCCGTAAACTGGAAGTCTGACAGCCACTGCAGGAAGGCGTCGTCAAACATGTCCTGCTGGGCGAGATAATCGATTGCCCGATCCGAAAACGAGAGCGTTTCGAGGAATGCAAGCGCGGGCTCCAGACCACAGGCCACAAGGTAATTGCGATTCCGCAAGCGCCGGACGAAAAGGCTAAACACTGCATCCTCGTTCATGTCCTCGCGCCAGTACGCCTGGAGCATCGTGAGCTGGTACAGGTCGGTGTGCAGGGCGGCCGTGTCTGCACGGAAGGTGTCGTCGAAAGGCATAGGCACATGGTGTCGGTGAGCGCGACTTGATCGGAGCAAACACCATTCTTACAGTCACGCACCGGTTCGGTTTAGAACCACGCATGCGCCGTTCGGGGCGTGGGGCTCCAGGGAGGCGAGGAGCCTCCGCAGCACGCGCTCCTCCGCGCCACGATCACTCTCCGTGCAGCGTGTTCGCCGGATTCGTCTGCGCGGCGCGGATGGCCTGATAGCTGACCGTGAGGAACGCGATGGCCGTTGCCAGCACGCCCGCCAGAACGAAGAGCCACACGCCCAGGTCCGTGCGGTACGCGAAGTCCTGCAGCCAGCGCTCCATAGACAGGTAGGCCACCGGCAGCGCCACGATAAAGGCGATCCCGACGAGTTGGAGGAATTCCTTTGAGAGGAGCCCCACGATCTGCGTCGCGGTGGCGCCGAGCGCCTTGCGGATGCCGATTTCTTTTGTGCGCCGCTGTGCCGTGTACGTGGCGAGACCATAGAGGCCCAGGCACGCGATCGCGATGGCCAGCACGGCGAAGATCGTGAAGAGGTGGCCCGTGCGCTGCGTATCGCGGTGGAGGTCCGCGTACGTCTGGTCGAGGAACGTGTACTGGAACGGTTCCTCGGGCGCCGCTTCCGACCACGACTGGCGGACGGCGTCGAGTGCCGTTGCCGTCGCGCCCGGCTCGGTACGCACGTACAGGGTGCTGTTGACGTCGTCTGGACGCAGCACGAGCGGCTGCACCTGCTGGCGCATCGACGCGTAGTGGAAGTTGTCGACGATGCCGATCACGTCGTAGATGTCCCCCTCGTCCCCGCCGGGCTCGCGGAGCCGGTGACCGGCCGGATCGTCCCATCCGAGGGCGTCGGCGGCCGCTTGGTTGATGAGCACCGCCGACGAGTCGGCCGGACGCTCCGAGGAGAACGTGCGTCCGGCGACGACCTCGATGCCCATCGTCTCAGCGAAGTGGAAACCGGCGTTTAGAAAGTTAAGGGAGTAGGACTCGCTGGCCGGGGCATCGTCAGGAACGAAGACGGTGTTCGACATGCCGCCGCGGAAGATCCCGTCGGCGGTGGCGGCCTGCACGACGCCTGGCACGTTCGAGAGCCGGTCGGCGAAGGCCGCCTGGCCCTCCTCAAGCGTCCAGGCTCGGTCGACGGTGATCACCTGCTCCTTGTCCATCCCGAGTCGTTTGTCCTGGATGTACCCGAACTGCTGCTGCACGACCAGCGTCCCGATGATGAGCACGATGGAGATGGCAAACTGCAGCACGACGAGGCCCTGCCGCAGCCGCTTGCCGTGGCCGCTTGTGCTGTGGCGGTCGTCGGACTTCAGCACGGGGGCCGGCTGGAACTGCGACAGGACGAACGCCGGATAGCTGCCCGCCACGAGGCCCACGATAAGGACGAGCCCGAGGCCGCCGAGGAGGATGGACGGCTGTAGCACCTGCCCCACGCCGATGGGTGTGCCCGCCAGGTCGTTAAACGCCGGTAGAGCAAGCAGGGCGACCCCCAGCGACAGCACCGTGGCCAGCCCCGTCGTGAGCGTGGCTTCCCCCAGGAACTGCCGGGCGAGCTGCGAGCGATGGGCCCCGAGGGCCTTGCGGATACCGACTTCGGTGGCCCGCTCCGAGGCGCGGGCCGTCGCCAGGTTCATAAAGTTGACGCACGCGATGAGCAGGATAAAGAGCGCGATGGCCGAGAAGGTGTAGACGTAGGCAATCGAGCCGTTCGCTTCCAGCTCGTACGGGTAGTCGGAGTAAAGGTGAATGGACGAGAGCGGCTGCGTGAAGTATCGGTACCGCGCCCCTTGCTCAACGAGGCGATTGAACGGCATTCCCAAAAACTCCTGAATCTGCGGGGCCACATACTTCTGGACGAAGGCATCCACCTTCTGCTCGAAGGCGTCCGGAGAGGCGCCTGGGATCAGTTTAGCATACGTGTACCAGTTGTTGCCCACCCAGCGGGACGCCTGCTCGGGCGAGAGCTCGTCGGACGCGACGGCGTCGAAGTGCATGTGCGACGTCGCCGGCACGTCGGCGATCACGCCCGTCACGCGCTGGGTGGAGCTGCCGCGCTCCAGGGTCTTGCCCACGACGTTCGTCGCGCCGAAGAGGCGCTCGGCGGTCGAGGCCGTCAGCACAACGGCATTCGTCGACGTCAGCGCGGTCTGCCGGCTGCCGTGCAGAAACTCGAAGCCGCCGAAGACCTGGAAGAAGAGCGAGTCGGCGTCGAGGACAGTGTGGCCCGTGAACGTGCGGTCGCCGACGCGGAGGACCTCATTGTCGTCGTCCCTGAAGCGCGTGGCGGTCTCCACCTCCGGAATGTCCTCAATCAGCGTTCTGGCGAGAGGAGCGGCCGTGATCGGGCCGGTGATCTCTCGGTCCTGCAGCTTCACGTCGAGCCCGATGCGATGGATGTGCTCGGCTTCCGGATGAAAGTCGTCGTAGCTGAACTCGTGGTTCACCCAGAGCGCGATAAGCAGGCATGCTGCCAGTCCGACCGCGAGGCCGAGTACGTTGATGAGTGCCGGTCCGGGACGCCGTTTCAGGGCGCGAAAAGCAATCTTGAGGTTGTTTCGCCACATGTCGATTGCGAAAGGTGCGAAGGGAAGAGCCGAAGCATGTGCTTCCGCATGACGAGTGCGCGTGGCGGAGTGTTACGGTCGCGCTGCGCGTTGGGGGTTCCGAGTTTCGCGTTCTGCGTTCGGAGATCTCGTTCCCGAGACATGCCGTTTCTCGTCTCACGTCTTGCTGCCGCATTTCGTGGGGACGATAGGCAAACGCTCCCGTCAATCCCAACGCAACTCTACAACGCTCCGGCGGTTGAAAAGCTGTGTTTGACAGGCTGACCTGCACGTGTCATGACCATGCCTCCAACGAGTACCGAATGGCCGTCCTCCGTTCGGTCGTTGTTCTGGGACTACGACGTTGCGGACCTGGACTGGAAGGCAGATCGGGATCTCGTCATCCGGCGGGTGCTGTCGGAGGGCACCTGGGACGCGATCCAGTGGCTGCGCGATCAACTGGACGATGCGACGCTGCGTGCCTGGATCCTCGCACGGTCTGGCGATGCGCTGTCGCCGCGACAGCTTCGCTTTTGGGAGGTGGTCCTCGATCTTCCATCCGACCGAGTGGACACATGGGTTGCCTCTCGCCGCACCTCTCCCTGGGCACATCGTGTTCGGCGCTCATGACTGTGCATCTCGATGCTATCAGCGCGGCGCAACAGAGCATATTGTGCGACATAGGGCCGGTCGCTACCGAGCGAAACTTCTATCTCGCCGGAGGCACCGCAGTGGCGCTGCATCTCGGGCATCGACGGTCGGTGGATCTGGACTGGTTTACCGAAGAGCGTCTGTCCGATCCGATGCAGTGGGCACAGCGGCTTCGAGATGAGGGAGCCGAGTTCAAAACCGAGTCCGTTGACAAGGGGACGCTCCATGGCTCGATTCAAGGTGTGCGCGTCAGCTTTTTGGAGTATCGCTATCCTCTATTGCAGCCCAAGATCCACTGGAAGCCATACGGGGCCGACCTCGCTTCTCTGGATGACCTGGCGTGCATGAAGCTCTCGGCCGTGGCTCAACGGGGATCCAAGAAGGATTTCGTCGACGTCTATGCCCTCGTCCGTGAGCATCGTCCGCTGCCGGCACTCGTGGAACGGTATCGTCAGAAGTACGACACGGAGGACGTGGCACACCTCCTTTACGCCCTGGTCTATTTTGACGACGCCGATGCGGAGCCCATGCCGACCCTCCTGTGGGATGTCAAATGGGACGCCATCAAACGTACACTCCGGAAGGACGTGGAGGCCATGGCGGGGTAGAACAGAGGGAACGAAAAAGCCGCGCCGCCTCCCAGAGGTGCGAGACGGCACGGCTTTCCGTAGCCACCACTCATCGCGGATTGCGTGCCCCACGCACACAACCGTCGTGGCACCCACATCACGCGCCGCGCGCGGCGATGGTTACAGGGGGGATAAGTGTTCGGGTG
>CAYFSC010000043.1:0-2372 GCA_964345695.1 uncultured Rhodothermales bacterium | reverse complement strand
GTCTGTGCGGGGTCGAGGCGGGCGGCGCGGAGGGTCTGCACACTCACGGTGCCTGCGGCGATGAACACGGCGAGCCCACCGGCGCCCACGAACAGCGTCGGCTCCAGGTCGATGCGGAGCGCAAAGCCGGCCAGCCACTCGCGGATTCCGAGGTACGCCACCGGAATGGCCACCAGAACGGCGAGGCCCACCGGCTTCAGGAAGTCTTTCGAGAGCAGCATCGCCATCTGCTGTGCCGTGGCCCCGAGACTTTTGCGGATGCCGATCTCCTTCGTCCGCCGCCGTGCTGCGAGGGTGGCCAGCCCGAACAGACCGAGGCACGCGATGAAGACGGCGAACCCGGCGGCGTACGTGACGATCTGCGTCCACTGCTGCTCGGCGCGATACTGCTGTTCCACGACGGCATCCACAAACGAGACCGAGAACGGGAGGTCGGGCACCGTTTCGCTCCACGCGGCCTGCAGCTGGTCGAGGGCGGCCTCCGTCTGGCCCGGCGCGATGCGCGCATAGATCTGGTTGGCGGGAGCCATCGGACGCATGTGAACCACGAGCGGCTCGATGGGCTGGTGGAGCGTCTGGAAGTGAAAATCCTCCACGACGCCCACGACCGTAGCCTGCGGCGCGTGGAACCGGACGCTGATCGGCTTCCCGATCGGGTCGTCCCACCCGAAGGCTCGGACCAGGGCTTCGTTCACGAGGACGTTCGTTCCTTGCGCGTCGCCTCCATACTCGGGCGAGAAGGCACGTCCCTGCGTCAGCGTAAGATCCAGCGTCTCCAAGAGGTCGTGGGACCCACGGAGGGCATGCGCCTGGATGGTCTGCTCGCCGCTCGTCGTTGGAAACCGGTTGGGGAGGGCGCCTTCGACGCCGATCTCGCTCCACATCGCCGTGGCGTGCTGGATCGACGCGGACGACGACGCGGCTTGCCGCACGCGTTTCACGAGCGGCTGCGTCGCGCCGCGTGCCAGACTCGCGTCCACGTGCACCACATGCTCCTGCTGGAAGCCCAGGTCTTTCGAGCGGAGCAGGTCCATCTGCTGCCACATCGCCCCCGTGCCGACGATGAGCCCGGTCGACAGAACGAACTGCACCACGACGAGGCCCTGCACGAGGCGCGGAGAGCCCGTCCGCTCCGACCGTCCGCGCAGCACCGTGACCGGATTGAAACGCGACAGTGCCACGGCGGGATACGCCCCGGCTGCACACCCTACAACGACGAGCAATCCGAGAAGCACCGCCATCATCTCCGGCTGCAGGAGGGACGCCGCCGACAAACTCTTGCCGACGAGCCCGTTGAACACCGGAAGCGCGATCCGCGCAAGGCCGAGGCCGAGCACCAGGGCCGCCCCGCACAGCAGCAACGCCTCGCCCCAAAACTGCGCCATGATCTGCCCGCGTCCGGCGCCCATCGTCTTCCGCACGCCGATCTCCTGCGCGCGTCCGGCAGAGCGCCCACTCGCCAGCGTGACGAAGTTGATGCATGCAATGAGAAGAATGAAGGCTGCAATTCCGCCCAGGATGTACGCGTACAGCGGGCGACTCGGCGATACGAGTTGGCCGTACACGTCGGGCGTCAGGTGGATGTCCGTTAACGGAAGCAGCTCGAGCGACATCCGCTGCGCGTTCGCATCCGGCACGTGCCGGTCGACGATGTCCGGAAGCTGAGCGGCGAGGGCGTCGGCCTGATCGGCGCGGGCCAGCTCGGCGAACAGGAGCGGCGCCTTCGTGCGCCACTCCGGATTTTGGTACACCCGGTCGATCTGCTCCAGCTTCGCGAAGGGCAGCACCACGCCCAATGGGAGGCTCGACGTGCGGGGCGCCGGCTCGGCGACGCCCGTGATGGTGAACTCGTAGAATGTTCCGTTGACGCGCACCGGAAGGCGACGGCCCACCACGTCCGTCGTCCCGAAATACGTGCGGGCCTTCTCCGTCGTAACGACCGCGGCGTCAGGCGCTGACAGGACGTTGGACGGCGTGCCCTGCACGAGGGGGAACGAGAACATCTCGAAGAAGCCTGTGTCCGCAAACAGCACGTCCGTCTCCCACGAGGTGTCGGTGACCCGTACGACGCCGGTCTTCTCCGAGAGGCGGACCAGCCGCTTGATCTGCGGAGCGCTGGATCGGAGCGGCTCCGCCAGGGGCACCGGCGTGGGCGCCAGCCGGTCGGTCGAGCCGTCCTCGCGGGGGGTCACATCCAGCACCTGGACGATGCGGTCGGCCTTCTCGTGGAACGTGTCGTACGACGTCTCCTGCCGCACGTACAACGCGAGCAGCACGCAGGCAGCGAGCCCGAGCGCCAGCCCTACGCTGTTGATAACCGTGTGGCCTTTGTGCTTCCAAAGGTTTCGCGCCGCGATGGTGAGGTAGTTGCG
>CAYFSC010000042.1:0-18826 GCA_964345695.1 uncultured Rhodothermales bacterium | reverse complement strand
CCGCGAAGTCGCAGCGCCCTGAGCGCAGCGAAGAAGTACTCTGGGGTGGCCGCAGACCGTCCGCCAAACAGGCTCTCAAATCCAGATGTCTACCCCGCCTCGTCCCGCTCGCCGTAGGCGGTTACGATCACCGTGCGGGCGCCGCCGCGGTTGCGATGCTCGTTCAGGTAGATGCCCTGCCACGTGCCGAAGGCCGGGCGCCCGTCGCGGATCGGAATGGAGAGACTGGTGTCGAGCAGCGACGCCTTGATGTGAGCGGGCATGTCGTCGGAGCCCTCCAGCGTGTGCTCGTAATAGGGCTGGTTTTCGGGCACCATTTCGTTGAGATGTCGCTGCAGATCCCCGCGCACGGCCGGACTGGCGTTCTCGTTGATGGTCAGCGAGGCCGAGGTGTGCTGGAGGAACACGTGCAGAATACCCACCCGAAACGAGCGCAGCGCGGGCATCGGATCCAGAATCTCGTCCGTTACCAGGTGAACACCGCGTTCCCTGGGCGCCAGCGTGATCTCCGATTGAATCCAATCCATGAGAAGAGGGGAACCGATGAGGGTTACGAGGGCTACCGAGCGTGATCCTCACGGGCGCACAGCAATGTCGATCCAGACCGGGAAGTGATCGCTTACGGGCACCTCCGGGGTGGGCCTGCGCACCGGACGCCAGATGCCGCTCTGCACCACCTCCAGCGTGTCCGCCGGCAAGACGTAGTCCGCGCGGAGGCCCCAGCGCGCCGTGTCGTCGGGATCCAGGTCGGGGAAGGCCTGCGTGCCGGCCGGGGACGCCGTGGGACGCGGATCCTGGACGCGTGGATGGTCGAGCAGTTGCTGGATGGCCCCGGGGCGACCGCTGCCCGCGTCCGGATCCGCGTTCTGATCACCGAGGATCACGAACAGCGCCGACGCGTCCAGCCCCCCTTGCTGGCTGGAGTCGTCGCGGATGTAATCGGCGTCGCGCAAGTAATCGGCCCAGAGGCGGATTTCGTCGTGGTTTCGGCGGCCGTTGCGGTCGGCCGCGCCGTCGAAGCCTGGAGGCGTGGGATGGCTCGCCAGTAGGTGAAGCACCCGTCCGTTGGGCAGGCGCACGGGCACATCCCAGTGGCTTTTGGACGAGAGGCGCATCGTATCCCACTCCGCCGGCGAATACCAGGGCTCGCCCGTGGCCGAGTCCACCGGCGTTAGGGCTCCGGGCATCGACGACCAAGGCAGCAGGCGGAAGGTACGGATGGAGTCGTGCATCACCGCCAGGTCGGGCCGGACGAACAGCGCCATGGCGTACTGACCGGGGAAGGTGCCAAAGCCCCAGGCGTCGCCGCCATAGGCCCGGCCCGCGTCCGTTTGCGATGCGACACCGCCGTCCGCCGGTGAGGCAGGCACCGAAGGCACCGTCGTAACCACCCGGCCGTCGTTGTTAAGGTCGTGCTCGCTCGGCAGGCCGGTGTTGCTGGGCAGCATCACGGGCGTGTACGAGAGCGGGTGGAGGCTGTCGGCCTGCGGGCGAGACAGGTATTGCTGCAGGAACCGACGCGCATTCTGCCCCTCGGGCTCGCCCTCTCGGTAGCCCGGCGCTCCCGGCTGGTCGTAGGTGATCTCGTTGATGAGCAGCACGTCGGGGCGCAGGTGCTGGATGCGCGCCGCCGCCCGCTCTAGGCGTGGATGGTCGGTCCGCCGCACATCGGCTGTGCGCACGTCCTCGATGTTGTACGTCAGCACCCGGAGCGTATCGACGGCTTCAGGCGCGTCGGGCGCGTCAGACCGGCACGCGCTGCTTAGAACGAGCCCCACCGTGAGCAGAGCAAGGCACAGGCGCGGTTGCCAGCGGTGGCAGGAGACCATGGGAGAGACGGCGTCCATGGGGAGAGCAGACGGAAGAGGAGGGGGGAAGCTCCACCACAGCGAGACGCGGCGTCACTCCAGCGGTCGGACGCGTACGCTGTCGAGTTCGACCCGCGACACCAGGGAGAGAGCCTCCTCGGCCCATCGCGCCGGGTACCGGTGCAGCTGATCCAGCGCCAGCGACGTGTCGGTGTAGTTGTAATAGTTGGCGAAGCGAACGCCCTGAACCCGGCGCACATTGTACGCCTCGCGGAAGCGGGTGCCGGCTTCTTCGTCAGGACCGAATCCGTAGGCATAGGCCAGGAAGTCCATCGCATACGTGTCCGGATGGAACCAGTACAGGAATCGGTCCTGCCAGTCACGTCCGCCGCCTTCCTGCTGGAAGGTGACCCGGATGCGATGATACGGGGTGCCCTGGAGCGTGTCGCGGCCCTCGTAGGCGGGTTGCACCGCGGGATCGCTCAACGGGTGGGGCAGGAGGGCAAAGTAGGCGACGGAGTTCACCGCTGTCTCCACCGACCGGCGCTCGTCCTGCGGCAGTTCGACGCGCGACGCGTTCACGGTGCGGTACAAACTGTCGTTGGACAGCACCTCACGGACGGTGCGCCCGAGCGAGTCGGTGTACGTGCGCTGGAATCGGAACTGCCCACCGTCTTGCCGAAGGCGAAAGTCCGTACCCCGGAAGTCGAACGACACAACGGCGTGATCGAGCACGGCGCCGCCGTGGGCCGCAATGGCGCTGTCGACGATGGCGCGGGCCTGCGGCGGCGCGTCCTGCGAGGCGGGCTGGCAGGCCACGGCCGCGAGACCCAGAACGGTGGCGACGAACGCAGCAAAGACAGATCGCATGTCGAACCAGGGGGGAGGCGTCGGAAGAACGCGGAACCTAAAGGAAGCAGGAGGCAACACCACCCTACGGTTACTGGCCGCCGGCCACCGAGATCTCAAACGGAACGCGCACATCCGCCCAGTGCAGCACGCACGTCCCGGAGGTGTCCGTCACGTTCTCGAACGTAAAAGTCACCATCTCCTGCATTGAGGCCGACTCCGGTTCTACCTGCACCCGGAGGACGTCGTTGCTCTCGTCGTAGCTCGTGCCCCAGACGTTGGCTTCGCTGTTGAAGATGAGCGTCCAGGTGTCGGTGCCGGGCATGGTGAACAGGGAATAGGTGCCCGCCGAGAGGGACTCGCCTTCCACCTGGACGTCCGACGAGAAGGTGATGGTCGTCGCCTCGTTCGCGCCCGTTCGCCACACTTCGTCGTAGGGCACCAGGCTGCCAAAGATCTCACGGTCGTTGACGCTCGGCCGTCCGTAGGTGACGCGCACCTCCGTGGTGCCGATGGTCTGTGAGACCGCCGCATTCGGACTGACGCGCGGCTCGTCGTTGCCCCGCTCCTGTGCCGAGGCCGGGGCGACAAGGAGTGCGAGAAGAAGGACAACGGGAACTGCTCGAAAGAGGAACCGCTGGCTGGAGGAGATCATGGCGAACACAGGGGTTGGATGGTGAGGGGAGAAGTCCATCCGGATAATCGGCGATCTCCGCTCCAAATTCAACGCCAGACTCTGGTCTCGGCAACACGGTAGGGGAGCCGTCCGCTGCCAATGCGGATGCATGCATCCGTTTCAGGGTCGACATTCCGCCACAGAGTCGCCCGGCTCCTCCGAAAACTGCACAAACTGGAGGCGGTGGGGACGGGCGTGCGGAGAGAGGTGCTCTCCTCGATGTGATGGGGCGCCAGATCCCCCGTTGGCCGCCGCTGAAGGCCGACTGCGCCCGATAAAGAATGAGAAGCTTCTGAGCCCAGTAAAAAACCCGCCTCGGGCGATCCTGAGACGGGTTTTCACGGCCGTGTGCGGCAAGTGGCGTGGGAGGGATTTGAACCCTCGACCTCCGGGTTATGAATCCGACGCTCTAACCAGCTGAGCTACCACGCCGTCAAAACTGCAGTCATGTCGTACGCCGTGTTCCGCGGTGCATGTTTCCGGGGGAGCGTGAAGAAGGGGTGCACGAGGGAGCGAGAGAGAGGGCGAGTGGGAGACAAGTCGAACGTGCAACCTGGCATGCGGGGGCTCGTACGGATAGCGTTCTCCGAAGCGAAAGCTGCCCGTGATTCTCTCGGGATTGAAAGAAAACCGTTCCCGGCATTCCTCTGCGCAACCGTCATTCCGTACCGCCCATGGCCTGGAGTTCCGTCATCGATCAAGAGCGGGTCGTGCGGACGCTGCGTCGCGCGCTGCAACGATCGCGTGTGGCCCACGCGTACCTGTTCCACGGCCCCGACGGGGTCGGCAAGCGGGCGGTGGCGCTGGAAATGGCACGGGCGCTGCAGTGCACCACGCAGACCGATGAAGCGTGCGAGGCGTGCTCGGCATGCCGAAAGACGCGCCGCATGGTGCACCCCGATGTGCACGTGCTCTTCCCGTATCCGAAGGGGACCGACGAAGGGGACGTGGCCGCGCGCATCCAGCGGTTCGGCGAGGATCCGTACGCGGCGGTGGACTACGTGCGCCGTCCGTCGCTGTCCGACCCGACCGAGACGTCGAACAAGCAGGTGATGTACCACATCGACCGGGTGCAAGACGACCTGCTGCACCCGATGCGGTACCGACCGGTAGAAGGGCAGTACAAGGTGGCGCTGATCACCGATGTCCAGCACATGAATGAAACCGCGGCGAATGCATTTTTGAAGCTGCTGGAGGAACCGCCGCCGCAAACCGTCTTTCTGCTCACCACCAGCCGTCCGGAGCAGCTTCTCCCGACGATCCTCTCCCGCTGCCAGCGACTGCGCTTCGATCCGTTGCTTCCGGACGCCATCGAAACGGCGCTGCAGGAGCGCGAGGACATGGCCCCCGACAAGGCCTCGATGCTGGCCCGTATGGCGGATGGATCGTACAGCCGGGCCGTGGAGCTGGCGGAGAACCGCGACCTCATGACGAGCCGCACGCTGGTGCTCCAGTACCTTCGGGCCGCTTTCACGCTCGACGTGTCGAAGCTCTCGGAGCATGCCGACGAGATTGCGGGGCAGGGACGCGAGCGCGTCAAGAGCGTGCTGCGACTGCTGCTTCGGTGGGTGCGCGACCTGATGCTGTATCGCACCCTCGGCGACGACGCACCGCTCGTCAACGTGGATCAGGCCGAGGCCATTGCCCGCTTCTGCGACAACCTCCCGCACGCGGATCTCGAGGCGATGGTGGCGGCGGTAGAGCAGGCCATCGACCTGACGGAGCGCAACGTGCGTCGGCGGCTGGTGCTCATGAGCCTCGGCCACGCCCTGTCGCGGGCCATGCACGGCCAGCCGGTGGAGCTGTATGTTCCGCTTCCGGAGGCCGCGCTGCAACAGGCCTGAGGGTCGGGCTCCTGCGCGGCAGAAACGCATCCGCGAGAGGGACGCATCCGCGAAGAAACCACCGATTCGACGGCTGCACCGCCCCTGCAGTGAACGTCGCTCCACGGTTGCAAGTAAACCTTCCTGATCGTCCAGTGTCTCCTGTTTTTCGCCCTGCACTCGAATGATGATGCTTGTCCTCGTGCGCCGCACCGCTCTTGCATTTGGACTCCTGCTCGGGCTGATGCTGGCGGCTCCCACCGCCTCCGCACAGTCCAGTGCCGCGACGGCCCCGGACTTCTCTGAGATCGACAGCCTGCGCAGTGAGGGGGCGTTCCGCGAGGCCTTTTCGCGCCTCAACACCCTCAAGAACCGATACTCCGAGTCGGCCCCCGTGTACTGGCGCCTGGCCCTCGTGCAGGTCGATCTGGGAGAGGTTTCGGAGTCCGACCGCACGCGCAACTCACTCTACAAGCAATCGCTCGACAACGCACGGGCCGCCGTGCGTCTGGATTCGACCGACGCCAAGGCGCACCTCGCGGTTGCTGTTTCGGAGGGACGGGTGGCCCTGACGGCCGGGACCCAGGAGAAAGTCCGGCGGTCGCGGGCCGTCAAGCGCCATTCGGATCGGGCCCTCGAACTCGACTCCACCCTGGCCTCGGCCTATCACGTCCGCGCTCGCTGGCACCGCGAGGTGGCGGACCTGGGCTTTTTCTCGCGGACCATCGTCAGGACCATCTACGGCGGGCTGCCCGACGCCTCCTTCGAGCAGGCCGTGCGCGACTTCAAGACGGCGATCCGGCTGGAAGACAAGGTGATCCATCATCTGGAGCTCGGCAAAACCTACCTGAAAATGGATCGAGAAGAGGAGGCCCAGGCAGAGTTCCAGACGGCAATCAACATGGATCCCGTTGACCCGGACGCCCCCCTCCACAAGCAGGAGGCGCGAGACCGCCTCGATGACCTCGGCTGATCATCCTACGATGCCGAAACGGGCGCCCAGGATCTTGCAAAGACGCCCGGGTCCTGCTACGTTCAATCCTGTTTCCCAAACGCCTGTGGAAACACTACACCGGTCGACCGCCTCGCTCTCTCCTCCACTGCCGCTCCTGCATGGCCACCAACGCCTCCGACCCGTCTACCCAGACTTCCGACCCGTCGCACGACCTGATTGCCGCCCGGCGGTCGCCGCTTGACGCCATCTTCGAACCGACCACAGTTGCCGTTATCGGGGCCAGTGAGGAGCCCGGCAGCGTCGGGCGAACGCTCCTGTGGAACCTGATCAGCAATCCGTTCGGGGGCACTGTCTTCCCGGTGAATCCCAACCGCGACAGCGTGCTGGGCATTCAGACGCACCCCAGCGTTGCGGCGGTGCCGTCGCAGGTAGACCTGGCGCTCATCGCCACGCCGGCGCCGACCGTGCCGGGCATCGTGGAGCAGTGTGCAGAGGCGGGCGTACGGAGCGTCATCATCATCTCGGCCGGGTTTCGCGAAACCGGTGAGGAAGGCGCTCAGCGTGAGCGAGAGATCCAGCAGACGGTGAGCACACACGACGTGCGGGTGGTGGGCCCCAACTGCCTGGGAGTGATGCGTCCGCCGTCGGGGCTGAACGCCACCTTCGCCCGCTCCATGGCGCGGGAGGGCAACGTGGCCTTCGTTAGCCAGAGCGGAGCCCTGCTCACGGCCGTCCTCGACTGGAGCTTCCGCGAAAATGTGGGGTTCAGCGCCTTCGTCTCCGTCGGGTCGATGCTCGACGTGGACTGGGGCGACATCATCACGTACCTCGGCGACGATCCGCGCACCGACAGCATCATGCTGTACATGGAGTCGATCGGGAACGCCCGGTCGTTCCTGAGCGCGGCGCGGGACGTGGCTCAGTCGAAGCCCATCATCGTCATCAAGGCCGGGCGCACCGAAGCCGCCGCCGAAGCGGCCGCCAGCCACACCGGTACGCTCGCCGGCAGCGATGCGGTGCTCGATGCTGCCTTCCGCCGCACCGGCGTGGTACGTGTCGACGAGATCAACGACTTGTTCCATATGGCCGAGGTGCTGGGCAAGCAGCCGCGGCCGGAGGGGCCCAACCTCACCATCTTAACGAATGCGGGCGGGCCGGGCGTGCTCGCGACCGACGCGCTCATCGGCGGGGGCGGCGCGCTCACGTCGATCTCCGACGACGCCTTGGATCGCCTCGACCGGAGGCTTCCGGAGGCGTGGAGCCACGGCAACCCGGTCGACATCCTGGGCGACGCCGATCCCGAACGGTACGCCGAGTCGCTGGAAATTGCTGCCGACGACGAAAACAGCGACGGCCTGCTGGTGGTGCTGACGCCGCAGGCCATGACGGAGCCGACCAAAACCGCCAAGCGTCTGCGCGACCACGCCATCAACAACCGGAAGCCCATCCTGGCCAGCTGGATGGGCGGGGAAGCCATCGCCTCGGGCGAAAACATTTTGAACGACGCGGGCCTGCCCACCTTCGCCTATCCGGACACCGCCGCGCGCATGTTCAACAAGATGTGGCAGTACAGCTACAACCTGCGCGCGCTCTACGAGACCCCGAGCCTGCCCGTCGACGAAGCGGGACTGCCGGACCGCAAGGCGGCCGAGCACCTCCTCGACGAGGCGCATACCATGGGTCGCGTCCTGCTCACGGAGCACGAGTCGAAGCAGGTGTTGTCGGCGTACGGCATCCCCACCATCGAGACGCAGGTGGCCGAGACCGCCGAGGCGGCCGTCGAGACGGCCGAATCCATCGGCCTGCCCGTGGCGCTGAAGCTGCACTCCACGTCGATCACGCACAAGACGGACGTCGGCGGCGTGAAGCTGAACCTGGATACCCCGGCGGACGTGCGGGCAGCGTTCGAGGCGATCGCGTCAGAGGTGCCCGCCGACGGATTCGACGGGGTTACCGTGCAGCGCATGGCCGATCTCAGCAGCGGCTACGAACTCATCATTGGGAGCAGCATCGACGAGCAGTTCGGTCCGGTGCTTCTCTTTGGCTCGGGCGGGCAGCTGGTCGAGGTGTACAAAGACCGCGCGCTGGCCCTCCCGCCGCTCAACACAACGCTGGCCCGGCGCATGATGGAGCAAACCAAGGCGTTCGAAGCCCTGAAAGGGGTGCGCGGACGCCAGCCCGTGGACATGGAGGCCCTGGAAAAGATGATGGTCCGGTTTAGCCAGCTCGTCGTGGAGCAGCCGCGAATCAAGGAGATCGACGTGAACCCGCTGCTGGCGCAGCCTGGCGAGGGAGGGCTCCTGGCACTGGACGCCCGGATCGTCCTCCACCCGTATGCCACCGACACGGCGGATCTCCCCGCCCCGGCTATTCGCCCCTATCCCCGACAGTACGTGGGGCAGCACAGGATGAAGAACGGAGAGGCAGTCACGCTCCGGCCCATCCGCCCCGAGGATGAGCCTAAGATGATCGACTTCCACAAGCGCCTCTCGGAGCGCAGCGTCTATATGCGCTACGCCAGCCTGATGAAGAAGGAACAGCGCGTCGCCCACGAGCGGCTCTCCCGCATGTGCTTCATCGACTACGACCGGGAGATGGCGCTCGTTGCGGAAACGGACGACGACGAAATCATCGGCAGCGGACGTCTAACCCGAGAACCGGGGCGAGATCAGGCGGAGTTTGCTCTCCTCGTCGCGGACGACTACCAGGGCGAAGGCATTGGCACTGAGCTCTTGCAGCGCCTCCTCCAGATCGGACGCAACGAGTCGCTTGATCGCATTACGGCCGACATTCTGCGGCAGAACCGCGCCATGCAGCACGTCTGTGAGAAACTAGACTTCGAGATCCTTTACAGCGACGATCCGACCGACGAGATGGTCAAGGCGGTTAAGACGTTAGAGTAGGGGCCCGGCTCAGAGTAGGGGCTCGGCTCTTTTGCGAGAGCGTAACGCCGCGGCGTCCGCGCAAGTGCAACGCCTGCGCAGGACGGGTCTTAAAGAGGCACGAAGAGAGCATCGTCAGGTATCCGTGAGGCTGTCGCGGGTACTTATCGCTCGCCTCTGCCTCTACGAAGGCGTGCCTGTTGACATCTGTCGTCTTATGCTGGAGCCCCGTTCGATTCCTCACCTGCCGCCGTCCGACGAAACCTCGGGCTCCACGTCCTTCCCGTCCGACCTCGTCGACTGTCTGCCGTACGCGGTACTCGTGGTTGGCCGGGACGGCGCGATTCTCTACGGCAACGTCCGCGCCGAGCACCTGCTAACATCCGAACGGACAGAACTCATCGGGGCCCCGTTTTCCCAGTTTGTACGCCGGGGCCCGGCAGAGGGAGCCGCGCTCCGTTCGGCTGCAGGGCGTTCCGCACACGAGGGGCCGCAGGAGGTGAGGATCTCGCTTTTGAGTCGCGACGGATCGGTGCATCGCGCAGCGGCCACGTCCACGCCGATCACGTACGGCGACCGGCAGGCTTCGCTGCTGACCCTGCGGCGCGTCCCCGAGCGCACGCCTCGGACCGAAGCAGCCAGCCGTACCATGGCGCTGCTCGACAGCGCGTTTCATCTCGGTCCGGCGGCGCTCCTCATCTTGCGCCTGCGGGACGGACTGGTGTTGGAGGTCAGCGATCGACTTAAGCAAAACGGACTGGTGCCCTCCGATGTCGTGGGGCAGACACTAGACGACCTTGACCTGCACGTCGAACAGGCATGCTGGGCCGACCTCGCCCGTGAGCTTCTCGCCGAGGGAGAGATTCAGGTCCGCGAATTCCAGCTCCACAAGGCCGACGCTGGATGTCATCCCTTTCTGGCCAGCGCGCGCCGCATTGAGGTGGACGGCGAGGTGGGCGCTCTGGTCAGCCTCATCGACATCCGCGAGCTGGCCGATCAGGTGCGCGCGCATACCGACGAAGACTCGCCGGCCCGCTCCGCGCTGATGACCAACCTGACCCACGAGGTGCGTACGCCCCTGACCAGCATCCTCGGGTTCACCTCCATCCTGCGCGAAGGCGTGCCGGAAAGGTACCAACGATTCGTTGATCTCATCGACCGGAGCGGGCGTCGCCTCCGGCTCATGCTCGACTCGCTTCTCGACCTGGCACAGCTCGAAGAAGGGTCGCTGGAGGTCCATCGCGAGCTGTGCGCGGTTCAAGGTGTTCTTCGGGACAATGCTCGTCCGTTTGTCGACGAGGCCCGGGAGAAGGGATTGCGGGTGACATTCGATCTACCCGAAGAATGCATCCATGTGCGCGTCGATCCGAAGCTGTTCGGCCGCGTCGTCAAGCACCTGATGGGAAACGCGGTAAAATTCACGTCGGAGGGACAAATCACGGTCCGTGGAGCGGCTGACGAGGCCACCGTGTCCGTCACCATTTCCGATACCGGCACGGGCATTGAGGCAGATGCGATCGAGCGGATGCTGGAACCGTTTGCTCAAGAAAGCGAGGGCCACACCCGCTCGCACCAGGGCTGTGGCATCGGGCTGACGGTGTCGAAGCGGCTCCTGGAGCAGCAGGAGGGAGACCTCCAGATCGAAAGCAAGAAGGGAGAGGGCACGTCGGTGACCCTCGTGCTGCCCCGCGCGACCGACGTCCGTGAACCGCTCCGTTGAACGCGACCTACAGGTGCAGTTCGGAATCGGTCTCTCTTCGTGCATCAGAATGCCGAGCGAGCCCGACGGACTGCAAATCGGTGCTGGCCCTGCGATCGAGAGCCCGTGTGAAACCGCATGGCTGAAGCGCACGGCGTCACCCTCGCGGATCCCATGGGGGCTGTACCCCAAGGCCTTCTGTCTGTCCCAGCGGCACCGCTCCTGGATAGGCCCGGTCGGTCGGGATTAGTGCGGCAGATGAGGCTTCAACTGGCCGTAGACCCATGCCCCGGCGAGGGCTCCGAGAAGTCCGACTGCAACCGGCACGATGCCGGCGCCGATCAGCGCATAGATCGGCCCGGGACAGGCCCCGAGCAGTCCCCAGCCGAGGCCGAAGAGAATGCCGCCCACGATCTGGTTCACACCGCGATCGAACGGCTTGTCGGAGACCACGATGGGCTCGCCGCGAAGGGTTGTTGCGTTCATCCGGCGCAGTACGGCGATCGAGAGCCCCGCCACGACAACGGCCGATCCAATGATACCGTACATGTGGAAGGCTTGAAACCGAAACATCTCTTGGATGCGGAACCAGGAAACGACCTCGCTCTGGACGAGGATGATGCCGAAGACCGTTCCCAGCCCCAGGTAAACGAGCGCGTCGGCCACGCGCAGAGCCGGAGATGTGGAGGGAGACGTACGTTCAGTCGTGGAAGGCATGTCGAATCAAAAACCGTGAGAGAGAGTCGGCAGACGGTTGCATCGGAACGCGGCGGTATCGGAACGCAGCGGCCACAGACGCGGCGACTACAGGAGGAGAGGAAGGAGAACATAGGTCGTGAAGAGGCCGCCGATGAAGAAGCCGACCACGGCGATGAGCGACGGAACCTGCAGTGTGGCCAGCCCCGTGATGGCGTGGCCCGACGTGCAGCCGCCGGCGTACCGGGCGCCGAATCCAACCAAAAACCCGCCGCCCAGGAGGGCGACCAAGCCGGGCACCGTCGTTAGTGCCGACCCGCTAAAGAGCTCGGGCGGAACGAGGCCCGAAAAATCCGTGATCCCCAGCGCTTGCAGGTCGCTTTGGGTGGCGGAGGAGATGCCGGTCGGCCCGCCGCCGCCGAGGACGGTCGCGGCAATGAATCCGCCGAGCAGGATGCCGGCCACGAAGAGGAGATTCCAGAGACCTTTCGACGTCCAGTCGTACTGAAAGTAGTCGGCCGTCGAGGGCAGTGTAGCCGCACAGGTGTGCCGCAGGCTCGACGAGACGCCGAATGTCTTGCCGGTCAGCAGCAACAACAGCGGAACCATCAGCCCAATGAGAGGGCCGGCCACGTACCAGGGCCAGGTGGCGGAGATTGGATCACCCATGGGGATCAGACACGGATTTGTGAGCAGTCAGGAATCAAGTTGGTCTCGGCCGTATATTCTCACCGAGTTGATAGAGTTCCGGCGCTCATGGGGGTTCTGTAGGAGGCAAATCTGGCAATAGGCCGTAGAGTCCTTCAGATGCGCCTAGAAAGCACGAGACGATTGCCTCACCACCGGTGTGTGGTAAGCTGTACTGAATAACCATTGAGTTATGCGTTACGGCTGGGACGAGGGGGTCTCGCCGGCGTTCAGATCCAGATCCATGACTTCGGGGGCAAAGTGAAGGACGTAGCCGCAGTACCGGCACTCGACCGCCACGAGGCGACGCGATCCGGTGGGCGAGCTCGGAGTAGGAAGCGACACGACGTTTTTCTTCACACGCAGATTGGAAGCCCCGCACACTGGACATGTCGGAGCAGTCCCGCGCGTGTTCAGGTGACGAGAAACCTGTTTTTGCTGGTCTTGAGTCAGGCGCATGGCGGACAAGCGGGGGCAGAAGGGATTGCGATGAAAGGGCACAGGCGGATGCCATCTTGACAGTCTCTCGCACGCAGCGTGTCCGTGGGGGACGGATCGACGCAGGACACGGGCAAGGCTGTCGGTTCGGCGCGTCGTTTTTACCGATCCGGTCCCAAATGCGGTCTGGCAAGAAGTTCGTAGGGAAAGTAGGCACCACGGTTCTCTGCGTCACGCAGGGATTCCATTCCCGTCGCTTTTTTTGACAATGCGTTCTTGACATGGTTGGCACCGAGCATTTCCGCAATCTCGAATACCGGTACGCACAGTCCGACGAGGCGGCCGGCGGCACCGATGCGCAGGTCACTTTCGGGCGCGCCGTCCTTGCCGGCACGGTCGAGCCGTCTGGCGAGATGGTGCAGCGCATGCCGCACCAGAACCTGCTGAACGACGTAGCGACGTTGGCGGCGCATTCGCTGGTGAAGCAGGCCACCGTGTCTGCCGAAGAGTTCAACGCCCACGTCGAAGATCCCGACTACGCCGGACCGGTGCGTGCCTCGGCCGCCGTGGTCTTAAAAAAGCCGTCCCGGATCGTCGTGAACGCTGTTCTCCATACGCCTGAAGGCCAGGTGGTGGCTGAAGCCTCCGGGGTGTTCCGGCGTGAGGAAACAGAAGCGGACCCGATGGAGGCGCCCGGCACCTTGGCGCAGTCGGCGCTCCCGCCGGCGCGGTTCCTGTCGGCCTTCGAGACACCGTTCGGGCTGGTGAGCCTGAACTGATCCACGACCTACCGCGGAAGGCCGGCGCGCTCATCGGTCTGCGACGAGTGCAGAGCCGCCGTTACGAGAAGCGGTCCAGGGCCGTCGCAAAGGCAGTCCGGAACCTGGACCAGTGGTCGGGCAGCGGCGCGGCAAAAGTGTCTCCGCGAAGGGTCGCGGGATGCTCGCAGCGAAGCCGCCGGTGGTGCAGCGCAATCGCGCCGTCGAGCGATTCGGACGCGCCATACCGCTGATCGCCCACGATGGGGTGCCCGCGCTCGGAGGCCTGCAGGCGGATCTGATGCGGACGTCCGGTGCGCAGTTGGATCTGCAACAGCGTCTGTCCCTCCGCCCGGGCGAGCGCCTGCCACGTCAGCTCGGCATGGGCGCCCTCCGGATGATCGGCAGGTACGATCTGGGGCCGGCGGCCGATTTTTGCGATGGTATCGGTCCACGACCCGATGCCGGTGAGCGTGCCCTCGACGACCGCCAGGTAGGTTTTCGCGACCGTACGTTCGCGAAACTGCCGCGACAGACTGCGAGCGGCGTCCGAGGTGCGGGCGAGAATCATGACGCCCGAGGTGGGCCGGTCGAGCCGGTGTACGAGTCCGAGAAACGATGATGGTTTCCCCTGATCCCGCAGCCACGCCCTTCCTAGAGTCACCACGTCAGGATCGCCGGTATGGTCTGCCTGAGCCAGTACGCCGGCCGGCTTGTTCACCACAAACAGCGCCTCATCAACGAACAGGGGGGACAGGCGGGCCATCCGTGGAGCCTTTCGTTCGGATCTCTGCGAAGCCTTTGCCTCAGTCCTGCGGAGAGCTGGGTGGAGCCTGGCCGCCAGACGAGGACGATTGGGTGCGTTCGCGGATAATCTGGATGGCGCGGTCGGCCTGCCGGTAGTACGGCTCGTCCTCGCTGGCAAACTCCTTGACCCGTTCAAACTCGGCAATCGCCTGGTTGAAGCGACTGATCTGCAGGAACGCCAGGCCCTTCTGGAAGCGAGCCGGGACGAAGGTCGAGTCGTCGGCCAGCACCTTGTTGATGGTCTCGATCCCTTTCATTGGGCTGTTGGTGAGCAGGTACGATTCGCCCATGCGCGTGCGGGCTCGCAGGTCGTCGGGGGAGCGATCGGTCACGGCTTCATATGCGGTAGCGGCGGCCTGAGCAACCGGGAAGGCCTGGCGGCGCTGTCCCTGCTGCTGGAACTCCTGCATCCAGCGATAGAGCAAATCGCCCGCTCGGCGCCAGTCTGCGAGACTGTCGGTCGCCTCGGCGATGCGCTGCTGCAGCACCGCCGCCTGGCCCGTTTGCCCGGCCCCAACGTAGAGGTTCACGAGTTCGCCACGGGCGTTCTGCTTGGCGGCTCCCGAGGCGCTCCGAATGGCCTGCTGCAGCGAGTCGGCACGTTCGGATACGCCCGCCGGAATCTCAGATCCGGTTTCGGACGCCAGTTGGCCCAGGTCGGTCGTCAGGCTCCCGCGTGGCGAGGCCGAACCGGCCGCGGGACCGCCGCCCCGCGCCGCGCTGCCGCCCTGCGCTGCCGGCCCGGCCCCCTGGGTAGGTTGGGAAGCCTGCGGGCCGCTCGACGGAGGGGAATCGGTGGAGCGCCAGTTCTGACTCTGGCTCCAGAGCGTGACGAAGAAGAGCGCCACCACGACGAGCGCCGCTCCGCCAATGTACAGCGTAATCTGGCGTCCCATCGCCTGCTGCTCGGTGTCTTCCTGTGCGCCACGGTCTTCCTGTGCACCCCTTGAGTTCCCCTCCGGAGACGGAGCGGATGCGGGCGCCTCCGACGAGCGCGGCAGGTCGGCGCTGACGGGACGTGTACCTTCCGGCACGTCCGCCGATCGTGAGAGATCCTGCAGCTCGGTGCCGCACCGACTGCAAAAGTTGGCTTCCACCGGATTCTCCCAGCCGCACTCGTTGCAGAAAACGCTTTGCGTCTCGGATGCGTCGTCGGGCGAAGGCACGGTGGACTCGGACGCCGGCGAGTCCGTGGGGTCAGGGTCTTCTGCGGCGGCGTCGCCGGAAGAAGGGGACGCATCCTTGATCGCTGCGCCGCAGAGGTCGCATCGATCGGCGTCGGCAGGCACACGAGCCCCGCACGACGGGCACGGTTGGGACGCATCGTTGGCCATAAATCGAACGGCGTTCGGAAGGGAATAACGTGGGTAGTCGCCAACGGCAGCCACCCTGTCAGGATTCCAAGCTTTGCGAAACATTCCTGGGCCGCTCCGAGAAAGAGAGTTGCGATTGCCGGTGCCGCCTTACGCGGCCGTTCGCATCTCCCCACTCCGCCACGATCCCCGGGTCTCCCTCTATGCTGAACCGCTTCGTCTCCGCTCTCGTCGCCGTGCTGCTCCTGATGTGTGCCCCCGCTCGCGGCCAGTCGCCGGAGCAGTGGCAGCAGGAGGTCCACTACGACATGGACATTACGCTCCACGCCGACGAACACCAGTACACCGGTCGGCAGACGCTGCGCTACACGAACCACTCGCCGGACACGCTCCACACGGTCTACTATCACCTCTACTTTAACGCCTTTCACCCGAACTCCATGATGGCGGAGCGCAACCGCCATGTGCCCGACCCGGATGGGCGGATCGTGCCGCGCATCTTCACCCTCGGCGAGGACGAACGAGGGTGGCACCGCATCCGCTCGCTCACGCAGGACGGTACATCCGTCGACTACAAGATCCGCGACACCGTCATGGAGGTGCAGCTCGCAAAGCCGATTGCGCCGGGTGAGACGACCACGTTCCGCATGCAGTGGCGCGCGCAGATTCCGCTGCAGACACGCCGTAGCGGACGCGACAGCCGGGGCGGCGGCGTCGACTTTTCGATGACGCAGTGGTACCCGAAAATGGCCGAGTACGACGAGCGCGGCTGGCACGCCGACCCGTACGTGATGCGCGAGTTCTACGCCCCGTACGGCACGTTCGACGTGCAGATCACGGCGCCTGCCGAGTACACGCTGGGCGCGACGGGCGTTCTGCAGAACCCCGACGCCATCGGCAAAGGCTACGACATGGAGGGCTCCGGCACGTGGCGGCCGCCCGACGGACCCCCGGACGCCGACTCCCTGACGTGGCACTTCCTCGCGGCGGACGTGCACGACTTCGCCTGGGGCGCCGATCCGGAGTACATTCACGACACCGTGGAGGCAAACGGCGTGACGCATCACATCCTCTACAAGCCGGACGTCGCGGAGAACTGGGAGCCCCTCAAACAGCAGATGCCGCGGCTGGAGCGGTTCTTCAGCCAGAATTACGGCGACTACCCCTATCCGCAGATGACGGTGGCGCAGGGCGGCGACGGCGGGATGGAGTACCCGATGTTTACGCTCGTGGCCGGCTACGACAATCCCGAGTTCGAGGAGCAGGACGGTCCGCTGTCCATTCTCGGCACGACCGTCCACGAGTTTGCGCACATGTGGTACCACACCGCGCTCGGCAGCAACGAGAGCGACTACGCCTGGATCGACGAGGGCTTTACGAGCTACGCGACGTCGGAAGGCTTCGCCCACCTCACAGATCGCCCGGCCAGTCACTCCCCGCAGAGCATCGTCAATCTGCAGAAGTTCGGCCTGTACGAGCCGATGAGCACGCCCGCGGACTGGTTCCAGACGAACACGGCGTACGGCGTCGCATCGTACCCGGGCGGCGAGTTGCTCGTCGCGATGCTCGGCTACGTGATTGGCGATGAGCAGCGCGACCGGTGGCTGAAGCGTCTCTTCCGCCAGCGAAAATACGAGCACCCCGACCCGTTCGACCTGGAGCTGTTTGCCGAGCAGGTGAGCGGCATGAAGCTCGACTGGTACTTCTGGCAGTTCACGGAGTCGACGCGGCAACTCGACGACGCGATCTCGGACGTCACCCAGTCTCCCACGTCCGACGGCGTCCGGGTTGAGATGGAACTGGAGCGCGAGGGCGAGGCCGTGATGCCGCACGACATCGAGCTCACGCTGGCCGACGGCTCGACGCAGAGGGTGCACGTCCCCCTCCTCATCACGCAGGGCCACAAGCCCGTGCCCGACGACTGGATCGTGACGGATCCCTGGCCCTGGGTCTACCCGGAGAAAACGGTGTCCTTCACCGTCCCGTCGCGCGTCACGCAGGCCACGCTCGACCCCGAGGGGCGCACGCCGGACGTGAACCGGCTCAACAACACGATGGATTTCCCTCTCAAGACCCGCTTCCTCCGCGCGCCGCAGAACAACCGGTTCCAGTACGAGCTCGGCGTTCGCCCGCTCCTCAGCTACGCCGATCGGTTCGGCGTGGGCGTCGGCGTGCAGACGCGCGGCATGCACCTCGGCGACTACCGGTTCCGCGGCACGCTCACGCTCTGGCCCGAGGTGCTGTTCTCGAACGGCGACGACCCGTCGCTGCCACAGGCCACGCGCCCGCCGTTCGTGGATCCGGATCCGGGCGCTCCGTTTCGCGGTACCCTCTCGTCCTTCAGCAACCGAAGCCCGTTTGTCACCGACGACGGCTCCTGGTTTGACGGGATCGACTTCGAGCTGAGCGCGACCGCACCCGTCGACGTGCTGGGGCCGCGCGCCACCGGCACGGTCCAGACCGCGAAGCATCTTGGATTCATGGAGACACGCCTCCAGATCAACAAACCTCTCTCGTCGCCCCTCAGCGAAACGTCGGAGCGGTTGACGGCGTCGGTGAATCACCAGCTCAATGCATCCGACCGCGTCTTTGGTGTTGAATCGGCACCGTTGGAATTCCGCGATCCTCGCGGGAATCCGGTCGGGAGCGGCCGGCTCATTGAGAATCCGTTCCGCCAGACGCACAATCTCTCGGCGCGGGTCGAGTACGAGGTCGCGCGCGGCACGGATCGCATTGCGCTGTCGGCGGAGCTGGGAGGAAGCCTGCGCGATCCTGCGTTCGGGGTGCTGCCGGACGCGAACGCGTCGGCAACCCGGGTGTCGCTCGACGCCACGAAGACGGCACCCCTGGGTCCGTTCACGGCACGTGCCGACCTCCAGTTTGGCCTGGGACCCGACGATCTTCTGCAGCACAAGCAGTTCGTCCTCGGCGGCCGCTCCACCGAGCGCCTGTGGCGGAGCGACACGTATCGCCAGCCGAGTGCGGCGTTGGAGCAGCCGGTGGAGGACGCGCACCTCGTCGGCTTCGGTTCGGCGGGACCGGTGGCGTACCTGGAGAGCGGACGGCGCAGTCCGCGCGGAAGCCGGATCGTGGCGGGGCGCCTGTCGCTGCACGCCCAGCCGTTTCCGTCGGTCAACCCGCTGAAACCGCTCGGGCTGGAGGTGTTCTCGGGACTCGGCACGGCGTGGAACCAGGGTGCCTTCCTGGCGGGCTTCGACGGCGACAATCTGATCGGCGACGCCGGCCTCGGCGCGCGCTACGACATCAGCCAGATCTCCCACCTCGACCGCTGGATCCAGCAGTCCGATCTGCTGCAAGGCCTCGACGTCGTCGCCCGCTTTCCGTTCTACGCGAGCGACCCGGAGCGCATCGATCTCAGCGAGGACGAGTTCGCGTTCCGCTGGCTCATTGGCGTGCAGCTGCGGTGAGAAGGTG
>CAYFSC010000041.1:18292-19581 GCA_964345695.1 uncultured Rhodothermales bacterium | reverse complement strand
TCGGTGCGTCGTGGACTGAAACGAGGCATGCCCCTGTAGTTCAACTGGATAGAACGGCGGCCTCCTAAGCCGCAAATCCTGGTTCGAGTCCAGGCAGGGGTGCTTCAGGCGAAAAAACTGTCAGGCGAAGAAACTCTAGACGAAGAAGAGGAGGACGGCGTGGATGCTGACCCAACCGTCTTACGGGTTCCACGTGACGATTCGATGGGTTACCCCCGGAGGATGCGTCGAGCCTCGGCGATCTGCACGAAGATGCCGTTCGAGCGGCCGGACCGTGGGCCTCCCGCCCAGAGCAGGTCGACGCCTGGGCAGCCGTTGCCGAAGTCCGAGAGGCTTTCGGCGCCCGTATGATGCGCGAACACACCTTCGTCGCTGAAGACGAACCCGGGCCGGTAGGATTTGCCACACTCGACACCGACGGCCACATCGACGCTCTCTACGTCTGCGGCGACCGGCAGAGGCAGGGCCTTGGGCGCGCTCTCCTCAAGCGTGCCATCTCCAGCGCGCCATGGAGGCTGCCCGCGCGGAGGGCATCGAATGCCTACACGCCGAGGCGAGTGTGCTGAGTCGACCGCTCTTCGAGGCTGTGGGATTCGTCGTCACGGGGACAGAAATCGTCGAGCGGCAGGGCGTGGCGATCGAGCGGTTTCTCGTGGAGCATGCGGAAAAAGCGAGTCCGTAGCGTATCGCTGCTGCACGTTGCGGGTCGCCGAATCGCGATGGCAACCCGGCCCGAGCGCGGCCGGGGTCGAGCTTCGCGTTCAGTCGGAGCCGTCGAGCATCAGAAGGAGGCCACGCCGGTGACGAGCGCGTAGATGACGTAGAACCAGCTGAAGATGCCATGCAAGATCGCCCAACCGACCGACTCGTACGCCGTGTACGAGATCACCACGGCGAGAGCGGAGCCGAGAGAGATGCCGGTGGAGGTCGCGGTGTGAGCGGAGTCGGCCATGGTAAGAGAGATCTGGGAGTAGAATGGTTTTCACCGGAGGATCCACCCGTGATCGAGATTGATCGTCAGGACCGATCCGTCAGCCGACGAGGAAGATGGCGTCCACCTGGACCGTCCTGCCTGTGCGCTGCTGTATTCAGATCTGCGGCGTCGCCCCTGTGGTTGCTCGGGCACGCCACGCCCGTCGCTTCGTGCGTGCCGGCTTCTGCATCCGTCCACCAAACAGCCTCCCGAATTTCTATCGTGCGGATGCTGGAAGATAAGGCACCGTGCGATCGAACTCACCATCGGATCGCGCGACGCGGCCATCGGGCGGCGAGAGGGTGTAGGGACAAGC
>CAYFSC010000041.1:15094-18192 GCA_964345695.1 uncultured Rhodothermales bacterium | reverse complement strand
AAGGGAGGGCATCCGGAACAGCATCCGGGACAGCATCCTCAGGCACGCGGCGGAGAGGCATGCTCCGCCGGTGCATAGGAAAAGCCGGACGGGTACGCGCACCCTGCAGCGTACCGGTCCGGCTATTGAACGGAGGCCGCCTGAATGCAAAGCTCAGACGCGCTTGGGACGAGGCATCCCGAATCACCAATCTTTTACGTGTGCAACCTGCGTGCCAACAGCAGAACGCCCGATGCACGCGCGTTCCGGAAGCGTTTTCGGCGAGAAAAGCGTGCGCTGGGGTATACAGAGCCGTCCACTCGGGCAAACAACCCGCCGACCCAGATTGCAACGGAACTGCAACAGACTACGACCCAGAGGAGGTTACCTCTACAGCCTCGTTCAAGTCACTTAGAAACCTGAGCATAATGCGGTTGAACGTCTCCGGGTGCTCGATCATGGGCGCATGGCCGCACTTGTCGATGAGGTGCAGGCGGGCGTTCGGGAGGCGTTCCTCAAACTCATGAGCCACGTCGGGCGGTGTAATCACATCGTCGCGGCCCCAGACGAGCAGGGTCGGCATCTCCAATTGCGACAGGCGGTCCTCGACGGTCTCGGTATCGGCCGAGCGCGCCACTTTGATAAGACGGATGGCACGGGGGCGGTCTTTCACGATCTCCAGCATGTCGTCGACCAACTCGTCGGTGGCGTGCTTGGGATCGTAAAACGTCATCTCGGTCCGCTCCCGGATGAACTCGCGGTCGTAGCGCCGCATCGTGCCGCTTCCGAGGGTCGCCTCGTAAAGCCCCGACGATCCCGACAGGATCATGGCCATGACGTCCTCGCTGTACCGAAGGGCGTAGAGGAGCGCGATATGGCCGCCGAGGGAGTTGCCGGCCAGGACGACTGTGCCGAGGTCGAGAGACTCCGCGAACTCTCGTACGCTTTCGGCCAGCGTGGGGACGCTTGTCTTCGAGACGGGAAACTCGTACACCGGGATGATCGGCGCCAGAACGCGATAGCCCTGGTCGGAGAGGGCCCGCACCGCGTCGGTCCAGTTGCTCAAGTCGCCCAGCATCCCGTGCAGCAGTACCACAGGCGGAAAGGAAGAGTTCTTCGGCCCCTCGTCGTTGTAACGGAAGCCGTTCGTCTCGTAAACCTGGAAAGGCGTCTCGTGCATGTGTCGGCTCTTCGTAAATGGGAGCTGAACCCGAGATCCGTCCTGCCAATGATTCGCGTCCAGCGACTACGAGGGCTTCCCAAGGAACGTGTGTCCACGAAGCGGACGGCCGGCGTCGGGGGAAGCCATCCGCTTGAGCGGCATCGCCTGGGGAAGCGATGTAAGAAGCAACGAGCAATACGTTTGCAAGGGTGGGGGCTCGTGAGGACGAGACGAACACCCACGTTACGTCTTGCAAGAAACGTACGAGGTCGATAACATTCAAAACCCGAGGTGGAAGAGGACCTGTGAAGAACAGACGGTGGCCTCCTGGATTTTGTACGGACTTTCCGGTTATGCGGGATGCAGGACGATCCCTGGACGCGACGGCGGGTACGTTCGGTGAGAAGGACAGGATGTTTGTAGCACCGATTCCTGTAAGCGCAGACTGGACTTCGCCCCCACCGGCTGGCCAGATGGAAACTGGAACCTTTCCGTCCAGTACATTCGAAGATATGTTCGCCGGGTCTTTTTGAGATTGACGCCGCACGGCTTATGAACATCGAACCACGTGATCGCACCACGCAAATTGGGGTTTGGAGCGCATTGGCGGGGGGAGCCCTCGGCTTTGCGTTGGGCATGCTCTTCGCCCCGCGCCGGGGCCCCGACGCGCGCCGTCGTCTTGCCTATCAGCTGGAAAACCTCACCACACAGGCCAACGTTCTGCTGCGGCAGCTTGCGGGATCGGGTCCGGAGAGCGATGCGCGACGCACCCGCGACGCGCTGGTGTCCGACGCCCAGGCCCGCGCCGACCAGATTCGAGACGACATCGACGCCCTGCTGCACGAGCTCCGTGAGCAGGACAGATCGTCCAACGCCGCCTCCGGCGACGGGTCGTAGCTGACGCCGGTGCCAACCCGGCTCCGAATGACGGGCCGGATCCTCTCGCCTTCGGGACGGGTCGCTGCCTGCGCGGTCGCGTACACAGCCGCCTGCACTCCCGACTGCCCTCGTTTATCGCTGCGCCCCCAACTGACAAACCGTCTCCTACATGCCCAATCTCACTGTTCTCCTCGCCCCCGCCACGCACAAGCAACCGGGGGGCAACCCGTTCGCGCCCGACATGTTCGATTACAGAACGTCGGGAACGTTCAACTACTACGACGACCTGAACCCCGAGCGGCGCGAGCTCATCGACACGGTGCAGCAGGTGATTGACGAGGAGGACGAAGACACGCTCGCGGAGGTGTTTGGGCTGGAGGGCCCTGATCTCCAGAACGCCATCGAGGTGAACAGCGAAATCTACGATGCCCCGTTGATGTCTGCGCTGGACCGCTACAGTCCCGGCATCATGTATGCCGCGATGGACTTTGCCAACCTGCCCACCGGTGCCCAGCGTCGGCTGCTGGAAAACGGGGTCATCTTCTCAGGCATGTTCGGGCTGCTTCGCCCGGACGATCTCATTCCTAACTACCAGATGGGCATGGACGTCGACCTGCCCGACATCGGGCCGGTAACGGAGTACTGGCGCCCTCACATCAGCCGCATCCTCAACGAGAACCTGGATGGGCGATGGGTGTGGGATCTACTGCCCGACGAAAGACGGGCTGCCTGGGATGACGAGCACGACTACGAGGCGCGCGTCGAGGTGCAGTTTCTGCGCGAAGAAGACGGGGAGCGCGTCGAGGTGACCGGCGATGAGCTCGACATCCAGCGGGGCCAGTTCGTCAACTACGTTGTCCAGGAGACGGCCGAAGACCTCGAGGAATTGGTGGAGTGGGAGGAGCACCCAGATGGATTCGTGTATGACGACGAGGCCACCACCTACGACGACGAGACCAAAACCTGGACGGCCGTAATGGTGCAGAACAGGTAAGCAGGGAAGCGCCCCCGGCCCGGCGTCTGCGGCGCCTCTCGTTCTTCAGACAGATTCAGACAGAAAGGCGGCCCCGGTGAGGCG
>CAYFSC010000041.1:10917-14994 GCA_964345695.1 uncultured Rhodothermales bacterium | reverse complement strand
CCCCGGTGAGGCGATCGACTAGAGAGAAGCCGAGACGAGCAACATGCAAGCAACGTTATGAGTGCACCCGTCGTAATCGGCATTGCAGGGGGCTCCGGTTCCGGTAAAACCACTGTACTGGAACAGGTGATCAACATCCTGGGGACGAACAAGATATCCGTCCTCGACCACGACGCCTACTACCGAGACCTGTCGCACTGGCCGCCTGAAGAGCGCGAGACGTTCAACTTCGACCATCCTGACGCGCTGGAAAGCGACCTCATGCGGCGCCATCTGGATCGGCTCATCGAGGGGCAATCCATCGAGAAGCCCATCTACGACTACACGGCGCACACGCGCGCCGATGCTACCGAGACCGTCGAGCCCCGGCCTGTCATCATCCTCGAGGGCCTTCTCGTTCTTGCGGAGGAGGACCTGGCCGAGCGCATGGACATCAAGCTGTACGTCGACGCTGCCCCGGACATTCGTCTCATGCGGCGCATCCGGCGGGACATACACGAGCGCGACCGCACCATCGAAGGTGTTTTGGAGCAGTACGAAGAAACGGTGCGGCCTATGCATCTGGAGTTCGTCGAGCCCTCGAAGCGCCGGGCCGACATCATCATCCCGCGAGGGGGGCACAACGAGGTGGCCATCCGGATGGTCGTCGCACGCATCCGGCACGTGCTCCGTACGGCCGAAGCGTGGCAGGCCAGCGCGATCGACGCCTCGGACAGCGAGAACGGCCTTCCGTCTGCAGAGGCTGCGTCGGACGACTGACGCGCACCTGCGGCCGGAGCATCACCGGCTGCGGGAGGACCGGTCGGCGAGCGCTTCGAGGAGCTTTTCGTGGAGGCCGTTGAAGCTTCCGTTGCTCATCAGCAGGGCGATGTCGCCAGGTTCCAGGGCCTCGACCAGGGCTGGCAGTAGCGTGTCGACCTCGGCGTGAGCGTGGGCCGGCACTCCGCGCTCCCGAATCGCGGCGACGACGGCGTTGGGGTCGAGCAGGGTGGCGACGTCGTCGTTGTGCCGGACGGGCGGTGCTTTCAAGAACACGCAGTCGGCCGCGTCGAAGGCCCGGCCGTAGGGCCCCTCGAAAATCTTGCGGCGGCTGGAGTTGGAACGGGGCTCGAAGACGGCCACCAGCCGGCGGTCGGGATGGGCCGCCTCGACGGCGCGAATGGTGGCGTCGACAGCCGTGGGATGATGCGCGAAGTCGTCGAGCACCCGCACGCCTCCGGGCTCGCCACGCACCTCCTGGCGGCGTTTCATGCCTTCGAACGTGGCGAAGCCCTCTGCGACCTGCTGCGTCGAACAACCTTCGCTGAGCGCAAGCAGCGCTACGCCGAGGGCATTCTGCAGATTGTGCTCGCCGTGGAGCGGAAGGTGCATGCTGCCGCGCTCCACGCCGTGCACGATGAGGGTGAAGTCTTGCCCCTCGGTCGTCGTGCGAATGCGGGTGGCCCCGACGTCAGCATCGGCAGAGAGGCCGTACGTCTGGACGCGCGCCGGCGTTGCTTCCGCGAGGCCTCGGACGGAGGGAGCGTCGGCGCAGAGCGCGAGCAGCCCGTCCTCAGCGTCCAGCGTGCCGACGAAGTGATCGAAGGCTGCGTGGTACTCGTCCTCGTCCGCGTAGATATCTGCGTGGTCGAACTCGACCGAGGAGACCAGCGCCTTATCAGGGCGGTAGTGCATAAATTTCGGCCGCTTGTCGAAGTAGGCACTGTCGTACTCGTCGCCTTCTACGACAAAGGGGGCATCCGTCCCGAGAGCATAGCTGAGGCCGGTGTTCTGCATCACCCCGCCCACGAGAAAGCCCGCGTCGATGCCGGCAGCATGCAGCGTATGCACAAGCAACCCCGTGGTCGTCGTCTTTCCGTGGGTGCCGGCGATGACGATCGACCGGCGGCCGGGCGAGAGGAAGAAGTGGCCGAGCGCCTCGGGAAACGACTGCTGCACCAGCCCCGCCTCGCGAGCGGCCGTGGCTTCGGGGTGGGTCGGGCGGCACGCGTTGCCGACCACCGTCAGATCGGGGGGCGGATCGAGGTGCGCCGGGTCGTAGCCTTCCAGGACCGGAATGCCCTGAGCGGCCAGATGCGTACTCATCGGGGGATACGCGGCCTCGTCGGCGCCGCGCACGGTGTAGCCGGCCTGTTGAAAAAGGCCCGCCAGAGCGCCCATGCCCGTCCCGCAGATGCCAATCAGGTACACGTCATCAATCGCGTCGGGAGACGGAACCGGCGGGCGCTCGAACGTGCGGAGCGCGCTGTCGGCGTACTCGGCGGCAGACTTCATACAGGAAGCGGAAGGCGGATGCGTGGTGTGCGGCGCGGGGACACTCGCAGCGCGGCAACGGGTGGGATTGCCAGGCAGAGTTCGTACGACTTGGAACCTACGCAACCGCCCGACAACCGCCGATCACGCGACCGGCGACGCAACGCTCGCCTCCCTACGCCCGCTACTCTACTCATCAGAGGGGCGGCGGACGGACTCGGGTTCCGTTGACGACTCCTGCGACGAATTCTGGTCGGCGGTCATCTCGTTGGTGATGCGCTCGGTGAACTCTTCGGCCACGGCTGCGGCCTTTTTGTCGCTCACGTCCGAGGCATCAAACGAGAAGTCGGATGGCACCATGCCCAGTTCCTTCGCGCGCTTGAACCACTGCTTGCGCGCGAGGGCCTGCATGTCCTCTACCGAGTCGGCCTCGTCAACGATTTCGAGGCCGAGCAGCGTCTCCACGACGTCCTCCATCGTGACGAGGCCGGCCACGCCGCCGTACTCGTCCACCACGAGGGCGATGTGCTCCAGCCCATCGAGCAGGCGCTCCAGCAGGTCCGGCAAGGGGAGCGTTTCGTGAACGACGAGCATCTCACGCGAGAGCTCCTTGAGCGGCAAATCGAGTTCTTCCTGCGCCGCGTGCAGAAGCATCTCGTCCTTCAAGACATACCCCGTAATGTCGTCGCGGTCCTCGTCGTAAACGGGAATCCGGGAGAAGCGGAACTCATCGTGCTCCTCCACGATCTCGCCGATTGTCTTATTTTCCGGGAGGTCGAAGACGACCGTCCGGGGGGTCATGACGTCCTGCACCCGCAGCGAGTTGAAGCGGAAGAGGTTGCGCAAAATGCGCGACTCCTTCTCCTCGAAGACGCCCTCTTCCTCGCCGATTTCGGCCAGCGCCGTGAACTCCTCGCGGCTAAAGGTGGCCGAGCTCTCGTCGTCCGACAGCAGATACGTGATGCCCTGCGAGAGCTTGACGAGCGGCCACATCAGCACCATGGTCGGCACCAAGGTATGCACCACCGCGGGGGCCAGGGTGCGCCAGTACACGGCACCGATCGTTTTCGGGATGATTTCGGAGAGAATCAGGATGAGCAGGGTAAGCACTCCGGCGATGACGCCCGTATAGGCCTCGCCGAAGACGACGGCAGCCTGCGCGCCGGCTCCGGCCGCGCCGACGGTGTGGGCGATCGTGTTCAGGCTGAGAATGGCCGACAGGGGGCGGTCGATGTCGTCCTTCATCTCGTGGAGGCGTTCGCCAATCGTATCCCCCTCTCGCTCGAGTGCAGCGACGTACGACGGCGTCACGCTCAGCAGCACCGCTTCCATGACCGAGCACAGAAACGACACGCCGAGTGCCAAAGCAACGTAAAAGAAGAGAAGGCCCATGCAGCGGGAGCGAGAGGCTGAACAGAGGCTGACGAAGGACCGAAGTCCTGTAGGATCGCGTCCATCGTTCCGGAGAGCTCCGGCGACAGCTCCTCAAGCAGCGTCGACCGGTCGGGGACCAACGGAATGCGCAGACCGGAACACAGTTTCGTAATAAGCCCCGAAGCGGGACGCGAGTCCACGTTCAGGCAACGCATCTCCGCATCCAACCGCACCCCCTCATACGACCAGGGAGGACTGCGGTTTTGCGGCGCGGCCGTGCACCCGATGCCCACAGCCGATCCGCGGAGCACAACCGAGGTGGGCGGATCGGTGGGGGAGCCCAGCCGGAAGGTGCAGCGGGAGGCGCATTGGCCCCCCGCACACGGTCGTCGTTGAAAATCCCTGTGTAGTAGCGGCAGTCGGGGCAGAGACAGCGCTCCGCCGCTGGGC
>CAYFSC010000041.1:0-10817 GCA_964345695.1 uncultured Rhodothermales bacterium | reverse complement strand
CCGCCGCTGGGCGCACTACGCCGCCGAGGTTGCGGGCACGGCACCGCCTGCGTCGTCCTGCTGCTGGGCAGCGGCTTCGTCGAGGCGCTTCGACCACTGCTTCTGGTTTTTCTGGGCGTTCTGAACGACCGACGTCTGTCGCAGGGCGGCCATGATCAGGTCGTTAAACGTCGAGAGCGGCTGGGGCAGAGGACGCTTCACATCAAGAAAGAGGATCGCCCGCTCCCCGTCGGTCTCGTTCCATACCTCGTGGTTGTAGGTGTCGTCGAACACCATGCTCTCTCCCTCCTCCCAGTTGACGATCTGGTCGTCGACGCGTATTCGGCATTTTTCGGAGGGCTCGGGCACCTTCAGTCCGATGTGGTAGCGAAGCACGCCTTTGTACGGCCCGCGGTGAGCCGGGATGTGCTTGCCCGGCGAGAGGATGGAGAAAAAGGCTGTGGTCATGCCCGGCACCTGCTCGATCAGCTCGGTGGTGCGCGGACAGCGGGCACAGTTCTCTTCTGCCTTCTTGCCGTAGCCGTAGAAGAAGTATGTCTTCCACTTGTCGTCCTGCGAAATGGTGGAAGCGTCTTCGGTGATGTCGTGGAAGTTGGGAAGAGCTTCGCGGTGCTGGAGAATGTCGTTCAATTCCTCCCGCATGACCGTCCAGTTGTCCTCCAGTTGCCGCGCCCACGCAAAGGTGGACGGGTCGTGCACCGGCTTGTCGCCAACGAGCGAGTACTTGCCGAACAGCCAGTCGAGGCTGTGCATGGCCTTGTAGCGGACCTTCTTCCAGAGGTCGGCATCCCGCTCCTTGAATTCTTGCTCCTGCACATTGGTATCGGTAGACATAAAGCAAAAAGGGCGTCAGTGACAGAGAGTCGTCTAGTGGTGTTAAGGCTTATCCTTCGGGCTTTGAAGCGACCTCAGAATTCCAGGGCACGTTGCTCCAAGCAAAGTCGAGTCGCCTCCATGGGCCTGGAAGTCGACTCCAGGAAGACGTCTCGGCGACGCCCGATATGACGTGCTGTCGCTTGGGACGTTTGAGATCACGTATTCCACCCGTAGAATGACGGTTGACGCTGTACCAGCATGTACGCTTGAGTGTGTACGGTCGAACTCCCGGATGAAAGTGCGACCGTACGGTGGGCTGCAGCTTGGTCAAAACCCTACGTCAAACGTGTCGGATGTTTAATGACTAAACGATTCATGCGTTGATCTCGCGTTTCGAAAGTTACGTCGAGGCTCCCCGTTCGGGGCGATCGCCGGTCGGGACGGGCGCGTCCGGCTCCGAGGGGGCGCCGTTGCCGTGAACGTCATCCTCGGCTTGCTCGTCAAGGAGACGGTCGGTCGCCACCGTTTCGCTGACGATGGCCGCGTTCGACGCATCGCCCCCGAAGGCCGAGGAAACGTACAGGCTTAGCGAATCGAAGGACGAATACATCACCGGCACGATGACGAGCGTGAGGAACGTGGCAAACGTAAGGCCCGAAATGATGGCCGTGCCCATCGGCCCCCAGAACTGCGTGTTCTCGCTCCCGAGTTCGAAGTTGGGCGCAAAGTCGGCCAGCAGCCCCACGAAGTCGACGTTGATGCCGAAGGTGAGCGGCACAAGGCCCAGCACCGTCGTCAGCGCGGTGAGCAGCACCGGGCGCAGGCGCGTGGCACCGCCTTCCACAATGGCGTCTTGCTTTTCCAGGCCGCGCCCGCGCAACTGCATGATGTAGTCGATAAGCACGATGTTGTTGTTCACCACGATGCCGGCCAGCGCAATGATGCCGATGAACGTGAACAGGTTGAACGGCGTGCGCGTGAGGATCAGGCCGAGCAGCACGCCAATCATGCTGAGCCCGACGGCCACCATGATGATGAACGGTGCGCTGACGGAGTTGAACTCGATGATCATGATGAGCAGGATGAGCGACAGGCCGATGGCGAGGGCCGTACCCAGAAAGCCGAAGGATTCCTGCTGCTCCTCGTTGCCGCCGGTATACTCCAGCGAGTAACCAGTCGGCAGGCTCTGCCGGTACTGCGAAAGTTCCTGTTGCACGCGGCCCAGCACTTCAGGGCCGTTGAAGCCGGGCGCCGCGTCGCCCGACACCGTGACGACGCGATCCTGGTCGATGCGGGTGATGGACCCGAAGCCGGTGCCCTCCTCAATGTCGGCCACCGAGGTGAGCGGAATCTGCTGGCCGAGAGCGTTCGTAACGTTCAGGTTCTCCAGACTGCTGAGGCTCTGCCGGTCGACCTCCTGCAGGCGCACGGTGATGTCGTACTCGTCCTCGCCACTTCGGTACGTATCGGCCTCCACGCCCTGGATGGCGGCGCGGACCGTCTGTCCAATCTGGGCGGTGGAGAGACCGAACTGGGCCGCCTTCTCGCGATCGATGTCGACCTGCACCTCGGGCCGACCCGTGTTCAGGTTGTCCGCTACGTCGACGAGGCCGGGCAGCGCGCCACGATCGGCAGCATCGTTGAGGCGCTGCTTCACCTCTTGCGTAATCTCGACGATGCGGTCGAACTCCGGCCCGGAGACCTCAATGTTGACCGGCGGCCCCGTGGGGGGGCCCTGCTCCTGCTTGGTAAACTCGATTTCGGTGCCGGGAATGCCCTGCAACTGCGCCCGTAGCTTCTCGAGGGTGCGTGTCGAGGGCTCGGCGCGATCGGCGTAATCCACCATGTTGAGCGAGATGCGCGACCGCTCGGGCTGCTGCGCGCCGCCGCCGAACATGGCGTCGCCGCCCACGCCGACGTTCACGAGCAGGTTCTCGATGTTGGCCTCTGAGGCCGAGTTTTCGTCCAGCAGCTGCAGAATCCGATCTTCGGCGGTCTCGGCGATGCGGCTCGAAGTCTCAATGTTGGTTCCCAGCGGCGCCTCGATGTTGATCTGCACCTGGTTCGGGTCGGTGTCGGGGAAAAACGCCTGACCGGTGGGGGCGTAGAGGAAAAGCCCCACGATGAGGAAGAGGCCGCCCAACGACCCGGTGAGGAGCGCCGCGCGATTGTCGGTCAGGAGCAGGCGATCGCGCGTGTTAAACAGCGCGCCGAGCAGTCCCAGGAGAATGATAAAGCCGGGCGCGGCGGCGAATCCGACGACGAGACGCGGGTTGAGCCCGCCGGTCAGGTAGTTGATGCCAAGCACGGTGAGCATGACGCCGAGAAAGGCCGCCCCGAACTTGACGCTCGTCCAGCCGCCCAGGTAGATGCTTTCCAGCGTGTGCAGGAGGATGCCGAGTGCGCCGAGCCCGCCAAGAATCCCGGCCGGGACGAGCAGGACCATGCCAGCAGTCAGCCCGACGAGGGCTGTGATGCCGCCGCCCAGCAAACCGAGGAGGACGCCGAGCGTCAGTGCCGACAGCGCGCCGGTGTTCCGCAGCATGGCGTAGGAAACCGAGTAGTCGCGCTCCAACATCCGGGACAGGAACCCCCGGTAGCTCTGTACGAATCGCGGCAGCGTGACATCGGCGAAGCGGTCGCCGAGGGGCGCCATTACCCAGGTATGAAGCAGGTAGAGCGTCGGCAGGGCCACGACGATGACGACCAGCGTTCTCCAGTTTGCAAGTCCCAAAACCACGCCCAGCAGCAGGATGAAAAGCGCTCCGCCGTAGCGGACCCCTGTGGGCCAGCGCGTCCATCCAGGCTGGCCGTTCCGCTCGCCCTTGACCTCGACGAAGAATCCGGTGACGACCGGGTTGATGATGAGCGCCACGAAGAGGGAACTGGTGAGCGTGATGATCAGCGTAAGCGGCATGTAGCCCATGAACTCGCCGATGATGCCGGGCCAGAACAGCATGGGCGCAAAGGCCGATACGGTCGTCGCCGTCGACGCCACCACGGCACCCCCCACCTCTGAAGTCCCCAGCTTGGCGGACTCCCAGCGCGAGTAGCCCTCCTCGCGGAACCGGTAGATGTTCTCGATGATCACCACCGCGTTGTCGACCAGCATGCCGAGCGCGATGATGAGCGAGAAGAGAATGATAAAGTTGAGCGTGTAGCCGAGCGACTGGAAGACGATGAAGCTCGTGAACATCGACAGCGGAATGGCGATGCCCACGAGCAGAGCGTTGCGCACACCGAGGAAGAAGAGCAGGACGGCCACCACGAAGAGAAGGCCGCTGATGATGTTGTTCTCCAGGTCGGTGACCAGCGACTGCACGTTCTCGCTCTGGTCGCCGGTGATCGTGATCTGCGTGCCGGTGGGAACATTGAACGTGTTGATGGCCTCTTTCACGGCCGCGGCGGTCTCCAGAATGTTGGCGCCTGGGCGCTTCGTCACGTTCAGCGAGATCACCTGCAGCGTGGCACGCTCCGCCGCAGGAATGGCGACCGGGTCGCCCTCGGCATTGTCCCGCTTCAGCAGACGAAGGCGGGCGTAGCTGTCGCGGTCCTTGAAGCCGAAGGAGACGTCGGCCACATCGCGCACGTACACGTTTCGCCCGTTCGGAGTGGAGCGGACCACCAGGTTCTCGATTTCCTCGGACGGGTCGTCGAACTGCCCGTCGACGCGCACCAGGTAGTTGAGCCGGTCGACGTCGATCGAGCCGCCGGGAATGTTGGTGTTCTCCTGCTGGATCGTCGTGATCAGGTCGTTGAACGACAGGTTGTAGCTTTTGAGCGCCGAGAGGTCCACATCGATGCGCACCTCGCGGGTGAGTCCGCCGATGAGGTTGGCCTCCAGCACGCTCGAAATGCCTTCCACGTCGTCCTGCAGATCCTCGGCCACTTCCTTGAGCCGGGACAGCGAGTAGTCGGCGGCCAGGTTCACCGTCATGATCGGGAAGTCATCCGTGTTGATCTCGCTGATGATGGGCTCTTCCACGGCTTCGGGCAGATCCGGCTGCGCGCGGTCGACGGCCCGATTCACCTCCTGGTAGGCCTTATCAGTATCTACGTCGGGCGTGAACTCGACGACGAGGGTCGAGACTCCTTCCGACGAGGTCGAGCGCATCTCGTCGATCCCGTTGATGGAGCTGACCTCCTGCTCGACGACCTGGGTGACAGTCGACTCCACGTCGCTCGGGCTGGCGCCGGGATAGATTGACGTCACGACGATCTGCGGAAACTCGATCGACGGTTGCGATTCCTTCGGCACCGTGAGGTAGCTCACGAGCCCGCCAATCGCCAGGATCAGCGTCAGCACGGCGATGGCCGTGCGGTATTTGATGGCCGTGTTTGTAATGCGCATGAGTCTTTCTGCGTCAGCGTGCGGGACGTGAAGCCTCCAGCCGAGGGCTCCAGAAGGGAGCGTGCCGGGCCCTCCGTGGGCGACGGCGGTCAGTCGGTGGTCGGGGCGGGCTGTGCGTCGTCGGTGTTGTAGGGCGTGCCGGCCTCCGAAACGCGATCGTACTGCTCCATCACCTCCAGCGCCGCACCGGGCGAGAGGTCGCTCTGGCCGACGATGATGACTTCGTCGCCGGGCTCAAGGCCCGCGGTAGCGGCGACGCGGGCGCCGGACTCCGGACCCAGGGTGATATCGCGCTTCCGTGCGATGGCAGTCGTGTCGGTGCGTTCCACCACGTAAACGTGCTCGCCCGCCTCGTCGCGCACGATGGCGGTGCGGGGCAGCACGAGCGCATCGTCGATGGTAGCGCGCGTCATCCGAAGCTGAACCGACATTTCGGGCTTTACCGTGCGGTTGGGGTTCGGAAGGGTGGCCTCCACCGTGAAGGTGCGGCTCTCAGAATCAATCACCGAGCCGACGAACGTGATCTGTCCGGTGCGCTCGCCGATCTGGGACGCCTTGAAGCGGACCCGCACGGGCGTGCCCGTCTCGATGTCGCCGGCGTACCGCTCCGGTACCCCCGCTACCACCTTCACGGGACGGATGTCAATGACGCGAGCCACTTCCTCGCCGGGGGCGGTTTGCTCGCCCGGCTCCACAAAGCGCTGCTCCACGGTCCCCGAGAAGGGCACCGTGACGCGAGTATTGCGAAGCCGCTTCTGGGCCTGATCCAGCGCGGCGCGGGCCTGGGTCCGCTCGGAGCGCACCTGCTCGAACTCCAGCGCCGTGATGATCGAGTCCTGGTAGAGCGGCTCCTGGCGCTCGTATCGATCCTGGGCCAGCTCGTAGCGGGCCCGGGCCTGCTCGACGGCCGCGAGGGCCTCGGTTGAGTCGAGCTGTGCCACCGTGCCGCCCTCCGGAACGACGGTGCCGAGCTCCGCCACCGAAATCACCGTCCCCGAGGCCTGTGACGAGAGGGTGGCATCGTGGATGGCTTCGACCGTGCCGGTCAGCTGAATCTTGTCGGTGAACGTAGTGGGCTCCAACACGAGCGTCTCGACGCGCGTCGCCGGTTGCTCGCGCGGGGCCTGCGTGTCCTGCTCCGACGCGGTGCCGTCATTGCATCCGCTGGCGACGAGCATCGAGAGGCCTGCGCCCAGTACCAGGACCAGCCACGTGGAGCGGCGAGGAAGGAGGGACATGGAGTTGCGTGGTCGAATGGGAGGGAGGAAGAGGTTCGAGTCTCGGCGGCTTGGGCGCTACGCGGCGTATGTGTCCGCTTTCGACTTCATGAGACGGTCCTCATCGACGGGTCATCTGGAACTCCGGGTCGTCGGTGAGCGGCACACCCAGGGCCGTTTCGAGATCGCTGCGTGCCACGAGGTAGTCGAAAACGGCCTGCAGAAAGTTGAGGCGGCTCTGGTCGAGTTGGTCGGAGGCCTCGCGCAGCTCGAGGGGGCTCGACACCCCTTCCGAGACGCGCTTCGACGTGTGCTCGTAGTTGAGCTCGGCCCGGCTCACGTTTTGCTCTTGACTCCGGATGCGTTCGCGGGCCGTCTCCAGATTTCGCAGGGCGCGCTTCACCTCCACCTCGATGCTGCGTCGAAGTTGATCCCGCTGCACCTGGGCGCGCTCCACCTCGATCTGCTCCTGCTGCACCCGAGCGGACGTCTGGAAGCCGCTGAAAATGTTCCAGTTGAGCTGAAGGCCGACGCTGAACGAGGGATTCCAGAACTCGTCCTCAAAAAACCCGCGCTCCTGCTGGTCGAAGAAAAACGGGTTGGTTGGATCGTCGGGGTCGGTCGTCTGGATCTGGGTGCGGTTGTCGGGCACGCGTCCGGTGTACGAGAAATTGGCGACCGCCTGGACCGTGGGGAAGTACTGCGACTCCGTCGTTTCCTTTCGGATGTTCTGGAGCTCGATATTGAGGTCGGCCCGCCGGAGATCGGACCGGTTTTCGATGGCGGCATCGATGGCCCGGGAGGTCGAGATCTGGCGGTACAGGCCCTGCGGGTCGGCCTCCAGGGCCCCGTCAATCCGGATGTTGGCGTCGCCAGGCAGGCCCATCGTGAGCTTCAGATTGTCCACGGCCACATCGGCCTGGTTCTGCGCCTGAATCATCTCCGTCTTGACGTTCGAGAGCTCCACCTCGGCGCTCAGCCGCTGGAACTTGGGCGTTACGCCTTGCGCCACCTGCGTGGTAATTTCCTGCAGCGTCTCTTCGGACCGCTCGACGCGCTGCTGCAGTACCCGGGCCTGCTGCTGCGCGAGCAGAGCCTGGTAGAACGCCTCGTAAACGTCGTTGGCCACCACCTGCATCTCGCGCGAGCGGGCCAGGGTGCTCACCTCCTTGAACTGGCTGGCCCCGCGGATGGCCGAGAACGCGCTGCCGTTGTACAGCGTCTGCGTGAGCTGAAGGCCGGTGCGGAACTCGTTGTCGACGCTGAATGGGTTGCCTGCGCCGCCCGTCAGCGAGATGCCAGCGGCCTGGAGGCTGTCGCGCTGGCGCTGCCGGAAGGTCGGGAACGTGATGGGGTCGGAGGCCGGGTCGGTGTCGAGGCGCCGGCGCTCGTTGAAGGCCAGCCACTCGGTTTCGCCTCCGCCGCCCAGAAACGTCGTGATGTCGCTTCCGGCAAAGGGGTTGGCCGTGACCACGTTGCGCGTGTAGTTGCCGGTCAGGTCGATTTGCGGGAGCACACTGCCCCAGGCTTCGCGGACCTGGGCATCGGCCTGGCGCACGTCGAGCTCGGCCTGGCGCACATTGAAGTTGTTTTTCAAGGCAACCGTGATGGCCCGGTCGACCGTGAGCACCATCGGGGTCCCGTCGGTTGAAGCGCGCCTCCCGGCGTCGTCCATGCGCTGGGCGTGCGCCGAGAGAGGCGGCCCCACCGAGATCAGCACGACAAGCAAAACGGACCCCGCGATACGGGGAAGAGACGTCGCATTCATGGAACCAGTCATTGTGCGTCGTGAGAAGAAGCGAGCGGCGCAGGGTCTGCGTCGGACGCCGGGCGGGTCAGTCCGTCGAAGAGCATGGTCGTCAGAAAGTCGGCGGCGCGCTCCGGATTCTGCAGAATCGGGTCGCCGCACCCTTCGTCGTGGCGGTCGGTCATGGCTCGGTGCACGAGCATGCCGTTGACGTTCTCCAGAATCATGTGGGCTACTGCGCTCGGCGGCAGCGACTGGATCTCGCCGCGCTCCATGGCGGCTTCCAGGGGCCCGGTCAGTGCGTTGACCATCCGCTCCTGCTGCCGCTGGAAGTAGGCCGCGTGCTCCGCATTCTCGCTGAAGCAGAGCCGGTTCGATTCCTTGATGAGGACCATGAACAGGTCCTCGCGCTCCAGAAAAAACGTGAACGAGTCGAGCACGAACGTCCGAAAACTTTTGCGCGTCGGACGCTCCTGGGCGGCCTCCCCGGTAAAGGCATCCTGGATGAGCTCGTCAATGTCGTCGTAGATCTCATCGAACACGGCGAAGAGAATGCCCTCCTTGCCGCCATCGAAGTAGTTGTAGAGGGTGCCCTTGCCAAACTCCGCACGGTCCGCGATCTCGTCGAGCGTCGCTCGTGCGTATCCCTTTTCGGCGAACACAGACTGGGCAGCGCGAAGCATGGCGCGGCGGCGGCGTTGGCGCTCGCGCTCCCGGCGCGACAAAGACGGTGAGGCAGAAGACATACGTAAAGAACGTTCGTATGAACGGATGGTCACTAGGTGACCGGCTGGTCATCAGATGGACGGTACGTCACTTTTAGGCAGGAGATCCGTCCTGTGTATGAAGAGACCACCCAATCGGCATTCTGAAGATGTGAAGACCTCGGTTCCAGGTCGGCGCTGCCCTGTGTCCGCAACGCACGCCGACCGGTCACAGGTACGACCGGGACGGAGGGAGCGCGCCGCGCAGGAAACAGAGGTTCAGAGGCCGATTGGCACGGCGTTTTCGGGCTGCGACTTCGCGGATCTCGCACAGCGTGCCGCTTGCGAATCGCCGGATGGCGGCGCCACTGGGCTCTTGCACGCGACCCGCTGATGCTTCGCCCGCTGTGTCTCGCGAGCGAACCCGCTTGCCAAACGGTCCCCCAGGAGATGAGGACCGAGGACGTGGCCCCGGTCGACGCCAACAGGTCCCCCGCATGCGCGCCTCGACCGCGTGGCTGAGCTGCGGTGCAGGCACCAGCCGGTCGCCGACGACAACGGGCGTTTGACCGACTTTCGATGCGCAGCCGCGCGAGGCACAGTCCCAACGCCGCCAAATCGGAGGTGATCGAACGACGTGGCTACGTGATGGGACCGGATCGGCGGCAGCCCAAATCCCAAAGAGAACGGCCGATCCAGAGCGTCGCCGCTCCGGACCGGCCGGAAAAAGAAAGGAACTGCGGGGGCGGGACGATGAAGACGCACGTACAGGACGCACGTCCCCGGTCCGGGCGTGTCTCCCGGACTCATCCCAGCACCGAGCTACACGTATTCCTCCAACTGATTTGCGTGGAGGTACTCGACGACCTGTTTCACCTGCTGCGCGTTTTCGCGGTTGCACACGAGCACGGCATCGTCGGTGTCTACGACGACGGTATCGTGGATGCCTACGAGCACGACCAGCCGGTCGCCCGCTTTGACGTAGCACCGGCTGGCATCTTGCATGATGACGTTCCCCTCGATGACGTTGCCCAGTTCGTTTTTCTCACTCATGTCGTACACGGCGCGCCAGTCGCCCACGTCGTTCCACTCGAACGCCCCTGGGACGACGTATGTGCTGTCGGACTGCTCCATCACGCCGTAGTCGATCGAGATGCTCGGGCTGTTTTGGAAGGCCGACTGTACGGCGTCTGTCTCGGCGTTGGTATCTACGGCGTCGTGCAGCGGGCGGAACGCTTCGTGCGTGTCTGGAAGGTGCGACTCCACCTGATCGAGAATCGTGTCGGCCCGCCAGATGAACATGCCGCTGTTCCACAAGAAGTCGCCGGAGTCGATAAACCGTTCGGCGGTGGGACGGTCGGGCTTTTCGGCAAACGTCTTGACGGGATAGGCCTGCAGCGGTTCGTCGTCGAGGTCAGAGGGGCCGTCGTACTGGATGTAGCCGTAGCCCGTGGCCGGATAGGTCGGCTCGATGCCCATGGTGACGAGGGCTCCGGGTTCCTGCGCGGCGTCGATCGCCACGTTCAGCGTCTCGTGAAACAGCTGAACGTTGCCGATCACGTGGTCGGCGGGCAGCACCACCATCGTCGCGTCCGGATCGCGCTCTGCGAGCTTCACGGCGGCATACGTGATGCACGGCGCCGTATTGCGGCTGATGGGCTCGGCCAGGATGTTCTCTTCCGGGACGGCCGGCAGCTGCTGCTGGGTTTTGTCGACGTACCGCTCGTGGGTAACGACGAGGCAGCGTTCCGGTGGAATCAGACCCTGCAGTCGGGCCACGGTGTTCTGGATGAGCGACGCGTCGCCGAACACGTCGAGGAACTGCTTCGGATTCTCCTTGCGGCTGGCCGGCCAGAAACGGCTTCCGATGCCGCCGGCCATGATAACGGCGTAGTCCATAAGCGTGGAAGGGGATGTCAAAGAGGAATCGGCGGATGCAACATAGGCACTGGGCAGAGAAGTTGCAGACAGGCTTGCCCCCC
>CAYFSC010000040.1:3551-19839 GCA_964345695.1 uncultured Rhodothermales bacterium | reverse complement strand
TGCGACACGTTGCGGGAGGGGTGACAGTCGTGGCCGCAGCATTCTTCATCGTGCTCACCGCCTGCCCTCCCTGTCGGACGGCCATTCTCCGCCGTCTCGCGACAGGCGACGGATTCTCCGGCGCAGGGCGACCATCAACCACACCGTTCCGGCGAGGATGCCTGCGAGAACCACGACCGTGGCGACGGTTCGGTACGCGTGCATTGCGCCGTCGCCGTACACGGCCGTCTGGTACGTGGCCGCCTGCATCGTGCCAAACAAAGCCAGAATCGCGGCCGCGAGTCCGTAGAGATAGCCCAGCGGGAGGGCCGCCACCTGTCGCTGCTCCGATTCGGAGAGCGCGTCGAAGGCGTCCTGATCCGGGACATTCAGATCCCCAACGTTGCGCCCGATCCACCACGCCATCGCATACAGCGTCCCCGCAACGGCCAGCGCAATGAACGGAAGCAACAGCCACTGCATCAGCGTGGCCTCAGCATAGCGATCGGCGGTTCCAGACCCGTCGAAGTGCACGGGGATCTGCGCCGGAAGGTCGCTCCACGTCCACAGACTGCCGGCAAAGAGCAGAACGAGGAGCGCGGCGTTCAGCCGGTGAAGGTGTCGGTGCATGGGTCCGAGCCTGCGGTGCTCCAGAATCGCGACGAGCGCATTAAGACGCTGGGTCGGGTCTCTCAACGAACGACGCGCCGCAACCGTTACCGCTCAAAGTCCGGCTGGTGGAGCGCGTCGATGGCGTCCATCTGCGCGTCGGAGAGGGTGAACCCGAACACATCCGCGTTCGCGTGCACATGCTCGGGCGTGGTGCTCGACGGGATGGGAACGACGCCGTGCTGCACGTTCCACCGGAGCACGACCTGCGCCGGCGAGACGTCGTGGGCGTCTGCGATGGACCGTAGCGTGTCGTCTTGCAGCAGCCCGGGGGCGGAGAGCGGCGAGTGCGCCATCACGCGGATGCCGTGCTCGTGGGCAAAATCGATCAGGTCGGTCGGGTGGTGATACGGATGGCACTCCACCTGCACGATTGCAGGGGGAACTGCCGCGAGGTCGAGCACACCGGCCAGTTCCTCACGCGTCACGTTGCAGATGCCGAGCGTGTGCGCGAGACCGTCCTGCACGAGCTGCCCCATGGCCTGCCACGTCTCGGTCAGTGTCACGTCGGCCTCCAGCGGATCGCCACTGTCATCGGTCGGGAAGGTGATGGCCGTGGCTTCTTCGTGGGATCGATCGGAGATGTCGCTGAGGGGCTCCTGGTGCTGCCATGCTTCAGGCCAGTGCAGCATGTAGCAGTCGAAGGCGTCGAGCCTCAGGCGCTCCAGCGAGTCGCGAGCGGCCGCCCGCAGATGTTGGGGCCGGTGGTTCGTGTTCCACGCCTTCCCGACAATGAACAGCCGGTTGCGCGGCGGCCCACAGGCTTCGTCGAGCAGGGCGCCCAAGGCTTCTTCGGTGCCGTAAAGTTCCGCCGTATCGAACAGCCGAACGCCCGCCGCGAGGGCATCGGCCATCGAGTCGTTGAGATCCACGTACGTCGTCCCGCCCCGGTAGCGGGAGCATCCGAAGCCCACGGGGGGAAGATCGGCCCGGGCGCCGTCCGGCGCGACCGGGACGGCGGGCGTGTCATTGGGAAGCAGAGGATGCGACTGCCGGTGCGGCGCAGCGGCCTGTGTCCACGGAAGGAGGTCCGGTGCGGCAAAGCCGACGGCGTCGACGTCTACCGGAGTGTGCGTCTCGGCGCACTGCTCGATGGCGCTGATCGTGGCGACCAAGTGGGCGGCCTGCCGACCGGAAACGCGAGGGCGGCGATCGCCCCGCGCGGCGCGGGCCACGTCGGCCACGGCCGCGGCGTAGGTGAGAGCCGCCGGGCGGCGCGGCACCGGGCACGGGCGGTACGTCTCTCCGAGGCGTGCCACCTGGAGCGGCGGCGCGTCGGTATTGCCGTCGAAGTTTCCGCAGTCGTCGAGGTACAGCGAGCCGGCATCGCCGTGCACCTCCAGGCTGGAGAAGTGCTGTGTTTGGTACGGAACGTACATGCTTGCGGTGAGCTGCACGACCGGTCCGGTCTCCATCTCCAGCACGGCCGCGACGTGGTCGGGCGTGTCGACCGTAAAGGTGCGGCCGTCGTGCTGGTGCTCGTCGAGCAGTAACGACGCGTCGGCGGTGCGGATGCGCGCGACGGGGCCGAACAGGGTCGTCAGCACCGTGAGCGGATACACGGCGCCGTCGTAGAGCGGCCCGACCCGCAGGAACGGCTCCGGGTGGGCGTTCCACTCCGTCATGCGGCCGAAGTTGCCGGTGGCGTACGCCACGCGCGGGGACCCGATGTGGCCGTCGCGCAGGAGACGTGCGGCGTATTGCTGGGCATCGGCCCATCCGCAGAGCGGCGCGCAGCCCAGGGTGAGGCCCTCGCGGTCGGCTCGTTCGACGAGGGCGCGGGCTTCGGTCGGATCCAGGGCAAGCGGTTTCTCGCTGAACACGTGCCGCCCGGCCTCCAGGCAGGTTCGCGTCACGTCCGCATGTGCATCGTGGATCGTCAGGTTGACCACCAGCTCGGCGTTGCTGTCTGCCAGCAGGGCCTCGGCATTCGCATAGGCATCCGCCTCGTGGCCGTCAGCCAGCGACTGGGCGCGGCTCACGTCCAGATCGGCGGTGGCGGTGAGCGTGAGATCGGGATAGCTGGCGAGCCCGTCGGCGTAGGCCGACGCGATGTGGCCGCATCCGACAATGGCAACGTTCATCCGCAGGGCAGTGGGAATGGGTGCGACAGAACAAGTGCAAAGAATTGCCGGTGGGCGACCGGGTCGGCGTGCTACCAGGTCGGCCCGCCCCGTGCCGGCGCCTGCGTGCTGTCTACCCGGCCGGAGGCGTCGAGGATGTCGAGGCGGACCGGCACAATGCCTACCTGAATCATGTCCAACCGTCGCGCGGCTTCTCTCGAGAGATCGATGATCCGGCCGCGCTTGAACGGGCCTCGGTCATTGATGCGGACCCGGATCGATGCATCCGTGTCGAGGCGCGTAACGCGTACCTCCGTACCGAACGGAAGGCGGCGGTGGGCCGCGGTCATGGCCGTGGGATCGTAAATTTCACCGCTGGCGGTCGGGCGTCCCACGAATTTGCCCGCGTAGTAGCTGGCCTCCCCCTCGTTGGTGCGCAGGCGTCCCTCGTCGAGCGCTTCGCCGGACGAGCCGCAGGCAGCAAACAGCAGCCCCAGCAACAGCGCCATCAGGGGCGGCGGGAGCGTGCGCTTCACAGTCGGCAGCATGGACGTACCGAGCATGGCCCAGGAGGTTGCGTCAGCGAATTGCGACAATGGTGAGCAGCCCGTAACCAAATGCAGCCGTCCCGGCGAGGAGAAGCAGTCCGACCAGCGTCTTCAGCAGAAGCGACGTGCCGTTCCACCACTGCCCCAGCGGCGCAGCGATGCGGCGAATGTGCACTTCCAGCCGGTCGAGAGTGCGGGCGATCGCGAGCGACTCGCTTCCCCAAAAGCCGAGCCCCAGCAGGATGAACCCCCAGCCGGGCCCGGGAATAAACCAGAACACAATACCCGCTGCGACCAGGCCGACGCCGGCGAACAGGTTGAGGATCGTCTTCCACGAGAACCGGCCGTCTCGTTCGGCCTGCAGACGGTGGTACCGTGCCCGAAAGCGGTGGCCCGGCTCGCTGTCCTTCAGCTTTTGGGCACCGTGGTGGAGAGGGTCGATCATGGCCGTCCGAACCGGATGAGAAGTTGTCTTTCGGAAATTGTAAGGGTGAGACCACACAGCGTTCGTCTGTACGCCGCATCAAGCAGAAAAGCTCCGACATCGGTGCACTGGGCCGACGGCGAATCGGGAGCTCGGCGGGTTGGCCTTCCCCGGCCTTCTTCGTACATTTGTGGCAGTCACTCGTGGCAGTCATTCGTGGCAGACGTTCATCTTGGGCGATCCTTTTCTGCACGATGTTCGATCGTCTCTCTTTTCCTGTCTGGATGGTGGCAGGCCTCCTGCTCGCCCTCGCCATGGGCGTCCAACCGGCTGCGTCGCAAACGACGCTTCGCGGCACGGTCGTGGATCGCGAAACCGGCACGCCCCTGCCGGGCGCGCACGTCTTCGTCGCGCAGTCGATGGTCGGCACCACCACGGATGCGGAAGGCCGCTTTGCATTGCGCGATCTTCGCTCCGGTGCCGCCCACCTCGTGATTTCGATGGTGGGCTACGCGACCCAGAAGAAGACGCTGCTCCTCGCTGGTTCTGGAACCCGCACCTTTCAGATCCGGCTGGCCCCTACGGTCCTCAAGGCCCAGGAAGTGAGGATCACTGCGGAGCGCGACGACGAGTGGTACGACCGGTTGGAAACCTTCTCCCGTCTCTTTATTGGGGCCTCGCCCCTTGCGGAGCGCTGTTCCCTGCTGAACCCGCAGGCCCTGCGCTTCGAGAAAAAGTGGTGGGGCAAGTTCACGGCGGAAGCCACCGAGCCGCTCGTCATCGAGAATCGAGCTCTCGGCTATCGCGTGACGTACCACCTGAAGGAGTTCGAAAAGAGCGGCGACATCATCCGGTGGGACGGGGAGCCGCTCTTCGAGCCGCTCATGCCGCGCGACTCGACGGAAGCTCGTCGCTGGATCGCCAATCGGCGCCGTGTGTACCGGGGCTCGCTGCGCCATTTCCTCACGGCGCTCATCCGCGACCGTCTCGATGCCGAGCAGTTTTCCATGCGCTGGGTGCCGCGGGCCGGCGTGTACCGCTCCGTGCACCGCGCCGACCGGCATCCCATCTCACGGGACCGCCTTCTGTCGCCGGATGCCGACTCGACCTGGGAGCTGCGCTTCTCGGGGCGGCTGGAGGTGACCTACCGCGGCGAGCCGGAGCAGGAGGGCTACGTCCGCTGGGCCCGCCAGCAGCGCGACCGCGCTCCGCGCTCCTTCCAGCGTTCCCACATCTCGCTCAACGATCCGCCGGTGCATGTCGACGCCTACGGGGAAGTCGTGGAGCCCTACGGCGCCACGGTGTACCAGTACTTCTCGTACGAGCTTCGCCTGTCCGGCCTGCTTCCGCGCGAGTACACGCCCGAAGCGCCGGAAACGTCCCCGCTCTCGCGGTTGCAGGAGACGCCGTAGGCCGCGGCAGATCCATGCTGCTCCTCCGCGCAGGGCCCGCCGGCTCAGGGCAGAAAGGCGTTCGGATGGTGCGCGATCTCCGGCGGCTTGTTTTGCTGAAGCAGCACCGTGACCACGTCGAACCGGGCCGGAGCGCCCTCCAGCTGTCGTTCGTAGAGATAGGCGCGCGCCGCTTCCGCGAGATTCTGCTGCTTTTCGGCATCCACCGCCTCGTCGGGGGCACCGAAGCCGAGGCTGGAGCGCGTTTTCACTTCCACGAAGACGAGCTCGCCGCGTCCGTCGTTGGCCGCCGGGTCGAAGCACACCAGGTCGAGCTCGTTGTGCTCGAAGTGGTAGTTGCGATCCATCACGCGATAGCCCTCGGCCGTCAGAAAGTCAGCTGCGGCCGCTTCGCCCTTGTCGCCAATTTGCCGGGAGGAGGCCATAGCGCTACGCGTCGGACGGGGAGGCGTCATCCAACGACCGGACGACGCTGATGAGGTGCCGGATCGTCGAGACGTTGCGCCGCTGCACCAGGGGAAGCAGAGCCTCCGAGAAGCCCTGGAACACGTCCATCAACTCGATGAGGTTGCTGAGCCGCTGGTGCAAGACGCGGTCGGCTTTCGGGCGGTCGTCGAGGGCTTCGTCGTCTTCGACCAGCAGATCAGCACACTCGCGAAGCTGGTCTTTGACCGGGTGCAACTCCCGCCGCTCGCGCTCTTTGATGATGCGCGTGGTAATCCGCCAGACATCTTTCTCGGCGAGGTAGAAGTCCTTGCGCGAGTGAGGCTGCTTCGTTTTCTGCACGAGATTCCAGTCGGTCAGCGACCGCAGGTTCATGTTGGCGTTGCCCCGGCTGATGTCCAGCCGCTTCATAATGTCGTCCGTGTTGAGCGGTGCCTCGGTGCAGTAAAGCAGCGCATGGATCTGGGCCATCGTCCGGTTGATGCCCCAGGTGGAGGCCATCTCGCCCCAGAAGTCGACAAACCGGTCGACCGCCTCCTCGTGTCGGTCGCCCAGGGCTTCTGAGTCGTAGGGCGACGGCTCGGGAGGGGACCCGGACGATTTCTGATCCTTGCCCGCGGGCGAATCGGACGAAGTGGGATTGGTTTCGGACATAAGGCACGAAGGAAGCCGCGGGGAGTTTGCCGCCCGGAATTCGACGTTCAGAACACAAGTAGGAAACTCCGGCGCCCCTCCCCATTGTTTCCGAAGTGTATGAAGCCCTACGGGGTCTGCTGTGAATCGGCGGTGCGGCTTCGTATGTTCGGTGTGCAGTGCCTGACCCAACGAACCCCGTTTCGGTTTCTGATGAGGAACGCTTCCCGCGCATGATTACACTGACGACAGACTTTGGAACGCAGGATGCCTACGTGGCGGCCATGAAAGGCGTCATGCTCGACATCCATCCGGCGGCAACGTTTGTGGACGTGACCCACGAGATCAGTCCGCAGGATGTGATGGAGGCGGCATTCGTCCTGCGCACCGCCGTACCCTACGTGCCAGACGGCACCGTGCACCTGGTGGTGGTCGATCCTGGCGTGGGCACCGAGCGGCGCGCCGTGGCGGTACGGCACACCGACCAGTGGTTCGTAGGGCCCGACAACGGGGTCTTCCCGCTCGTGCTCGATGACGCGAGTCCGGAGGCCATGGTGGAACTGGACACCCCGGACGTGTGGCGCTCGCCGAATCCCAGCACCACCTTCCACGGCCGCGACATCTTCGCCCCCGTGGCGGCGCACCTTGCCGCTGGGCGCTCGCTCGCAGACGTCGGCTCGCCCATCGACACGCTCCAGCCTCTCCGCTGGGCGCTGCCCATCGCCGACGAGCACGCAGTGGAGGGACAGATCATCCACGTGGACCGCTTCGGCAACTGCATCACCAACATCCGCCGCGATACCCTCGCCGACACGCCCGCCGCCGACGCCCTCGACGGCCCCCCCGAGACCCCGGCGGTGAAGTGCTACGCCGGCAGCACCATCCTGGAAGGCCTGCACGCTACCTACGGGGCCGTGGCCGAGGAAGAACCGCTTCTCTTGTTTGGCAGTACCGGTTTTTTGGAAGTGGCCGTCAACGCTGGGAACGCGGCGGAGCGGCTTGACATTCGCAAAGGCGATTCTGTGAAGCTGACGTTTCCCTCGTCCCGGCCGTAGCTGTTCATGCCCGAGCCCGACTCTTCTTCCCGCCCGCTCACGCAGCATCTCGACGATCTCTACGCCCTGGCGTACGTGCTCGTAGGCCCCGAACGCGCCGAGGCGCTCGTGGCCGAGGCCTACCGCCGAGCAACGGAGGTCCCGCCGGACGAGCGGCCCGACGAAACCCGCTCGTGGATGATCCGTCGCCTGCTGGCAGCCTACGCCGCGCGTCAGAACGACGAGGGCCGTACGCCCTCGCTCCGCCGCTCCGCCGCCCGGCAGACGGCGGAGCGCGTGGTGCCCGTTGCCTTTGCCACCTGCGCCTCCCACGAGCGCATGATCCTGACGCTCGACGTGATGCTGACCCTCGACGATGCCGCGCTGGCGCAGGCGCTCGACGTCGCTCCGGAGACGGCCCGCAAGGAGCGGGACGCCGCCTGGGAATCCCTCCGCGCCGCCCTGCGCGACCTACTGGCCGGGCCGGAGCGCATGCTGGCCGACACCGCCCTCACGGAGGAGATCCTGCACGACACCCTGCGCGACCACCTCGCCTCCGACACGCACCCCGCCCCGACGTCGCTCCGATCGGACGTCGCCGCCCTCCTCCGCGAGGCCGCCGCGCGTGAATCGGAAGACGAGGAGCCGGAGGCCGAACAGCAAGAGGCCGACCAGCAAGAGGCCAAGGCCTTCGCTCCGTCGACTCGCCCCCAGTCCGCCTCACGCTCCTCCGCTGCCGCGGCGGAGACCAAACTCTCGTGGCGACGCATTCTGTTCGGCGCGCTGTCGATTCTGCTTCTGGGCGCGGCTGCATACGTCTTCACACTGGCCTTCTCGCCCTCGCCCGAGCCCGACCCAACCCTGACCGCCTTCTCCGCACGCCAGGTGGGAGCGGTGTCGGCGCCCATCCAGACCAACACGCCTGCCGACGCGGTGCGTCTGCTGCGCGAAGAATGGCAGCGCCGCGTCAACGTCCCCTCCATCCGCAACGCCTCGCTCGTCGGCGTCTCCCACCTGACGGTAGGACCCCGCCTGGAGGTGCCGGCCCTTCTATACGCCGACTCGGTCGACACCGGTCGCATCACGGTGTTCGCGTACAGTTACGCCCTCCTCGACCGCATCGGCGATCCGGTGCAGCTCGACATCGACGCCCGCCGAACACTGGAGCAGCAAGGACAGCCCGTAACCCGGCGGGAGGCCGATCAGTCTGTTGTGTTGTGGCGGCATCGCGACGATCTGCTCCTCGCCGTCGCCCCGCACCTTTCGCCCGAAACGTTGCGCGCCCGTCTCGACCTCTAACACGCACTGCAACGTGCAATGTCGGGCGACCGGTCCGCGGGCGTGGGCCTTGATCGTCGGGGCGCCCCGGCGTGCGTGGAGAGCAGCATTCGACGAGCGATGCGTTCCCCTCTTCCGAAGAATCGGGGAGACGGAACGTGGAGGCGTGCGTTCAGGCTCGTAGCGCAGTTGCGGGGTCCCACGACAGGAACGGCTACATTGCGTATGAGCGTCCGCCCATGAGAACCTGTTTGGCGGACTGTTTGCGGCCCGCGACTCTGCCTTCTCGTCAACGTCACAGACACACTTTCCCCTCTGCCGCCCTCTCGCCAGGGTCCTGCACGTGGGTCAGGCGGGAAGCTCGATCCGAAAGGTCGTTCCTTCTCCCACAGTCGACTCGTGAATGCGGAGCGAACCGTTGTGGTAGTCCTCGATGACGCGCTTGGCCAGGCTGAGCCCCAACCCCCATCCGCGCCTCTTCGTGCTGAACCCGGGCCGGAAGACGTTCTTCCACTCGCGCCGCTCGATGCCGCATCCCGTGTCGGAAACGTCGATGTGGAGGTCTTCTCCGGCGAACGCGGCCGTTACCTCAATGCGTCCTTCGTCGTCCTCCATGGCGTCGAGCGCGTTCTTCAGAAGGTTTTCGATGACCCAGGCGAAGAGCTCTTCGTTGACCGGCGCCTTCAGATCGTCGGGCACGTCGGTCATGAGCGTGACGTGCTGTCCCCCGCGCTGCGGCATGCGGCGGCGAATGTAGGTCGCCGTTTGCTCGATGATCGGGGCCAGCGGTTGCCGGTCGACCTTTGGCATGGAGCCGATGTCGGAGAACCGGTTCGCAACGCGCTGCAGGCGGTCGACGTCGTTTTCGATCTCGTCGATGGCGTTCTTCTGCATCGCGTCGAGGTCCGACGTGCGCAGGAGCTCCGTCCATCCCATGAGGCTGGAGATGGGCGTCCCCAACTGATGGGCGGCCTCCCGGGCCATGCCCACCCACAGGCTGCTCTGCTCGCTGCGGCGGACGTACGAGAAGCCGAAGTAGCCGACGAGAATGAAGAGCCCGACGAACAGCAGCTGCACCCACGGGAAGACCTGCAGCTCTTTGATGAGCCATGACTCGTCGTAGTGAACGTACTGCGTGAGGCTCTGCTGCCGGAGTCCGCTGGCGTCGGTGAAGTTGAGGCGGATGGGAATGGGCTCGAAGCTCTGATCCATCTCGCGTCGCAGCGCGTGGAGGCGCTGCATGGCCTGTACCGAGTCTTCCGGCGGCAGGCGTCGCATCGAGTCGCGGTCGGGCACGTCCACGTTCCGCCAAAAGAACGGCTCCTGCGTCAGCGAGTCGGTGATGATGGCCGGGATCCGGAACGGATTCGGCTCCAGAATTTCGTTCAGCACGAAGTTGAGCTCGCCTGTGGGCGGCATCGTCTGCGCCCACTGCACGGCCTCCCGAAACGCGTCCAGCGTGGTGTCGGGCATCGACGGGCCAGACAGCAGCCGCTGTTGCTGCTGCAGACGGCGCAGGTAGGCGTCCAGCCGGCGCAGTTCCTCACGATGCGGGTTGAACGACTGGTACTGGATCTTGGCAACCTGCTCCTGCGCATCGGCCCACAGTTGGATCATGACCTGCTCACGGTCGCGCAGGCGATCGACCAGGCGATGGGTGTACCAGAGCGACGCAAGCGCGATGCCCCCTGCAAACACGATGAGGCCCAGCTTCAGCCGTACCGACCACCGATAGGCGCGCATGTCCAGTGTCGGATGTCGAGAATCGAATGGAGAACGGTCGCCTGCCCGCGGAACGGTCCAGGCCCTCTACCCACGGAGACCCCGACGACGTCTTCATCCGGTCTCTCCGAAAAGCGGAAGGCCGCTGCCCCCCGAATCCGAACCTCGGAGTCGTCGGACGTCGCGGGGCGTGCACGGTCCGATCGACGACTACGCGACCGCGACTACGCGACCGCGGGGCGCATGTCGGTGATGATCTCGCCGCGCTTCGGACCGATCGACGTCATGCTGATGTCGACGTCCAGGTACTCGGCGATGAAGGCCAGATAGTCCCGAGCCGTAGACGGCAGCTCAGCGAAGTGCCGGATGGAGGAGACGTCTTCCTCCCAGCCGGGCAGGGTTTCGTAGATGGGCTCGACCTTTTCGAGTGTCTGGGATTCGCTCGGGAAGCGGCGCGTTACCTTGCCGTCGTAGCGGTACTGGGTGCACACCTTGAGCTCGTCCATGCCCGAGAGCACGTCGAGCTTGGTGATGACGAGCTCGTTGAAGCCGTTGATGCGACTTGTGTAGCGCAGAGCCACGAGGTCGAGCCAGCCGCAGCGGCGAGGCCGCCCGGTCGTGGCGCCGAACTCTTTCCCGACACGCCGCAGCCGCTCGCCCGCCTCATTGTCGAGCTCGGTCGGGAAGGGACCGTTGCCGACGCGCGTGCAATAGGCCTTGGCGATGCCGATCACGCGGTTGACCGACGTGGGCGGCACGCCGAGCCCCGTGCAGCAGCCGCCGGCCGTGGGATGGCTGGAGGTGACGTACGGGTAGCTGCCGAAGTCGACATCGAGCAGCGAGCCCTGTGCGCCTTCGGCCAGAACGTGCTTGCCCGCCCCCAGCTGATCGGTCAGGTACTCGGCCGTGTCCGTCACGTACGGGTCGATGCGCTGATCGAACGCGACGTACTTCTCGACGATGGCGTCGACGTCGAGCACATCAGCGTCGTGTACGTGCTTCAGAATCTGATTTTTCTCCTCCATGGCGCGGCGCAGCTTGTTGCGCAGCACGTCGCGGTCGAGCAGGTCGACGACGCGAATGCCCGTTCGCGCAAACTTGTCGGTGTAGGCCGGGCCGATGCCGCGCCCCGTCGTGCCGATGGCGTCGTTGTCGTCGGCGTCGCTGCGCGCCTGCTCCTGCGCCTGCTCGATGGCCTTGTGGTGGGGCATGATGAGGTGGGCATTGTGAGAGATCTTGAGCCGTCCCTCGACATTGACGCCCAGGCTCTCAATCTTTTCGATCTCTTCGAGCACCGCCTCGGGATCGAGCACCACGCCGTTACCAATCACGCACGTAACCCCGTCGTGAAAGATGCCACTCGGCACGAGGTGGAGGACAAATTCCTCTTCGGTGCCGTCGTCGTTCTCCCAACAAATGGTATGTCCGGCATTGGCCCCCCCTTGGTAACGGGCAACCACGTCCATCTCCGGGCTGAGGAGGTCGACGACTTTTCCTTTTCCCTCATCCCCCCATTGGCTTCCAATGACGATTGATACAGGCATAAACAGTCGGGTTCGATTGGCAAGAAAAACAGAAGGCAGTCCGGAAGGCAGACGGAAGCGTCGCGCACGCCCCCGGCGGCGGATGGTGCTGTGAAAAGAGAAGCGGAAGAACGGGCCTCCGTTCGGGGCCGCTTCCTTGGATCACGGACCGGGGCCAGGCGAGGGCGCCCCCGCCTGTGTCTCCAGGCGCTGCACGGCCCCGTCGACCGTGTCGGCGGTGGGCAGCGTGTCGCGCATCCGGGTGATGAGAAGCAGCGAGGTGACGAAGTCGGGCGGGCGGGCTGCCACGAGCTCGCCGCTGCCGTTGCGCACGATAACGAGAGCGGTGAGCGCCACGCCGAGGCCCACGGCATCCATCCGGTCGATTGCCGCCAGGTCGAGCACGAAGCGGCGTCGCCCTGCGCCGAGTTGGCGGTGGAGCGCATCGAACAGCTGCACGTCGCCGGCGCGCCCGTCCATCTCGCCCTTCAGACGCACGACCACAGTTCCGTTTTGGTCCTCAATCTCATGCTTCATCGCATGTCCACTTGTCGGAGGATCGATTCCGAACGAGGACCGCCCTGGATGTGCTGCCCTCCTCCCGGCGCCGTCCCCACAGTCCGAAATCTACGCGGCGGCTTTCTCCAGGCGCTTGTTAAGCTCGACGATGGTCGGCGACGCCACAAAGACCGAGGAATAGGTTCCGATGATGACGCCGATGATCAGCGCGAACGAGAAGCCGCGCAGCACCTCGCCGCCGAAGAGAAACAGAATGGTGACCACGATCAGGGTCGTTACCGAGGTGACCACCGTGCGGCTGAGCGTCGCGTTGATCGAGCGGTTGACGACGTCGTCGAAGTCTTCCGTCTTGAAGAGATTCACGTACTCACGCACGCGGTCGAACACGACGACGGTGTCGTTGAGTGAGTATCCCACGATGGTGAGGAACGCCGCGATGATGGACTGGTCGATCTGGAGCGAAAACGGGACCACCCCAGCCAGAATCGAGAAGATGCCAAGCGTGATCGTCACGTCGTGCACGAGCGCGGCCACGGCCCCGACGCTGTATCGCCACTCGAACCGGACGAGGATGTACAGGAAAATGATGCCCAGCGCCCCGAGCACCGCATACAGGGCACCGCGCTTCAGGTCTTCGGCAAAACGGGGCCCGACGACGTCGGTCTTCAGAATCTCGGGTGACGCACCCGTGAAGTTCTCGCTGATGGTCCGGACGATGCGATCCTGCACCTGGTTGATGTCGCCCTCGGCGGAGGTGCGCACCAGCAGGTCGGTTTCGCCGAACGTCTTCACCTCGGGCGACGCGCCGAGCGGCCCTTCCAGTGCCTGGCGCACCTCGACCGTGCTCAGGTCGCCCACACCGCCCACGACGAACTCCATGCCGCCGCGGAAGTCGATGCCGAGCGCCAGTCCGCGCACGACCAGCGATGCAATGCTCAACACCAGGAGCGTCCCGGAAATGACGTATCCGATGCGCCGGTTGGGGATGAGCGTGTAGTCAGCGTTCTCAAATAGTCTCATATCTTCGTGTTATTAAGTTGCGCTCCGCGTGGAGCTATTGAACTCGTGTTCAGCCAAGGGGCCCCTACGCACTCACCCATAACTAACCCGCATCTGGCGCTCTTCAACCATGTAGTCGAAGACGATGCGCGTAACGATGATGGCGGTGAAGAGTGACGATAGGATTCCGGCCATGAGCGTGACAGCGAAGCCCTGAATGGGCCCCACGCCGAACGAGTACAGAATGACGCCGACGAAGAACGTCGTGATATTCGCGTCGAGGATGGCGCTCAGCGACTTCTCGTAGCCCGCCGAAATGGCGGCCTTGATCGTCTTGCCCGTCGCCTGCTCCTCGCGGACGCGGTCGAAGATCAGCACATTGGCATCCACCGCCATACCGATGGTGAGCACGATTCCGGCGATGCCCGGCAGCGTGAGGGTGGCGTTGAATCCGGCCAGGATGCCGAGGATCAAGATGATGTTCAGCAGCAGGGCCACGTCGGCGACGGCTCCGGCAGTGCGGTAGTACATGATCATGAACAGCGCCACGAGCAGCAGCCCCACGGTGACGGAAATGAATCCCGCCCGAATCGATTCCTGACCGAGACTTGGACCCACCGTCCGTTCCTCCACGATGTCCACCGGCGCGGGCAGCGCCCCCGATTGCAGGACGGTGACGATGTCCTGCGCTTCCTGCCGCGAGTCGAGGCCCGTGATGGACGACCGTCCGCCGGTGATGCGCTCGTCGACGCGCGGGTTCGAGTAGACGACGTTGTCAAGCACAATGGCCACCTGCTCGCCGACGTTGGCCCCGGTGAGGCGCGACCAAGTCCGTGCGCCGTCCGAGTTCATCGTCATTGAAACGCGGGGCTGGTTCGTGTTGCGGTCGAACTCCACCGACGCCTCCGTGATGGTCTCGCCGCTCAGCTCGATCTCCGACTGGACAGCCAGCAGCTGGAAGACTTCCTGCCCGTCTTGCGTCGTGCCCCGCGGATTCGCCGACCACAGAAACGAGACGCCCGAGGGTATCATGCGCCGCACCTCCGGATCGGAGAGCAGCTCGTTCACGCGGGAGGTGTCCTGCGCATAGACGGTGCCCACGATGGGCTGCTGCTGCGCCGGAAGCGGCTGCATGGCCGCGAGCAGCGGATTCTGCGAGTCGGCCTGCGAGTCGTCCTCGCCGCCGATCTGCGTGCCCGTGTCGGTGGTGTCGTCGGCCTCACTTACAAGCTCGGTGCCGCCCTCGCTGGCCGGGGTGCTGTCCTCCTCGGACGGTTCGGCATCGGCCACCTGCGCGGTGTCGGACGCCGAGGGCTCGTAGTACTCGATGATGTCCTGCACCGCCTCCTGAAGCTGCTGCGGATCGGCCATCAGGTGAAAGGTAAGCTGCGAGGCGCTCTCCAACAGGTTCCGAACCCGCTCCGGGTCCTCGACGCCCGGAAGCTCCACGACCACACGCCGATCTCCCTTCTTCTGGATGGAGGGCTCGGTGACGCCATAGCGGTCCACACGGTTGCGCACAATTTCCATCGCCCGGTCGACGGCCTCGTTGGCCTCCGTCTGCAGATACGACTGCACCTCGTCGTTCGAGGAGCGGCGCGTAATGTTGGATTCCTCGCTCCGGAAGTAGCGCGACAGTCGCACCTCTGGATCGCGCTCTTCGAACATCGTCACGAACGTGTTCACGAGCGAGGCATTCTGCTCGCGGGCGCGCTCGACGGCGGCCTGCAACACCTCACGGAAGGCGTCGTCTTTGTTCGATGCCAGTTGGTTAAGGAGGGTGGCGATCTGCACCTCCAACGTGACGTGCATGCCGCCCTGGAGATCGAGGCCCAGCTTCAGCGATCCCTCCTTGATGTTCTCCAGCCGAGCCCGGTTTTCCCGCTGATACTCCTGCAGTTCCTCGCCCTCCATCTGGTTCATTTTGTAGGAGAGGTAGGCGTTCTGCAGTGACGGAAACAGGTAGTATCCGCACAGCAGCACGAAAAAGATGGTGCTTCCAATTTTAAATCCGTTCCCCTGCATAGAATTCGTAGTCGGTCAAGTGGACAAAGGATGCGTGGGAGCACGAGCATGGGGGTCCATACTGCCGCGCCGGCCTGGACTCCGTCGCCAGACTGCGCACGGCGCGCCGCTGCGAGGCTTCTCCGCCCAGGCATGCGGGCGGAAGCACGGCACAGGCGTCCCTGGTCAGGACAAAGGTGACAGCCCTCCCGGGTCGCCCTGAACGTCCGGAAGGAGAGCGGTGAGAGACGCCGCCGGCTACGGGCCGAGCGGTTGCACTGCACACAAGAAATGCGTCAGCGACGCCGACAGTCGGGCGCCAGGCTGGATGTCAACTCCTTCCCACGCCGTTTCCAGCATCCACTGCACGGAAGCCGCACCCGGCATCGCCACCATCCGTCCCATGGTGGTCGCAGGAGCGGATGAAGAGTGGGCCAGGCGCAGCGGCACCGCGGCCGAACTGCCGAGCTGCTGCGCACGCTGATGGAGCGTGCGGTAGAGCATGTCTTCGTCTGTCGACGCCACGTCGAACAGCGTGCTCAGCGAGACCGAAGGCGACTGCTGCACGTAGGCCTTCGCAAAGGCGGCCGTGAAAGCCGCGCGAGACGGACCGGCCGCCTGAGCTTCCTGCAGGGCCGCTTCGAAGCTGGCCTGGGCGGCGTCGGGCATCGCCCCGTCCACTTGCGCACGAAGCCAACGGGCGTGCACGTCGGTTCCGTCGGCCGTCTGGTCGGCCAGCGGACCGAGGACCAGCGGAGCCAGGGTCGTCACCAGAACGGCGACGATCCACTGGCGAAACGATGTGGAGCGCAGGCGGCGCATGGACAGCGTCGACTTGCAGGAGACAGCGCGAGCGAGGAACAAAAATAATCTACGCCTGCCGGTTGTTCCCCTCAACCCAACCGCGCCGTATTGGCAGGGGCTTCATTCATCGCGAGCCTGCCGGGTGGCGGACACGGCAGACCGTCCCCCTACAGGTCGACCCCCTACAGGTCGACCCCTACGTGCGGATCGAAGGCCGAAAGAACACGCTGGCG
>CAYFSC010000040.1:0-3451 GCA_964345695.1 uncultured Rhodothermales bacterium | reverse complement strand
CCCCCTACAGGTCGACCCCTACGTGCGGATCGAAGGCCGAAAGAACACGCTGGCGAACGGGGGTATTCGGCTCCAGTGGAACAAGCGGAAGCCGCAGGTCCTCGGTCATCAGGCCGAGGGCGGCGCACACGGTTTTGATGGGCACCGGATTGGTTTCGAAGAAGCAGGCCCGCATGGCCGGAAGCAGGTCGAAATGCTGCTCGCGGGCCCTCGCCATGTCGCCCTGCAGGCCTGCAGCTACCAGTTGAGAGAACGGCTCGGGAAGGGCGTTACTAATAACGCTGACGACCCCATCTCCGCCCATCGCGAGCAGTGGGAGCGCCATTTCGTCGTCGCCCGAGTACACGGCAAAGCCGTCGGGGCGGTGGGCCAGGATGTCGGCGATCTGGGCGAGGTCGCCGGAGGCCTCTTTTACGCCGCGCACCTGTGGCACCGTCTCGGCGAGGTGCAGCACCGTTTCGGGCTCGACGTTGAAGCCGGTGCGCCCGGGTACGTTGTACAGGAGGATGGGAAGCCCCGCAGCCTGCGCGATGGCTTCGACGTGGGCCTCGAAGCCCTGCTGCGACGGCTTGTTGTAGTAGGGCCCGACGACGAGCAGCCCGTCGGCCCCGGCGTCGGCGGCCTCGCGCGAGTAAGCGATGCTGTCGGCCGTGCTGTTGGTGCCCGTACCGATGATCACGGGCATCCGCCCGTCGGTGTGCGCCACGGCGGCATCCACGAGGCGGCGGCGCTCCGCATCGGTAACGGTCGGGTTCTCGCCGGTAGTGCCCAGCACAACGAGCGCATCGACGCCGCCCTCGATCTGGTAGTCGATCAGGCGGCGAAATGCCGGGAGGTCGATGTCGTTGTCCACGAACGGCGTCAGGAGAGCCGGGGCCACTCCCCGAAACAGCAGGTCGTCAGCCATACGAGTTGCGATGTCGAGTTCGGAGTTCTGTGGTTCAAGGCAACCGGCGAGGACACACGTCTGCGCACCGCGGAGCGCTCTCTGGGTCGGGGTCTGCGGGTCAGGGTCTGCGGACCGCCGTCGGCGCACCTACTCGAGCCAGTCGTCGAGCACGTCGTCGAGCGTGTACAGCCCGGTGCGTCCCACGAGCCATTCGGCCGAGCGGAGCGCCCCCAGCGCAAACCCGCGCCGTCCTTTGGCGCGGTGCGTCAGTTCGAGGCGGTCGAAGGCACTGTCGAGGCTGACGGTGTGCTCCCCGAACGCCTCGCCGCCGCGGGTGGAGGTCACGTGCACCGCCTCTGGATCGATGCGTTGGTGCTGCGTTTCGGTCTCCACATAGGACTTCCGCGCGAGGTCCTCGACGAGCACGTCGGCCAGCATCTCGGCCGTGCCGCTGGGGCTGTCGACCTTGTGCACGTGGTGCACCTCGTGAACGAACGCATCGAAGTCCGGGATCGCGTCCACGAGAGGAGTTACCGCCTCCAGAGCGCGTTTCAGTACGGCCACGCCCAATGAGAAGTTGGGGGCGTACAGAAGGGCGGCGTCGTGGGCATCCACCCAGTTGCGAACGTCGTCGAGCGCCTCGTACCACCCGGTGGTGCCGATGACCGCAGGCTGCTCCCACGTGCAATACCGGCGGATGTGCTCCAGCGCCACGGTCGGCAGCGAGAAGTCGACGGCCACGTCGGCCTCTTTCAGCGCGTCGGGCGAGGCGTCGCCGAGCGGACGCTTGGAGCTGAACTGTGCAACCACCTCGTGGCCGCGTTCCGGGGCCAGTGCCGCCAGCGCTTGCCCCATTCGACCCGTGCCAACCAGTGCAATGTCCATGAACCAACGTGGAATATTGATGCGGATCGCATATTTTGTGAAACGCCCCCCCGTGTGGAACGCATCGCTACCGGTGAGGTAGATCAACCACGAAAACGACGCCGGGATGATCCACGACGAGTAGTGGTTCCATTCCGCATCCGGTTCTCATGGGGCTATAGCTCAGTTGGTAGAGCGCTTGCATGGCATGCAAGAGGTCCGGGGTTCGAGTCCCCGTAGCTCCACCTCCCTTCGCCTGAAAGCCCCGGGTTCTGACCTCTCAGAACCTGCGGGCTTTTTCTATGGTCGTCCCTTCCCGTTTCTTGGCATGATCGACACCGACTCGTCTCGCTTGCTGCTCCGTCTCGAAGGGGTCACCGTTTTCGCCGTCGCCCTGGGCATCTACGCCGTCTATGGGGCGTCGTGGTGGTGGTTCGTCGGTCTGTTTCTGCTGCCCGACGTGTTCATGGTCGGCTATCTGGCCAACCCACGCGTCGGCGCTGTGATCTACAATCTCGGCCATACCTACGTGACGCCACTCCTCCTCGGTGGCGTTGCCTTCGCCTTGAAAGCGTCCTTCCTCGGGTCCGTTGCACTCATCTGGACCGCCCACATCGGACTGGACCGCCTTCTCGGCTACGGGCTCAAGGCCCCGACGGGCTTTCACTCCACCCATTTAACGCCCTCCCCGAAGTCGCCGTAGCGGCACGACCTCGTGCGAACGAAGCTCCCGTCGACCGGTCGGGATTGTCGGTCTGGCATTTAATTTGTTTTAGCAGTGTGCTAACTTGTTTTGGCAGGGTGCCGGGTTCTGATCCCCTTTCGTAGCCCTTCCTGCGTCTCTTTCTTCCGGCATTTCTGCGAACCTTTCGCATGTGCCCTCCTTCTCCTATGGATCTGGACCCTGCCCTCTCCTATGCTTCGGCTGGGGCGTCCGCTGCCTCAAATCGGCTGGACGCGCTCCACCGCTACGACATTCTCGACACCCCTTCCGAAGACGCCTTCGACCGCATCACACGCCTGGCCGCTGCCCTCTTCGACACGCCCATCGCGCTGGTCAACCTGGTGGCCGAGGATCGGCAGTGGGTTAAGTCTGCCGTCGGACTGGAGCGGCGGGAAACGGAGCTCGATGCCTCGCTCTGCGTGCATGCCCTCGCTTCCGACGATGTGACCGTCATCGAAGATGCGACGCAGGACGAGCGCGTGGCCGACAATCCGCTCGTCACGGGTCCGCCGTCGATCCGCTTCTACGCCGGCGCTCCCCTCCTCACGCCCGACGGGTTCCGCATCGGGACTCTCTGCGTGATGGACACCGAGCCGCGCTCATTCTCGGACGCCACCTACGCTCAACTGGACGACCTTGCGTCGATGGTGATGGACGAGTTGGAGTTGCGGCACGAGATCCGTGTCCGCGAAGCAGCACAGGAGAAGATCCAGCGCCAGAAGGAGCGCCACCGCACAGCGCTGAGCACCAGTCCCGTAATTTTTGCCCGCGTGGGTCCGGATCTGCGCTACGAGTGGGTCTTCGACGCCCACGCCAACGGCTCGGCCGACGAACTCGCCGGACTGCGGGACGACGAAATCGAGCAGGGTCCGGGCATCGAGGCCCTCATGGACCTCAAGCGCCGTGCGTTCGAAACGAACGAGCAGCAGCGCGAAGAGATCACTTTTACCTGCTGCGACGGGCCGTGCACCTAC
>CAYFSC010000039.1:0-20167 GCA_964345695.1 uncultured Rhodothermales bacterium | reverse complement strand
GAAAATGGTTTCGGGTCGGACCCGGTTTCGCAGGACAATCGCATCAAACTTCTTGATCGATTTGAATGCTCGATCGCGCCGGCTCTGCGCCGGGAATCGACCACTTTGTCCCTGAGCCAGGGTCCATCCGACGACCGGACGGATTCGTTCCACCAGGCGGTGTTCTCGGCGTCCCGGCGGGTCGATTCTGCACAATGGTTTGCAGCAGGGGGTCTTACCGGTGTTCGGAATCCGTCCGGGAGACAGAGCGGCGTGGGGCCAGAGAGCCGGTGCGCTGTTCTCGAAGCGTATGCCGAAGGAGCACTTGCGTCCCACAGTCTCTTGTGCAATTGCCCTGTCCCTTCCCCCCGATCGTGGGGGCGCACCCGTGGTTTTTCCTCCGAAGCGCACGGGCCGGCTCGCCGGAGGCGAAAGCGAGCGGGCCCATCTGGAGAAACAGCGCAGGTGTTGTGCGTTTGATGGATGGTGCCTCGTTGACTTTCCAGCCTGCACACCTGTGGCCCGTCGTTCCCACCATTCGGATGCGCTGTACCGTCAGCGCCTGCTTGCCGCCACGGCCAGTGTACTGCTGGTCGCGATTTTCGTTGTGCAGGGGTGGCCTTCCGACTTTGGGGCGGACTCGCCGCTGCCGTACAGCGATCGCGGGGCCGAGTCGATTCAGATCGAGGAGGTACAGCCCACGAGCCAGTCGCAGGAGAAGACGCCGCCCCCACCGGCCCCGCTGCCACCGGTGGTCGTGCCGAACGACCGTATCATCGAGACCGAAATCGAATGGGAAACGGGCACGCTCCAGATCGAGGATCCGGGCGACGATGAAACGTACCAGGAGGGGACGACGGCGCAAGCCTCGGCCTCCCAGACGCCCGACACGAATGCCCGCTTGCTACGGGCAGTGCAGCCGGAATACCCGTCCTCGGCCCGAAAGGACGACATCAAGGCGCGGGTCGTCGTGGAAGTGCAGGTCAGTGCGAAAGGCCAAGTCACCGAGGCGCAGATACGGGAGCGCGCCTATCTTGAGAACGGTCAGCCTCGGGCCGTGAGCCAGCTCGGTCACGGACTGGAGCAGGCGGCTCTGGCTGCCGCCCGCCGCTCGCTGTTTCGTCCGGCCCGCGCGAAGGGGCAGCCCGTTGCCACCCGCACCACCATCACCTATACGTTTGGCGACTGAGAAGCGGTTTGAGTTCAGAGGTTGACGGGCGACGGGCACGAGACCCGGCATCGGCACTCGCAGCCGGTCGCCCGGCTCGAGCCTCTCCACCGCCAGCGCGCGCCGATGCCGCCTGCTGTTTCCTCAACCGACGTCACGCCAGCGGGCATCTTCGACGTCCTCGCCCCAGTAGGTCGGGTGATCTGTGGCGGTTCCGGTGCGGTTGCGCGGCGACGGCCCCTTCCAGTTGTGGTCGGTCCTGCGCTCTTGCCCATTGCGCGCATCTTCGATCCGGTGCGAGGGATCGTGGCCGCGCATGATCCCGACGAGGTTGCTCGCAGTTCGCAGGATAAAATACGCAAGAACAGCGAACAGGAGATACTCCATTAGAAGCAGCGAGACGTGGCGTCAGGGAGACGTCGAGGACGTGGGTTCGGGCGTGCAGTGCGTGGTGCCCGACAGGTCGGCCGCAGCGAGGTGCTGGATGATGGTGTCGAGCTGCTCCTCGTTCTCGACGAAGTCGATGTCGGCGGCGTTCACGACGAGCAACCCGCTCTTGTCGTAGTGGCGGAAGTAGCGGTCGTAGGCCGCATGCAGACGTTCGATGTAGCCGGGGTCCATGTCGCGCTCGTAGGATCGGCCGCGCTGCTGGATATTACGCAACAGTCGCTTGGGGGAGGACCGCAGGTAGAGCACAAGGTCGGGCGTGGGTGCATTCGGCTCCATCAACCGGAAGAGCGTTTCGTAGAGCTGAAGCTCGTCGCCTTCGAGGGTCTGATGGGCGAAGATACGGTCCTTTTCGAAGGTGTAGTCGCTGACGACGAGCGCGTGGAAAAGGTCGCGAGCTGCGAGGTCTTTCTGCTGCCGAAAGCGACTGGCCAGAAAGGCGAGCTGGGTTTGGAACGCGTACCGCTCTTTGTCCTCGTAGAAGCGTTCCAGGAACGGATTCTCCTCGAATTGTTCCAGTACGAGCTTGGCGTCGAGCCGGTCGGCGAGCAGACGGGCCAGGGTGGTTTTTCCGGCTCCGATCACGCCCTCGATGACGAGGTAATTGAGCGCGTCGGGCAGCGGCGGATGCGTGGACGAGCCATCAGCCATACGTTACGGACGGGCGTCCGAAGGGAGGGTCAGGAGGTACGGAGTGCGACGAAGGGCGCTGGCGTCGGTGCATCGGGCCAGCAACGTTTTCACGGTCGCCTCGAACGGTGCGGGCACGACGAAGTTCGGCGCGAGGTCGGCCCAAGGGCGCAGCACGAACCGCCGCATGCCCAGCCGAGGATGCGGCAGCGTCAGGCTTTCGGTGTCCTGCGTCCGCCCGCCGATGGCCAGCAGATCGACGTCCAGCGGCCGCGGCGCCCATTGCTCCCGCTGGTCGAGGGCCGCTCGGCCTTCGCTGCGTTCTACCTGCTGCGCGATCCGAAGCACCACCTCGGGCGCCCGGTGGGTTTCCATTTGGAGCACCGCATTCAGGAAGGGGCGCTGCGTTGCCGCCGGATCGATCGTGTGGGCCTCGGTTTCGTAGACCGGCGACACGGCCGTCACCCGGAGACCGCGGCGCCGCAGTTTGTCAAGGCCCCGCTGCAGATGGGCCAGACGCGCCCCCTGGTTGGATCCGAGCCCAAGAAACCCGATGTGCATGCGATGAGTGACGCCGTTCGGACCCAGGATGATGGCGGACGATGAGCAAGAGTGGATTCTACATACGGCCCTCGACATCCCGCGGTCCACCCTCTATCTTTTGGCGAGTCGCCTGTTCATCAGACCGCAGTTTATGCCCTACACTCCGTCTCATCCGCCGAGCCGAAGCACCCTGTTCACCGACGACGGCGTGCATCTGTTCACCCAGCAGTGGTCTCCGGAGGAGGCCGCGCGCGCCGGTGTCGTGCTCGTGCACGGCTACGCCGAACACTGTGGGCGGTACGACCATGTCGCCGAGGCCATGGTGCGGGAAGGGGCATCGGTCTACGCCTACGACCAGCGCGGCTACGGACGCTCGGAAGGCGACCGGGCCTACATTGATTCATTCGACCGGTACTTGGACGATCTCGGCCATGTCCTTGACGCAGCTACGTCCCGCCTCCCCGATGGCCCGCTCTTTCTCTTCGGGCACAGCATGGGCGGTCTCATCGTGTTGCTCTACGCGCTGGACCGGGCCCCAAATGTAGACGGTCTCATTCTTAGCTCGCCCGCCATCGAGATCAACCCCGACCTCGCCCCGCTGCTGCGCCGGGCGGCACAGTGGCTCGGGGAGACGTTTCCGAGACTCCCGACGGTCCGCGGTCCCGAGGGCGCCATTTCTAGAGATCCAGAGGTCGTCGAAGAGGCGGACAACGATCCGCTCAACTACCACGGGCGCATCCTTGCCCGAACCGCGGCCGAGATGATCCGCGCGGGCGAGCGCGCCCAAGAGTCGCTGCCCCGGCTTGACCTCCCCTTCTTCGTCTTCCACGGCACCGCCGACCAGTTGGCCAGTCCCGAGTGGAGCCAGACGCTCTACGAACAAGCGGCGTCTACCGACAAGACGCTCCGCCTCTACGACGGGCTCTACCACGAAACCTTCAACGAGCCCGAACAAGACGAGGTGCTTGCCGACCTCCGCGAATGGCTGCGCCATCACATAGAGCGACACGCGGGAGTGACACGCAGGTGAGACTGTGCTGTACCCTTATCGTGCCTCCGAAACGGACGCCGGCCACGACCGCAATCCAGCCGCTACTGCAGCTCGAACGTCACCTGCACGCTCGCGCTCACCTCGATCTCTCCTGCAGCGTAGGCATCAGGCTCCGGAGCCGCTTGATCGGCCGAGGCGGCCTTCGCCATCTCCATCTGCGCGCGGTAGACCGGCTGCGGAAAGTCGAAGCTTTGCTCGTTGATCTGCAGGACGCCGCCGAGGTCTGCGCCGAGTGTCTCGGCCAGCAGCTGGGCCTTGGCCCGCGCACTCTCGGCCGCCGCCCGCAGGGCTTCGTTGCGCACCGCGTCGCGGTCAGACAGCTCGTACTGGATGCCGTCCAGCCGGTTGGCGCCCTGCTGCACCACGCGCGCCACGAGCGTCGGGAGCTGCTCCAAACGGTCCATCTCCACGACCACCTGGCGCGTCGCCTCGTACCCCTTCTCCTCATAGGTGCGCGTCTGCCGGTTGTACTCGCGACGCGGCTGCAACTGCAGGCGCTGCATCTGGATCTTGCCGTCCGCAATGCCCAGATCGCGCACCGCGTTCATGGCATTCTTCGACGCCCGGGCGTTCTGCGCCCGCGCCGCCTCCGCCGTCTCCGCCTCCGAGACGATGCCGAACCGGACGGTCGCCTGATCGGGAGCAGCGGTGACCGTTCCTTCCCCCTGCACCGTTACCGTTCGGGACGGACCGGGCGTGTCCTGGGCCGCTACAGGCGATGAGCTCATGAGGGCGAGGAGGCTAACGACGAGCGTGAGCGTTGAGAGGAAGCGCATGGATCGTTGGCGTCTGGATGGGGAGGCGTCGGTGCGGTTTGCTTCGTCAAACGCACGGAGCGGTGCGGTTATTGTCTCGGCGGCGAGGGCTCCGAGCGCGCGAGCGCTGCCCACACGCCCTCTCGCCCTCTCGCAATCACGGATGCAGCCGCCCGATCGTCCGCGGGAAGGGAATCGTTTCGCGGACGTGCTCGCGACCGCAGAGCCAGGACACGGTGCGCTCCAGGCCAAGCCCGAAGCCGCTGTGCGGAACGGAGCCGAACGTGCGGAGGTCGAGGTACCAGTCGAAGACTTCCTCCGGCAGACCGTGCGCCTCGATCTGCTCCTTGAGAAAGTCGATGTCCGTGGCCCGCTCGCCGCCGCCGATGATCTCGCCGTAGCCTTCGGGAGCCAGCACGTCGACGCCCATGGCGAGACGGTCGTCCTCGGGGTCGCGCTTCATGTAGAACGCCTTGATCTGCGCCGGAAAGCGGTGCACGAGAATCGGACGGTCGAAGTGCCACGTGAGCACCGTCTCGTCAGAGCCTCCGAAGTCGGAGCCCCACTCGAACGTCTGCGCGGACTCCTTCCAGTCCGGCAGGTTGCGCAGGTCTTCTTCGATCTGGTCGATGCGCTTGTTGATTTCGATCTCGCGCTCGTCGATCTGGCGCTTGCGCCATTTCTTCGCCTGCCCGCGCTCGTTGGCGTTCTCCTCGCGCTCCGTCTCCAGCGCCGCCTTTTCCTCGCGGAGCGCCTCCATCTTCGCGTCGATCATCTCGGCGGTTTCGTCGCTGCGCAGCAAGTCGACCGCCTCGTCGTAGCTGATGCGCGGGAACGGCGTGTCGACCTGTTCCAGGACCGAGGTGTCGCGCTCCAGCCGTTCGAGCTCGTCTTCGCAGTCTGCCAGCACCGTCTGCACGATGTGCGCCACAAACGCTTCCGCAAGCTCCATGTCCATCTCCAGGTCGTAGAACGCCATCTCCGGCTCGATCATCCAGAACTCGGTGAGGTGACGCCGCGTCTTCGACTTCTCGGCGCGGAACGTGGGGCCGAACGTGTAGATCTTGCCGAGCGCCATCGCCATCGCCTCGCCGTGCAGCTGGCCGCTCTGCGTGAGGTAGGCGGATTCGTCGTCGAAGTAGTCGAGTTCAAACAGCGTCGACGTGCCCTCCACGGCGTTGCCCGTGAGGATCGGCGCGTCCATCTGGATGAAGCCCCGGTCCTGGAAAAACTCGTGGATCGCCATGATGGTGCGATTGCGCACGCGCATCACCGCCCACTGACTCTCGCTGCGGAGCCACAGATGGCGGTGGTTCATCAGAAAGTCGATGCCGTGCTCCTTCGGGGTGATCGGGTAGCCGCCGGAGTCGCCAATCCGGCGGATGTTCGCGACCTGAATCTCGTAACCGCCCGGCGCGCGGTCGTCCTGACTCACGGTGCCGGTGACTTCGATCGACGCCTCCTGGCTCACGTCGTCCGCCACCGCCCAGCTTTCGTCGTCGACGTCATCCTGCGGCGCCACGCACTGCGCAAAGCCGCTGCCGTCGCGCAGGATCAGGAACTTGATGCCGCCCGACCCGCGCTTGTTGTGGAGCCATCCCTTCAAGGTCACCGTCTCATCGACGTGATCGGGGAGATCTTCAATGCGGGTGAAGTCTTCGATGGAGGCGTCGGTCTCAGACATGCGATGCGGAATCGTGCGTGGGGAGGGATGCGATTGATACAGCGTTGGAAATTAAGCGATTGGCAATCGGGTTCCAACTGATCCCACCGTGCCGACGGTAAAATCGCGATGCGGATTTCGGTATTTCTGGCGCGTGGTACGCAGCGTAATGGAATCCTCCTCGTGATTTCCGTCTTCAGGGGCGCACTATTTCATCACCGGCGCGGCGGTGTGCGGATACATCCGCGGTGTGGGCGGGTCGAAAAGTCCCACTTCGTTGTACGGCTCGATGGCCGCCTCGACGCGCTGCTCGTAGTCGGCCCCCTGCTTCGGGGAGGACGCTGCACCCGGCGGCCATGCGGCGACGTGGTCGCGGGCATCCTGCACGATCTGCCGCAGCGCCTCGTCCTCCGCGCAGAGGAAGCCGGGCGGAGCGTCTCCGTTCGCCCGGATCCGCTCGTACGTCGTCGCGGCAGCGAAGTAGAGCATCGTGCTCGCCCCCCATCCGCGGAACGACGGCAGCGCCTCGTAGCACGCGCTCACAAGATCGTCGACAAGGCAAAGCTCGTGCCGGACGGTCTGGCTGTAGGCGTCGAGCGCAGCGGGCGGGAGCGACGGACCGTGCCGTTCGAATCCCCGCGCCAGTCGCTCGACGCCGCTCAACATGTGGGCGATGCCGGTGCTGTGCAGCGGATCCACGAATCCGGCCGCGGACGGAAGCAGTGCCCAGCCCGGGCCGGCAGCCCGCGTGGCACGGCGCTGGAGCCGTCCCGTTCGCACGATGTGCCCCGGTGGATCTGCGACCTCGGCGCCGTCGAATCGCTCCGCAAGCGCTGGGTAGCGCTGAAGGTGCCGCTGCCACTCCTCCTCGGGCGGAACGGTTGTGTCGAGCGGATGCGCTCGCGCATCCAGCACGAGGCCCACACTTACACGCCCATCATCGAAGCGGAGCTCCCACAGCCACCCGCCGTCGAGCACGTGATGCACGGCGGCCTGGTCGCATGGAAACGGGTGGTCCTCGATCTGCGCCCCGCGCTCCGCCATGACCTCCTGCCAGCGTGGGAGATCGCGGACGTGTGTGAAAAGCGCCCGCGACTGGGTCCGCAACGCGTCGTCGGCTCGGGTGAAACCGTGTCGCAGCAGCAGACCGGTCGCCCCCGTGGCGTCGATCACGAAGTCGGCCGCGCACGTCACGGTCCCCCCGTCGCGCTGCGCACGGATGCGCCACCGATCATCGCGCTCGACAGCGGTGACCTCCGTTCGCTCCAGCAGGGGAATGCCGGCCTCTCGCACTTCATTCGCGAGGAAGGCATCGACGTCGGCGCGCAGCCACTGGGTATCGGAGTGATACGGATCGCTGCTCGCGGCCACGAGCAGTTCATTGGCGTGCTCGGGATCGGGGTCGAACGTCTCGCCCTGTTCGTGTCGGAAATAGCTGAACCCGCGCTTCCGTCCGCCCACGACGTCGGGATACGCCTCCTGCCACGGTCCATACGCCGCCAGCGGACGCAGGCGCGGCAGGTCGTAGCGGTCCGCCAGATCGCGCAGGATCATGTTTGCCGTGGGCGTCGACGACTCGCCGATCGCAAACCGCGGGTGCTCCGCCCGGTCCATCACCGCCACATCCAGGCCGATCCGCTCCAGGACCAGCGCGAGCACACTCCCGCCGAAGCCGGAGCCGAGAATCGCGACGTTCGCATCAATCTCCACAACGAACCTCGTTTCGCATTCCACATTTCGAATTTCGTGAACGCCCACGCCCCCGTTCTCCCACGCCCCCATTCTCTCATTCACTCCCGCGTCCAGCGCCTCTACAGCTTCCGAAGCACACATCACTCGCAGTCGCACGCCACAGGGGGCGCGATCTCCTGCGTCAGGTTCATCCGGTGCAGGCGCTCGCGGCGGTCATCGGCACAGGCCTCGCAGTCGGCGAACCGTTCCAGGTCCCAGAGGTCCATGAAGACGCGTCCGCGGTCCATCCGGAGGCCCGCTTCCAGCACCGTCTCGATGGAGGCCATCGAGGGCGGCGCGAAGTGGTCGTTCTGCTCCAGCTGCTGCATGATGCCGTTGCCCGAGCGGGTGGGCACGACGGAGCACGTCTGCACGCCCACATCGAACGCAAACGCGATGGAGCGAAGCGCCCACTCCACGCCTTCTTTCTCGCTGAGGAACGGCGGGCGGAGCAGAATAAAGGTGCGCACGTCGATGTCATTCTCCCGCAGAAACCCGACGGCGCGGCGAAAGTCCTCGCGCGTCATGCGCTTGTTGAGGCGGTCGAGCACGGTCGGGTGGGCCGTCTCCAGCCCGAGCGCGATTTCCAGCTGTCCGGCCAGCCGATCGCGAAAGTCCACGCAGGGCTCGCCGCACAGCTTCGGATGGTTCTCGACGATGACCGTCTCGAAATCCGCGACGCGCTCCGCAATGGCAGGGCGGTCGGACGGCGGGAAGGCCTTGCGGTCGAAGAAGTTGCCGCTGTTGTACAGCTTGACGTGCCGGGCGTCCGGCAGCCGCTCCAGCGCATAGTCGATCTGCGCGGGCACGGCGCCTTCGGGAACGGTCTCATCCGTGGTGTTCGTCCACAGGTCGCACATCAGGCACCGGAACGGGCACTCCCGGTTCGTCAAGAAGAGCGTGGCCACATCCTCGACGGCCCCCGTCTTCGTTCGCTCCGGCTCGACGTGGTACGCGTACGGCGTCCACGGATCGACATCGGCCTTCTCGGGCCGCGCGGCGACGATCTCGGCGTCGGTGTACGTTGGAGGATCGGCCCCTGTCATCGTAGGTGCATCTTCAAACGCGGTGGATGTGACGTGAGGGATGGGGGAATGGGAGCGCGGGAGAATGGGGGAGGCCACCCAGGCTGGCGTGTATTCCTTGGCTCGCGTGGCTCTGTGCCATTTTTAGTCGCTCGTTGGTTCCTTCGCGAGCGTGAGCGAAAACGTCCTGTGTTCCCCTTCTCCCTCTCCCCCGCTCCCTTTCTCAAGAGGTGTGCATCTCCGCAAACGCACGGCGGTACGCCTGCTCATCCTCGGGGAAGAGATCGTCAAATCCGTCTTCGTCGACAGCCCCACGCTGGAAGCGCGTTTTCTCGAAGACGGGCATGTCCTGCCCCGTGACGGCCCGGACGCCGCGCTGGACGATCTCGCCTTTCAGATCATAGAGCCGCTCCGGCTTCCAGTCGGTGAGTTCGACGAAGGGGATGTTTTCGGCGACTTCGATGACGTTCGGGAGCGCGTACGGACTGAATCCCTCGAAACCGACGTGGCGCGCCGGGGCGTAGCTGCGCACGTGCCCGCGGCTCTGCCCGCCGGAGTAGGTGAGCGAGTGCTTGACGGCGTCGACGCCCCAGCCCTCGTGGTAGAGCATCTGGTTGTTCAGGACGCTGCGGATCGTGAGCTCCGGATTATCCTCGATCGGGTAGTCCTTCAGATTTTCGTCGCCGCCGTCGCCGTCCACGAGGTACGTCCAGTCCGGGTAGCGCTCGCGGATGCCGCGGCAGAGGGCCAGCGTCATCGTGGCGGCCTGGACGTCGAGCGGCTTGTAGTCTTCGGTGACGCGAATCGCTTCGCGGAAGTCGATGTCGTCGGGATCGGCCTCCACGACCTCCAAGAACATCGACAGGCCCAACTCATCGAGGAAGGCGTGCGCCTGCTCGACGTCCGATCCGCCGTTCACCGAGAGCGTAAACGCCTTGAGCCGGGTGGGTGCCGCGCCGCGCTCCAGCAGCAGGTGGCGCAGCACGAGAACAACGGAACCGCTGTCGATGCCGCCCGAGAAAAGAACGCCGATGGGCTCCTCGTCATCAATCTGGTCCAGCCACCGGTTGCATTCATCGGCCAGCGCGCCGATGTACGCCTCCCCGATTGCGTCAAGATCGGCGGGCAGCGTGCCCTGATCCGGATCGAAGTAGCGCGTGTACGTCGGCTGCGGATCCGGGCAGCCCACGAGCTCCAGGGTCGTCACGTGATGGGCCGGCACCATGCGGGTGTACGACGGATGGAACTGATCGGCAAGGCCTTCAGACTCCAGGAACCCACGAATTGCGTCGATGCGCTCCGCGACGACAAGGCATGGCCCCTCTTTTCGCTTCGCGAGGAAGTAGCGCATAGGCCGCCCGATGGAGCGCGCCATGCGGACCGTCTGTCCGTCTTTGTGGACGAGCGCGAACTGGCCGTCCAGCGCCCGAATGCGGTTGGGGTCGCCAGACGCCATCGCGGCGCGGGCCTCGTCCACGGTGGCGTTCAGCAGCAGATTCTGGTCGGGGTCAAGGAGATTAACGAGACGTTCGACGTACGACGTTGGGGGCATAACGAGTCGACGGGTGGGACTTCGATTATACGATGCATGCGTTCAACGTGCGGCCCCGAAAATGTTCGCGCCGCTGGGGACGATCCAACGGGATGATTGCAGTCCCCCGTGTGCGTGTTTAGCCCAGAAGCGCCACGGCCGCGGTGACGCCCGGCCACCCAACGACCAAGTCCAGCACCAGCGTCGAGCGATGCGTGGCTGGCGGATGCAGTCGCCACGCGGCACCGAGGAGAAGCGCGGGTCCTACGGCATCGACGGTCCACAAGCCGACCGCATCGAACTGGAGGCCCCAGCCCAGTCCCATTCCCAGGGCCCCAATTACAGAAACGGTGCTTAGGATCCGAAGCGTCCGCAGGGGAAGCGCCGTCCCGGCCGTCGTGAGGCCTGCGGCAGCGTCGCCTTCGCGGTCGATCCAGTCGGCCAGCAGGACATTGGGCACCACGAACAGAAAGCGGTACATCACGACCTGAACGTGGCCCCATGCCGCCACCGGCGATCCGGCCTCGACCAGCGGCAGCACGACACTCCCGACGGCCCACGCGAGCCCGATGGTGAGCGGCTTCCACAGGCTCCAGGCCTTGAGCCGTCGCCCGCCGGGAAGCACGGGAACGACGTGCAGCGCTCCCACGAGACCGATCGCCATCCCGGCTCCGATCGTTTCGAGACGCACCACGGTCAGTGCCAGGATGCCCCCGAGCGCCAGCACGGCCGCTTCCCCGTAGATCACGGGCCGGGCCTGGTTCCGCCATCGGTCTTGACCCGGGCGGTTGACGGCATCCTCGGGCGACCAGTTCGCCGCGCGGTCCACGAGGTACACGAGCGCCGTCCCGCAGAACGCGAGCGCGAGCAATCCGGCATCGACCGGCACGCCGAGAAGCGCCGACGTGCCGGCCATAAACGCCGCTGCCACCCCTCCAATCGGCAGGCCGCTGTGGAGAAGATGCACCCGCCAAAGCGGAGCGGCAGTCGAGCCGGACGGAGGGGACGGCATGCGGAAGTCAGATCAACCGGAGAGCGACGGGCGCGCTTCTGTATGACGGATCGCCGTGGCGTACGTTCGGGCGTGCGAGCGATCAATGCGAGCGATTAATCTGAGGGATCAACCTGCGTCCAGCACGTCCACCGCCTCCATCGCTTCCGAAGCGTCCAGAGCCTCTCCGGCCTCCAACGTCCTACCTCGTCTCCACCGCGACGATCTGCCGCGCCACGTCGCGGAGGTCCCCGCCCACGACGTCGGGCACCGGATCGCTCGGCGCCAGCCGCTTGCCCGGACGCGCCACGAATGCGGCGGCACACCCGGCCCGCTGGGCGCCCGTCGTGTCCCAGGCGTGCGCCGCGACCATGCGCAGGTCGCTCGTCTCGACGCCGAGTTCCCGGGCGACCGTCTCGTACGGCTCGGGTGCCGGCTTCAACCGTCCGGCTGCGTCGACCGAGATGATGTGCACGAAGGCGTCTGCGATGCCCGCGTGGTCCAGCTGGTCGTGCAGAACATCCGGCACGCCGTTGCTGAGCGCCACAAGCTGCAGCCCCGCGTCGTGCAGGTACGCGAGTGCGTCCTCGACGTCCTCGTGCGGGGGCAGTTCGCGCATGGCACCGAGGATGGTTGCAGCCTCCTCGTCCGTGAGCCCGTGCCCGCGCTCGTCTGCGACAACCGCCAGCGACTGCCGTCCCAGCGCGCTGAAGTCCACGTACGGCCCCGTGATGGTCGTCACCATCGCCTGATGGAGCAGCGTTCGAAACCAGCTGGTGCGAACGCTCGAATCGCCGAAGACGGCTTCGAACGGCGCCGCCAGCGCACGGAGGTCCAAGAGCGTTTCGTTCACGTCAAAGACGAGGGTTCGGGGCATGAGGATTCGCGCGTCGGTTGCGGAGATGAAAGCCTGTGCGGTGCCAGGCGGTCGAGAACGGCGGCCCCCAGACGGCGGACAGGGGCGCAGATTCCGCTATGGAAGGCGTTCTGCGGTCCGTGCTCTTCCTCTCCCTGTATGCTCCGTCGTAGACCGGACGGCTCGGCATTCTTCAAAACACGGATGCTTCAAAACGTGGTTGTCGACTCCAGGTGCGCGCGGATGCTGTCGCGCGACAACCATACGGGACGCATTTCTTTCTTGGAATACAACGCAAACTGGTCGCCGCGGTGGGGCGAGTCAGGCTGCGAGGCGTTTCCGTAGGGCAGAAGGGCGCGGGCTCGCGGGCCGTCCTCCGTAAACTCGGTGAGCGCGATGTACGAGTCGCCGCCGGTGGCACGGCGGGCGCCGTCGTCGGTGTTCGTGAACCAGAGCACACGAAACAGTCCGAAGAGCCCGTTGCCGCCGGAGGCCGGATACGAGCCGTTCGGGCCCACGAGACGGTGCACGGCGCCCCACGCCACGTTGAGCGAGTCGTACTGCGACGTCACCTGGGCGGCAGCGCGATCCAGCCGTTGGACGGCGGACTCTGGGTCGGACAGCCCGTCGGGGGTGGTGCGCGGGGCGCCGAGCATGAAGGGCGTGGCAAACGACGCCCCTTCCTGCACCATCGCTCGCAACCAGGCGGCAAACAGCACACTGCCCTCACTCTCGGCATTTGCCGTTCGGTCCCATGCTTCCAACACATCGGCCGCACGGCTGGCGCGGTCGCTTCCATATTGGCGGACGGCCGGGATCAGATCGTCGAGCAGGCGATCAGCGGCAAGCATGCGCGTGTCGTTTTTGTACGCTTGCAGCTCCGCAAACGTGATCGACGTGTCGCCCGCCACCATGTCGATGGAGCGCTGCGGGCGGAACATGCGCACAGGCGGCTCCGGGGTGCGCGGCGCCATGTACGGCGACATGCCGGTGGTGTCGACCTCCCGCGGAAACGTGGATGTGAACGGCGGATCGTTGGCGTTCTGCACCCACCCGCTCGGCGGATCGAACACGCGCGGCAAGTCCTCAAACGGATGAATCACCCGCCACAGGGTGGCCGACGTATCGCCCGGCACGATGCCCTGCCAGTACTCCCAGTCGCCCGATCGGCGCTGCGGCACGCGCCCGCCGAAGTGGTACAGGATGTGCCCGTCCCGGTCGGCGTACACGGTGTTGAACATGGGCATTTGCATCTTCTTCAGCGCCGTCTCGAACGCGCCAAAGGAGGTCGCCCGGAGCATGCGCCAGTATTGGTCGAACAGGCCCGACTGATCCATGCCCGCGATGCGCAGGGCGAGCGCCGTGTCGCCAGTCTCTGCAACAACCGGCCCATGCACCGACCGCTTCACGACGAGCGTGTCGGTGCGCATCGCCCCGTCGGGTTGCTTCACCTTCAGGGTCTTCGTGGTTGTCTGGAACGCCCGCGTGCCGCCGTTCCACGCATATCCGCCGTCCACGAGGCGAAGGCGGTAGAGATCGGACGCATCGATCGTGTTCACCGTGTGCGTCCAGCCCAGGTGGTCGTTGAAGGCGACGCCCGGAAACGGCATCCCGATGAGGGTCGCCCCGTAGGCGTCCAGCCCCGGGCCCACGAGCTGAGCCTCGAACCAGGTGAACAGGTCGTTCCACGGAAGGTGGGGATTGGTAAGCAGCATGGCATGACCGCTCGCACTGCGCGACGGCCCGATGGCCCATGCGTTCGAACCTCTGCGCTGCCGCCACTGCTGGGCGCGCTGCAAGTCGCCCGATGCCACGAACGACACGTGGATGGCATGCAACGTATGGGCAAAAACGTCGGACGGACGCACCGGCAGCACCCCCTCCCGGTCATCACGGAGGCGATTGGAATGGGCCTCAGCGTACGCGTTCATTCCGGCGACGAACGCCTCGACGTACCCCTGGAACGGTTCTTCCTGCGCCTCAGCCCAGCGCTGTCCATGCGCCGGCAGGTCGAGGGTTCGCACGCGTCGATCCGACGCCAGATGATCGGGCCCCCAGTACTCGGCCGCCCGTCCGCGGGCCTCCCCGTACAGACGAAGGATGCGGTTGCCATGGGCCTTCATCTGCGCCCATCCGAAGGCGTACATGAGCGAGTCGGCGTTGGAGCCGTAGACGTGCGGCACGCCCCACTCGTCCCATAGAATCTCCGTCCGCGCCGGCCCCGACTGGCACCCGGTGGTCACGAGCAAAAGAAGCAGCGCGAGGGCAGAAAAGATGCGACGCATCGGCGGTGAGGAATCGGTGAGGGAACAACCGGGGTCCACGTGTTAACATACGCCGCGAGTCTCCGCCCGTCAACGCCTGCCGGCCTCCTGTCACCCTGGCAGAGCCGGGCCGCACGTCTGGATGTGGAACATATTTTGAGAGAGCACCTAGCACATCGCCGTACGAAACCGGAGGCTTGGCCTCCGATCGACCACTCTTCGATCAACGACTGTAGCACCTTATGCCGACGTACGCATACCGCCGCGAAGACGGAACGAAGTTTGAAGTTCAGCAGCGCATCACCGACGATCCGCTGGAAACCTGCCCAGAGACGGGACAGGAGGTGGAGCGCATTATTACCGGAAGCGCCGGATTGATCTTCAAAGGCGAAGGGTTCTACGTCAACGACTACGGCAACGGAAGCGCCGGCGCCAACGGATCTGCGGACTCGGCGAGCACCGAGAGCAGCGACGCGGCCAGCGGCGACGCGGAGAGCAGCGGCGCGGAGAGCAGCGGCGATGCCAGCACGGACAACGACAGCGAACGGGCCGACCGAGACGCCCGGTGATCAGGAGACCGCCGTGAGAGCGGTGTCGCACCGGTCAACGGCGTCGAGCGCGGCCAGGGTCGGCGCGAGTTGTACCACGGCGGATGCCCACGTGAGCCCGGCCCCAAACGCCACGAGCGCCAGCCTGTCGCCGGGCTGGGCGCGCCCGTCGTCGAAGGCTTCGGCCAGGGCCAGCGGCACGCTCGCAGCAGAGGTGTTGCCGTAGCGGTCTACGTTCATCACCACCTTCTCCGGCGGCAGGCCGTATTCCTGCGCGGCGTACTCGATGATCCGCGCGTTGGCCTGGTGCGGAATGAACAGGTCGACGTCGTCGGTCGTCATCTCGGCCTTCTTCAACACGGTGCCGAGGGCAGAGCCCATGACGCGGGTGGCGAATTTGAAGACCTCGCGTCCGTTCATCTTGACGGTCATGTCGCCGGCGTCCAGCGCCTCGTGGGTGGTGGGCTGCGCCACCCCGCCAGCAGGCACGATGATGTGCTCCGCGCCGGCCTCGTCGGATCCCAGCACGTGCTCGATCACTCCGCAGGGCGTCTCGGTCGCCTCCACCACAACCGGCGCAACACGGGGGGTCGTAAAAAGCCAAGAGCCTGCAGAAGGAGCAAGAGACTTGACCTCCCGGAACGGCCGCCCCTCATGGATTCACGCCTCCAACTGGCGTGCGGGATTCATCCAACTTGGGCGCCGGTTTTGGCGATCGTCAGGAAGTGCTCGGCCTGCAGGCTGGCGCCTCCGATGAGCCCGCCGTCGATGTCTGGCTGGCCAAGGAGCGACTCGCAGTTGTGGTCCTTCATGCTGCCCCCGTACAGCAACTCGACGGCCTCTGCCACATCTGCGTCGTACCGGTCGGCCAACTCGCCACGGAGGAAGGCGTGCATTTCCTGTGCTTGCTCCGGCGTGGCGCTCTCCCCGGTTCCGATGGCCCACACCGGCTCGTAGGCCACAACGAGATCGCTTCCGTCCGCCAAGTCGATGCCCTCCAGCGCGCCGCGCACCTGCTTGCGAACCACGTCTTTGGCCGTCCCGGCATTCCGTTGCTCCAGGGTCTCGCCGACACAGACGATGGGCACGAGGTCGTGCGCGTGGGCCTGCGCCATCTTGTCCCGCACCGACGCGTCCGTCTCGCCGAAGTACTCGCGGCGCTCGGAGTGGCCGAGGATTACATACGTGCAGCCCGTTGACACGAGCATTGGGGCGGACACCTCGCCGGTGTAAGCCCCGTCCGTTTCAGCGTGCATGTTCTGCGCGCCGAGCCCCACGCCGCTGTCGCCGAGCGCCTCCGCGACGACGGGCAGGTGCACGAAGGGCGGACAGACAGCCAGGTCGACGCCGTCCAACTCTTCCGAGGCGGCCGTGGCACCCGAAGCAACGTTCGTGGCCAGTTCGTGCCCGGAGGCCACATCGGTGTTCATCTTCCAGTTGCCAGCAATCAGCATGAGGTCGGTACGTTTGAAAAGGAGGAGTGGCGAGCAGCGGGGAAGACCCCGTTCCGTGCTTGGGACGTTCAGCAGTGCGCGGCACAGTATCAAGTGGTGCGTGTCAAGACCCACGGATTTCTTGTGAGGACACGAGGGTCGAAGCTCCCGTATCCGCCCCGCTTCCGTTGCCACATCGGCCTACCGGCCAGCAGGACCGGCAGCAGCACGCGCCCCGTCAGTCTTGATCCGCCTCCTCGCGCTCTTTCTTGACCAGGTCGCGCCGCAGGATTTTGCCGGACGCGGTCTTCGGGATCGCGTCGACGAACTCGACACGGCGCACCTTCTTGAACGGCGCAACGTGCCCGGCCACGAAGTCCATGACCGTCGAACCATCGAGATCGGGTGCGGTGGAGGTGCGAACCACGAAGGCCTTCGGTATCTCGCCGGCCTCTTCGTCCGGACTCGGCACGACCGCGGCGTCGGCTATGTCGTCGTGCGACTGCAGTACGGCTTCCAGTTCCGCCGGGGCCACCTGGTAGCCTTTGTACTTGATGAGTTCCTTCACCCGATCGACGATGTACACGTCGTCGTCCTCGTCCACCATGGCCACGTCGCCCGTGTGCAGCCATCCGTCCTCATCGATGGTGTCGTCGGTGGCCTGCGGATTGTTGTGGTAGCCCTTCATTACCTGCGGACCCCGCACCCACATCTCGCCCCGCTCGCCGCGCGGCAGGTCCTCCTGCGACCCGACGCCCACGATGCGAAACTCTGTGTTCGGCACGGCCTGGCCCACCGAGTCGGGCTTGTTGGTGTCGGCTCCCCGCGGCATCAGATGCGTCACCGGGCTGGCTTCCGTCATGCCGTAGCCCTGCTTGACGGTGCAGCCCAGGCGCTCGGCGCAGGCGTCCGCCACGTCTTTGCCCAGCGGCGCCGCGCCGCTCGTAATGTGCTGCAGGCTCGAGAGGTCGTACTCGTCCACCGCTGGATGCTTCGTGAGCCCCAGGATAATCGGCGGCACGAGGTACCCGCTCCGGATGCCGTGCGCCTCGACAAGCTGACAGAAGTCGTCCATCTCGAACTGCGGCATCGTGACGATGGTGGCCCCGTTCTGCAGGGCCATACTCAGGATGACCGTCATTCCGTAGATGTGGTAGAACGGGAGAATCCCGACGGTCGTCTCCTCCGGCTCCAGCTTTTCGATGGGCAAACACTGGCTGATGTTGGCAACCATGTTGTGATGGGTAAGCTGGACGCCCTTCGGAAGCCCCGTGGTGCCGCTCGAATACGGGAGCGCAACAACATCCTCGCGGGGATCGATGAGCACTTCCGGCGCGTCGCGGCCGATGCCCAGCAGCGTTTCGAAGGCTGTGGCCCCCTCGGCGTTGCCGAACACAAAGACCTCCTCGATGCCTGCCGCCTCCGCCGCCTGTTTGGCCTTGTCCAGAAACGGCGGCACCGTCAGCAGGAAGGTGGCCCCGGCATCTTCCAACTGGTGCGCGCATTCTTCGGCCGTGTAGAGCGGGTTGATCGTCGTGACGACGCCCCCCGCCATAGCCGCGCCGAAAAACGCGATGGCGTACTCCGGGAGGTTGGGGCTGTAGATGGCAAAGACGTCGCCCTTCTCCAGTCCGCGCTCTGCCAGGCCGCCGGCGCACACTGGAATGGCGCGGGCCAGCTCGTTGTACGTTAGAGTGCGCCCCGACGGCCCGTCGATCAGTGCCGGCTGGTCGCCCCGGTCGGCAAAATCCTGGGTGATAAACGCCGGTAGGGACTGTTCCGGAATCTCGACATCGGGGTGCGGGCTCGAATAGATCATAGCAGGCGGAGGGTGCGAAACAGGAAGCGCGATCAAAGTGGCTTGCATGGTACAATGCCGCGCCCTGCTTCGCAAGAGCTTCACGGCAGAACGCCGTGGACGTGCCAACGCTCCGATGGGATCCGGCGAAGGCAGGAACGGACGCAAAGCGTAAACGCCTTCTGAGCGACGTCCAGGTCCGCTCTGCGCGTGCAGGGGAGTGTTCTACACATGCAGGCCGGTCCTCCTCATGTTGTGACCCGACGGCTTCCGTCCTATCGCCCCGGCACCGGCTTGCTATGACTCCGCGACCGCGTCGAGTCCCAACTCAAGCGCACGAAGCTGCAGGCGCATCGACGTATCGAGTGGGAGCGGCCGCAGGTCGAAGGGCGCCAGCAGATCGTCGACCGACTCGTCTCGGGTGAGGCGCAACTGGATTTCAGGAAGCCGCTCGCGAAGCTGCAGGTATTGATCGGGGACGCCCGGTGTCGGGTCGTCGTTGTGCACAACGAACAGGGGCAGCTCGGTCACGAGCGCAAGGGGATCGCCACCGAGGGCCATCACGAACTCCATCGAGCTCTGGTGAAAGCGACCGGCCGTGTCCGGGTCGTCCTGCGCACGGAAGAACGTCCGCATCGCGTCACCGCGCGGTGTGGTTGTGAACCCCGGCTCGATCCAGAAGAATCCCTTTTCGCCCTTGCGGTTGTGGTCGTGCATCCGCAGTCCGGCATCGCTCGCCGCCTCGACAAACGCATCCCGGAGATTCTGCGTGCGGAACGTCCAGGGCCGGTTGATGAGAAGCTGTGCCCCCTCGGCTGTGGCCATGCCGTGGAGGCTAGCGTGCAGCACAAACGGACCCTGATCTCGGAGGAAGTCCGACACGAGTTCGTTTTCGATGCGCATGTCCGGGAACCCAAACTCCAGGTCGCGACCGGGCTTTTCGCGTACCCGATGCTGCAGATACGCGATCGGGTCGGGCCACTGCTCAATCCACGGGCGGTTGCGCGCCTCGCCGTCCGGGTTGGTATGCGGCACAATGACAAACCGGTACCGCTCCAGCCACGGCTGCATGGCCTCGCGCTGCTCAAGGAGCGCCAGCACGAGGGTGCGCAGGGTCTCCGGCCCCACCGGCTCGTCGGCGTGGTTGCCCGCAATCAGGCTCACCGCCGGCTCGCCCCGCCCCACGACAACGCCGTCGATCGGGTGCCCGTTTTCGCTTGTGCCCAGGTTCTGGTAGGTGGCCACGTCGGCGTGCTCCTGGCAGGCGGCCTGCAGCGCATGCCGAACCGTATCGTGCGTGCGAAATACAGGATCGGAGGGAACCAGACGCGTCAGGGACGGAGACATCGGCATCGTTTGGTTGTGCGGAACAGACGGACCGGGCCTCCACGACGGTCTCCCCTCTTTGTTCGAAACAGCCGTCGTCAGAGTAGCCTGTGCGCGGAATTCACAAGAGCCACGAGACTTCCCCCCCGAAATGATGGTTAGAGCTTGACAATGGACGATGAATTACGTAGCGTTGTCCATTGTGGCAGCACATCCTACCATTCGGTCGGATTCCATTTCGGAGGACGTCCAATTTCAGATGCTCTGCCGCACTCTCGAATTACTGATCTTCGAACACCCTGTAGCATCATGGCAGAGCGTAAAACCGGAACCGTAAAGTGGTTCAGCAACGACAAAGGATTTGGATTCATCGTTCCTGAAGAGGGAGGTGAAGACCTGTTCGTTCACTACAGCGAGATTGAAACCGA
>CAYFSC010000038.1:5987-20576 GCA_964345695.1 uncultured Rhodothermales bacterium | reverse complement strand
AGGCGAAAGTCGTGCGCGCCGACGCGCAGATCGGAGACCGTGAGTCGGTACTGGCCTTGCCCGCCGGCCACCGTTTCGACCGGGCGGAACGGCCCGCCCAAAAAGCTCTGCTCAAGCGTGTACGACGCAGCAGCGCTGCCCTCGTTGGCTTCTGCCCAGGTCACAAGGACGCTGCGATTGCCGCCGACCTGGGCGGAAAAGGAGGCCACTGTCGGCGGCCGCACAGCGATCTGGCGCGCGTCAATCAGCCCCGTGCCGCTCCACGCGTCCCGCCCCGAACCAGCCAGCACTCCGTCCGCCGTTCGCTCAACATCCACTGTGCTCCCTCGGAGGCGATCGGCAATCTCGTTGGCCGTGGCCTCCGGCACCGCCTCCCGCACGAGTGCTGCAACACCTGCTGCATGACCGGCCGCCGCAGAGGTCCCGAAGAAGTTCGGGAAGGTGTCGCCGTCCCCGATGCGCTGCCCGAAGAAGGTCGTGTTGCCCCCGTCGGGCGCCGTCACATCCGGATTGGGCCGGGCCTCGGGCACGGCAAGCCGGTTGCCCAGATGATCGAAGCGCACCTCGATGCCTCCGTACGACGAAAAGTCGTTCACGCGTGGCGGACTGACTCCGAAAGCAGGGGTGTTGAAGAAGGCGGCCGCCGCCGTGCTCAGGGCTCCTCGCCCGTTGGAGTGACCGTACAGGGTCGGACTCCGGGTATCGTGCTCGGCAATCTCCACGCTTCCATTCCGCGTGAAGAGCACATAATGGATCCGGTTGGGCGCCGGCCCTTCAACCCGCTCGACGCTCACTTGAAAGGTGGAGTCGGGGGTTCCGTCGCCATCGGCATCCACCTGGCCGGAGTTGGTCAACGCGGCAAAGTCGAACGGATTGCCGCCAATGTTGTCCCGCCGCTCTGCCGAAAGCACATTGCCGCGCTTGTCGCGGATGGCAACCTCCATGTCTGTGCGCGCGCCAGGCCCGCCCGCCGTTGCCGAGGGCTGATCCCAGTGAAACGCGATCTGCACCGTCGCCCCGTTTTCGACGATGATCTCCTGGGTGGGGTCGACGCGGGGGCCTGGATCGTAATCGTGGAGCTCCCCGCCCAGGGGACCGGTTGTTTGCGACCCCCGGAAGGCCTGCGCGTACGCCTTCCGTCCGGCATTCCCTGCCGACGAGATGTACACGGCGTTGCTTCCGAAAACGGCCTCGTCGACGGCCTGGGCAAGAAGACCGTCTTGAAACATCGGCTCGCTCAGAAAAATAATGTCGTCAATAATGACATCGGCGCCCGTGGAGGCGAGCTCTTGGATGCCCTGCACGAAGTTGGCGAGCCCGTCAAACGCGGTGTGGAAAGCCAGGTCGGCGCCCGGCGCAATGTCGTGGATGATCTGGAGCAGCGCCCGGCCTTCGTCGGTCTGCGGATCGTCGGCTTCGTCGAGGACCTCGACGCCTTCGGGTAGATCGCCCGACTCCACGTCGCCCTGCGCCGTGGTGAGCGGCTCCCCGTCGAAGTTGTCATAGGAATCGGAGAGCACCCCGACTCGCACGCCCGAGCCGTCCACCTCGTGCTCTGTCCGAAACGCATCGGTGTGCATCGCCTGCACGCCTTGCGTGGTCGTAGCCCCAGCCTGTGCAACTGCGAGCACGGGCCAGGCCGAGTGGAGAGACGCCAGCTTGGCGACCTTTCGGAGCGCGTCGATGGGAAGCCGCCCAGACACGACACGCCCGGCAACAGCCGCATTCTCCAATCCGAGCGCCTTCAGATCGCGTCGGAGATCCTGCGCGTCGTCCGCCGCGAGGGCATCGATTGAAACCCAATCGCGCGCCGTGTGCAGAGACGGCGGGAGCGACTGCCGAGCGGTCTGCTTCGCCTTCGGGGAGATCGACGCGGCTCCGTGGAGACGGTGCAGAAGCGCAAGCGAGAACCCTACGGCCTGCATGGGTCCATCCGTGCCCCTTCCATCGGGACCCGCCACATCGCGAACGGCCTGCTCCCGCACCTCACGCCCCGACTGCGCCTGCGCCGGCGACAGCCCTGTGCCCGCGCAAAGCAGAAGGGCAAGGATCGCAGCACGAGCGAGAGGCGAAAGAGGCGAGACGCAAACAGGGAGGACTCGCGGGAACGTCGTCATGAAGCTGGAACATGCAGAAGCGGAATCGGAACGGCCTCAGGGAACTACCGGACGACGGCCATCTCACGGGTTTCGGCGAACGTGTCGCCCACCACGCGCAGGAAATACAGCCCGCTGGACCACGGGGACGTATCAATTTGGATACGCTCCGGAGCCTGAGAGGAAACGGTTCGTCGCTCCTGGAAGAGACGACGTCCCAAGCGGTCGAACACTTGAATGGTGATTTTCTGCTGATTGCGGGCCGTCAGATCGACGGTGGCACGATCGGCCGTGGGGTTCGGAAACGGTCCCAGGACGACGACCGCCCCGTCGAAGTCGATCTCCGCCGTCGTCGCTTCGCTCGTCAGCGTGTTGCCCTGCGCGTCCGTGGCAACAATCCGCACCTGATACCGGCCCGGCGGCTGCCGCTCAATTTGGGCGTTGGTGCGGGGGGTGGTCGCCCGTTCTCGAAAGGCTTCGGTGTTGCCCGGCGCGGCCTCGACCGCGTACTTGTAGGCGTCCCCGGTTCCGGGTGGCACCGTCCACGACACGTCCAGGGCGCCCCGTCCACGCGGGCCCCGCTTGGCCTCGTCCACGGCCGCCTGTACGTCTTGAACGTTCAGCGTGACCGACGGCTGCTGCAGCGAGGTGCCTTCTGTGCTGTCCGCGCGACGCCACCGCAGGCGGTAGGTAAAGGTGCCAAGTCCCTGGTCGCGCAGCGTCACTTGCGGGGCCGCATCACCAGGGAGGGTGGTGATCTCCTTAAAGTCCCCGTCGAAGGCCTGGCGTTCCACGACGTACTGCTCGATGCTTGCCGCATCACTCACCTGCCACGAGAGCGCCACCGTGCCGTCGGCCGCCGACCCCGTAGCCGAGAGAGAAAACACGTCGGCGAAGAATTTCTGGCATTCCGCCGCGAGCGGCCAGCTCATGTCCCGCATCTGCCCGCACACCACCGGCCCCGGCAGCCGCGCTGTTTCGCCCGCGTTGAAGGCCGGCGACATGAGCGCATTGGGATCCCCCGGCGGATAGGTAAACTCGTCCACATGCGAGATGCTGGACCCTTCCTGCCACGAGGGCGGCGCATAAATTTTGGGCGGAACCGGACCGCTGCTGATCCGCGCCGCACGGCGCGAACTGGCTCCGTCAAACACGAGCTGGTTGCTCGTCAGCGCCGCGCCGAGTTCGGCAGAGGGATTGGCGAAGTTGGACGGGTCGACCAGGAACTGCGAGCCCTGCGCCGCCTCCTGCGCAAGGAAGATGTCGAAGATGCCGGGCACCTTCTCGCTCTCGCTGACCTGCCCGTCGCCATCGAAGTCGACCCCGTAGAATCCAGTGCCGGCGCTGAAGTTGACCAGGTCGAAGTAGTTCAGGCCGTGGCCAATCTCGTGGAGCACCACGCCCGTGAAGTCGAGAAGGCCCGGCGGCGTGGGGCTCTCCCCGAAGTGCCAGTCGCTTCGTGTGCTGCTGAACCGCGCCACGATGTCGGGCTGCGTCGGGTTCTGATCCTGCCCCGTGAGGGCGTCGATGAGCGCGTCGCCCAGAATCAAATCGTTGCCGCCGGTGCCGGTGGTATCCACCCCATAGATGAAGTTTGGCCCGGCGCCGCCCAGCACGTTCGCCCCGAGATCGGCAAAGCTGGCCTCGATGCGGATCGGAACCGACGACTGGATGTGCCGCTCCCAGATCTCGACCGCCCGTCCGAAGGCCTCCCGCGCCTCGGGCGTGAAGCCCGGCCCGTAATCGACTTCGATCGTCGCGCCCCGCTTCTGGGACTTAAACTGCGGTCCTGGCCGGACAATGGTGTCGACCGTTTCGGGATCTTTGCGCAACCCGCAGTCATGCCAGTTGGGGTTGACGCGCTCCAGCGGCACGACCTGCAACTGCTTGGGGGTGACGGTGAGCGGCTGTGCGACCGCCGGAGCGACCAGACTGAGCATCAGTGCGGCGAGCCCGATCCACGCCCCTGCTCGAAATCCTCGACAAAGCATACCTGTGAACGTTGGTGAGAGGGTTGGTGAGGAGAGACGCGGAGACGAACCACGGATTCGATCCACGTGATCCGGCTCCGAGCACGGCATCCAGGCACGATCCGCTGGCTCCGCGTTCAAGGACCCCCCTCATGGTAGAAAAGCGGCGGCCCAAGCTCAACGGGCAGCGGGTGGAATTGGAGGCGTAAACGGTCGTTCACAGCTACCGGACCCGCACGAATTTACGCGTCGCCGAAAACGTGTCGCCCTCGACCCGGACAAAGTACACGCCGCTCGGAAGCTTCGCCCCGTCGAGCGTCCACGTCACCGGGTCGTTCGCGGCCACGCGCCCATCGTGCACCACGCGGACGCGCTGCCCGAGTACGTTGTACAGCTCTGCGCGAACCTGCTGCGGCCGGTCGACCGTGAGGCGAATCCGGCCGGTCTGCGTCACCGGGTTGGGCCGCACGCCCGTCAGCCGAAACGCCCCGGAGAGGTCCACACGCACCGATACGGCATCGCTGCGGTTCACCGTGCCGTCGGTGTCGACCTGTCGCAGCCGGAAGCGATGCATGCCCGGCACCAGCCCATCGATGCGGAGACGATACTGCTGGGGTTCGGTCGTCGTGCCGGCGCCCTCGACGAACGCATCGCGCACCGACCAGTCTTCGGCCGATGGTGGCGAGTGCTCGACACGGAAGCCTGCGTTGTTGGTCTCGCTGGCGGTTTGCCACTGGAGGACCACCGCGTCTTCGCTCGCCGTCGCGCGAAGGTCGGACAGCTCGACCGGAAGCGGCGCGGCCTCGCTGGCCTGGATGAGCCCCGCTCCGCTGAAGCGGTCGAACCCCGCGGCGACCGGCTGCGTGCCGCTGGCGCTCGTCCGCTGCAGAATGTCGATCGCGCTGTCCTCCATGGACTGGTACACCTGCGACGGCGCGAGCGACGGGTCGACGCTCAGCATCAAGGCCGCCACGGCCGCTGCATGCGGAGCCGCGGCCGACGTGCCGAAGAAGTTGGGGAACTCATCCCCGTCGTTGATCTGCTGACCGAAGAACGTCGTGTTGGCACCGTCCGGCGCGGTAAAGTCGGGCGTACGCCGCACCTCGGGCGCGGCCTTTCGGGTGCCATCGGTGTCGAACAGGATCGGGATGCCGCCCTCCGAAGAGAAACTGTTCAGCGTGGTGGTTCCGTCGTCGAACACGGCGGTGTTCCCCCAAAATGCGGCCGCCACGGCGGCCGCCCCTCGCGCGTTGCTGTGTCCGAACGCGGTGGGGCTGCGGGTGTCGTGCTCTTCAATCTGGATGGCGGACGAGAAGATGTTGTACTTCATGCGCCCGGCGGCCGGACCGTCGGCACGCGTGATCGCAACATTGAGCGTCCGCTCTTCTCCCCCAAGGTTGGAGAACTGAATGACCTCGACAGCGTCACCGGGAAGGTTGGACGACTGCGACGAGGTGAGCACCGAGTCTGCCGCCGCGTTGAGCACATAAAGGTCGAGATCGGTGTCGGCATCGAAGCAGCTGCAGATGCTCAGAAAGGGATCGTCCCACTGCAGGCTCATCGAGAGGGTGACCCCACTGGGCACCGTGATTTCCTGGTAGACGTCGACGCTGTCGGTGGTATCGAAGTCGTGCAGGTCGCCGGACAGTCCGGACGCGGGCTCGTCGGCGCCGTCGCGCCCCGAGTCGACGAAGCCCTCGTCGGGCGTGCCGTCTTCGGCGGTGTCGTACGAGCGATCCGCATTGTTGCCCGCAGACGAGAAGTACGCCACGCCCTGGTCCACGACGTCGCTCACGGCCTGAGCGATCTCGCCGTCTATGAACATCGGCTCAGCGAAGTAGAAAATGTCGTCGACGATCACATCGCAGTTGGCATTGTTGGCGAGCTGGCGGATGCCCTGCGCGAAATTGGCCTGGCCCCCCGCGGCGGTGTGGAAGCCAAGCTCCGATCCCGGCGCGACGTCGTGGATGATTTGCAGCATGGCCCGCCCTTCGTCCGACGTCGAGAACGCATTCGAGTCGGCTTCCTCGACGAGATCGACGGGCGTGGTAAATCCATTCGGGTTGCCCGCGCCCGGCAGGTCGCCGCTGTTTACGTCGTCCACGGCATCGAGGCTGTCTGCGTCGCTCATGTCGTAGCTATCGGATAGCACGCACGTCTTGATGCCACTTCCATTCACGTCCATGCTGGCCCGCGCCACATCGGCCCGCATCGCCGAGTCGCCGCGCGTCGTCACCCGGCCGACTCCGCGGCCCCACAGAGCCGGGCGCAGCGTTCGGAGGGAAGCGATGCCGGCGGCCTCCTCGATGGCCGCGATGGGCAGACGCCCGCTCACGAGGTTGCCGGAACGCGCTCCGTTTTCGAGGCCCAGGCGCTCCAGATCCGCCAGCAGAGCGCCGGCCTGGAGCGACACCGCCTCCACGATCACCGTCTCGCCCACCACATTCGCGCTGTGCACCTCCCCCCGAAACGGGCCACCTTTCGTGCGGCGGTGCACCTCGTACTGGTGATGCAGCCGAATCAGCGCCGTGTGCACGTGCGCCAAGGGGCCGTCCTTGCCCACCCTGTCGGGCCCATGGATGTCTTGCAGCACACGCTCTTGAATGCTGGGCCCATCCTGCGCACGTGCCGGCTCCGGGCCGAGCGTTCCGGCCCCCAAAAGGGCAAGCGCGACAAGAAGGGACGTCCAGGCGAGAAGAGGCCGTATCGGTTGGATCATCGTACGTGGGTCGTCAGCAAGCGGACAGAGAGGCGACGAGAAGGAGGCTGGCGGAACAGGCCGTCTGGAGCCGGTCGGCGTCCGGAGTTCGGAGTCGACAGGCTACCGGAGGCGAACGAACTTGCGAGTGGCCGAAAAGGTCTCTCCAACGACCCGCAGCACGTACAGTCCACTGGCGAGCGGTCCGCCGTCAACATGTAGTCGGATTGAGTCGTGAGACGCTACACGGCCCTCGTGGACCACCGCCACACGCTGCCCCAAGGTATTAAACACGGCAGCGCGCACCGGCTGCGATCGGCGAACCGTCAGGCGGAACGACGTGGCATCTTGCACGGGGAGCGGCCCTGTTGCTGTCAGCGCGAAGGCGTCTCGGAGCCCGACGGTCACCGAGCGGATGCCGCTTCGAGTAGCCGTGCCGTCGTGGTCCACCTGCCGGAGGCGAAACCGGTGCGTGCCCGGCACAGGATCGGAAATCCGGTACATGTAGGTGTGAGGCGTGGAGGTCGTTCCGTGTCCGGCGACAAACGTCTCGCGTTCGTTCCAGGCCGCGGCGCCGGGCGGCTGGTGCTCGACGTAGAATCCCGCGTTGGACCGCTCACTTGCCGTGCGCCAGGACAGGCGGATCGCACCGTCGGCCAGAGTGCCGGCAAACGCTGTCAGGTCGACGGGCAGCGGTGCTGCGTCGGGGGCTTGCAGGAGACCGGCCCCGCTGAAGCGATCGAAGCCCGTGCCGATCGAATCTCGAACGGACCGGTCTGTCGTGAATCGTTCGGTGATGTCGAGGGCGCTCGCCGCAAGCGACCGGAGGATCTGTGCAGGCGAAAGCGACGGGTCCACGCTTCGCATCAGGGCCGCGAGGGCGCCAGCGTGAGGCGCGGCGGCCGACGTGCCGAAAAAGTTGGGCGCGTCGTCGGGATCGGCCCGGATGTCTCCGCCGAAAAAGGTGTTGTTGACCCCGTCGATGGCAACAAAATCGGGCGACGGCCGGCGCTCCGGAGCCGCAAGGCGTCGGCCCTGCCGATCGAACAGGAGGGGCGTCCCGCCTTTCGACGAGATCGACCGCAGCACAGGATCCATGTCGCGGAACGCCGGCGTGTCGAACCAGAACACCGCCCCGACGGAAGCCACTCCGGCAGCGTTGGGATGGCCGTAGATCGTGGCGCTGTGCGTGGCGTGCTCATCAATCGTGACCTTGTCGTTCAGAGCGATGTATTTGACGCGCCCAGGGGCACCGACGTGCCGCGTAATGGCCACGTTGTAGATCTGCGCAGCATCGGTGTCGTTGGTGATTTGGAGCACCTCGACGGGGTCGCTGCCCACGTTCGCCGTCTGGGAGGCGGCCAACACCGTGTCGGCAGCGGCGTTCAAGAGGAACAGGTCGAGGTCCTCGCCCGCCGCGCAGGGACGGGGCGTCGGGCACGCGCTGGCAAACGGATTGTCCCACTGCAGCGTGATGGAAAGCGGCTCTCCAGGTGGGACGGCCAGTTGCTGATACACGTCGGGCGTGCCGCCGGTGTCGTTGAAGTCGTGCAGATCGCCGCGCAGGGCAGACGCTGGCTCCGCGATGCCGTCGCGTCCCGAGTCGACGAAGCCCCGCTCCGGCGTGCGGTCCTCGGCGGTGTCGTAGGAGCGATCCGCGAAATTGCCGGCCGCCGAGACGAACACGGTCCCGTCGTCAACGACGTCAGCGGCCGCCTGAGCAATGATTCCGTCCTGAAACATCGGCTGCGCGAGGTAGCGCACATCGTCGATGACTACGTCGCAGCCGGCTTGGTGGGCCAGCGTGCGGATGCCATTCGCGAAAGTCGCCTGGCCGCCAAAGGCCGTGTGGAACCCGAGCGCGGCCCCCGGTGCAACGTCATGAACCACCTGCAGCATGGCCCGGCCCTCGTCCGACACGTTCGTCGTCGAGTCTTCCTCCATGTCTTGCCGGACGTCGACGGGCGTGTCGAACCCGTTCGGATTGCCCGGTCCTGGAAGGTCTCCGCTCGCCACGTCGGCGGCGGCCCGGGTGCTGGCTTCGGGATCGGTGTCGTAGCTGTTGGACAGCACACACGCCGTGGTGCCCTGCCCGTTGGTGCCTGCCGCGGCGCGCGCCACGTCGGCCTGCAACGCCGAGTCGCCTTGCGTGGTCGTGCTTCCGATGCTCTGCGCCCGCAGCGAGGGGCGCACCGTCTGCAGATCGGGCAGCCGGGCTGCCGTCCGCAGCGCGCCTATCGGCAGCACCCCGCTAACGAGCCGTCCCGCCCGGGCGCCATGCCGAAGTCCAAGAGCCTGAAGGTCGGCAAGGAGGAGGGCTGGATCCGACGCAACGGCCTCGATCGCCACGCCGCCGCTCACGCGGCGGACGCTGTGCTCTCGGACCTCGCGTCTTTGCGGTGCCCCCAGGCGATACCGATGATACAGCGCAAGAAGTGCGGTGTGCACATGAGCCATCGGCCCGTCCTTCCCGACCCCGTCCGCCCCATGAACCTCTTGCTGGACGCGCGCCGACACGTCTGGGGCCTGCTGCGCGTCGGCCGCACGCAGGCCCCCTCCGGCAACGGCCAGGGCGAGCACCACCGCGGCAATCGTCGACGTAGATCCAGCAGTCATGACAAAACCATTCTGGAAGCGAGCGCGCCCTGCACGGCGCCGTTCTCAGACGTCTACTGCGGCATGCCCTTACGCTGCATGTACACCGCAAACGCCGCCCCGCCGATAAACACGAATACGATGGCCCCAATGATGAAGCTCATGGAGAGTCCGGATCCGTCGGCCGCAGACGCGGGCTCGGAGGATTGCACCGTCGTGTCGGGATCGGCAGCGGCGGGCGGGACGGGTTGCACGCTGCCGCCCGTGTTCGTCTGCGCGATGCTGGCCCGCAGGCTCTGCAACGACCCAAGTTGGGCGGCCTCGGCGATGGCCGAGATCGGCAAACGGGCCGACACGAGCCGGCCCGACGACGCCACGTTCGACGCGCCAAGGCTACGGAAGTCGTCCACGAGCCGATCTGGGGCGCCGTTGGCAATGGCGTCGACCACGATCGCCCCGTCGGCCACCCGCATGCCCGGCATCGGCGGCTCCAGGGCCTCGGTTCGGTCCTGTGCGGCCAGGGTGCGGTGCTGGTGATAGAGGCGGAGCAGGCTCAGGTCGGCCTTCGCCAGCGGACCGTCCTTGCCCTCCAGATCCGCACCGTGAAAGTCGCGGAGTGCGCGCTGCTCAACAGAGTCGGTATTCACCTGGGCCATCGCGGCGTGGGCACCGCCGAGAAGGAGCAAAGCAGCCGCGAGAAGAACCGAATGGTGCATGGCGTCGGAGGGGCGTTGATCGGAAAGGGTTCCGCAAAGTAGGAAAGAACGGCCCGGGTCTCAACGTCGTCCGTGCCCGCAGGGGTCGACGCGCGACGTTGCGAAGCGTCAGGCGTGTCGGTGCGTCTGCTCGGCGTCCTGGACCGCGTGGAGGGCGCGGCGCACGCAGTCGATGCCGTCGTCGATCTCGTCTTCGGTGATGGTGAGCGGTGACCGGAACCGGATGGACCGGTCGCCACACCCCAGCACGATGGCTCCCTCGTCGAACGTGCGGTCCTTCACCCGGTCGCGGTAGTCGGGCGTAGGCAGATCGAAGGCACACATGAGACCGCGTCCGCGCACATTGGTGACGGCCGGAAAGTGGTCGGCCAGTTCGTGCAGGCGATCTTGCAGGTGGCCGCCCACACGCCCCGCGTGGGCAACTAGGTCCTCCGCCTCAATAATCTCAAGGATCCGGTCGAAGCGAACCATATCCACGAGGTTGCCGCCCCAGGTGGAATTGATGCGGCTGCTCGTTTCGAAGACGTGCCCGTCGACCTCGTCGAGCTTGCGCCCGGCGAGGATGCCGCACACCTGGGTCTTCTTTCCGAAGGCAATGATGTCGGGCTGCACGTCCAGGGTTTGATGCGCCCAAAAGTCGCCGGTAATGCCCACGCCGCTCTGCACTTCGTCGAACACAAGGAGGGCGTCATTTTCGTGCGCCAGGGCCTTCAGGCGCTGCAGGAAAGCCGGCCGAAAGTGGTTGTCGCCGCCCTCCCCCTGAATCGGTTCCATCAGCACACACGCAATGTCGTCGCCGCGCTCGTGGAAGTGCTGCTTGGCCTGCCGGATGGCCCGGTCTTCCTGCGCCCGGAGACGCTCCTGCTCCTCCGCATCGATCGGGAAGTGGATTTTCGGATTTGTGATGCGCGGCCAGTCGAATTTCGGGAAGTGCATGGTCTTCCGCGGATCGGCCGTGTTGGTGAGCGACAGGGTGTACCCCGTCCGCCCGTGGAAGGCCTGATCGAGGTGCAGCACTTGATGGCCGACTTCCCGCCGATATCCCTTCTCATGGTTCTTGCGCACCTTCCAGTCGAACGCGGCCTTAAGGGCGTTCTCCACGGCCAGCGCTCCGCCCGAGATAAAGAACGTGTAGGGCAAATACGCGGGAATGCCAACGCGGCTGAAGGTGTCGACGAACCGTGCCATGTGTGCCGTCATGACGTCCGAGTTCGTCACCTTGTTGAGCGCAGCGTCCATGAGGCGCTCCCGAAACGACTCGCTGTCCGTTAGCATGGGATGGTTCATGCCGAGCGGACTCGACGCGTAGAATCCGAAGAGATCCACATACTCGTTGTCCGACTCGCGATCGCGCAGACGCACGCCCTGGCTCTCGTCCATGTCGAGCACCATCGGCATCATGCCTTTGGTGAGCATGTGCCGCGAAAGGGTTTCGCGGACGGCATCTTTCGGCTGCGCGGGGGCTGCGTGTGCTTCCATAGATCCGTGGGCTGGGAAATGATGAGTGCGACGCGGGTGTCCTCGTCCGCAGGTGCAGACGCGAAGGGTCGTGCAAAGAGGGTGTCGATGGGCCGATCACTATGCATACTTCCACGGCGGCACAGGGATTCAACGGACCTGTTGTTTCGCGGCGCGGCCGCCTCCCATGCCGCGGCAAACAGGAACGCGACCTGAGGCGCGTCGTTGACGTGATCCGCACGTATTTGTGCCACCCCGACAGGACATCCGAGGCGGCTTCGGCGACGCCCGGATGGTCGGGATCGGTGCTCCTTTGCCACGACGTTGATGTACGCTGTATGCCTACTTCTGCTTCCCCTGCTTCTGAGTCGGCCCCCAAAACGCCCGACGAGGTGGATCTCCAGTCCGTTGAGCAAGAATCGCTGCCGTCGACCGGCGACGGCGCTGCGGACGGCGATCCGGGCTTCCTGGAACTTCCGGTCGTCGAAAATACAAACCAGAACGAGCGCGGCAAGCGCCCTGAGTGGCTTCGCGTGAAGCTGCCGTACGGCGAGGACTTCAAGCAGGTGCGGGAAACTGTGGATGAGTACGACCTGCATACCGTCTGCGAGAGCGCGAACTGCCCAAACATGGGCGAATGCTGGAGCGCGGGCACCGCCACCTTCATGATTCTGGGCGACGTGTGCACCCGATCGTGCGGCTTCTGCGCGGTCAAGACGGGGCGTCCCGACGAGGGTCTCGACTGGGACGAGCCGCGGCGCGTGCAGGAGGCCGTGAACAAGATGGGCATCCAGCATGCCGTCATCACCAGCGTCAACCGTGACGAGCGTAAGGACGGCGGCGCCCCCATTTTTGCCGAAACCATCGAGCGCCTGCACGACATCGACGTCACGGTCGAGGTGCTCACGCCCGACTTCCGCGGCCTCCGCGAGGCGTGCCAGATCGTGTTCGACGCGGAGCCGGACGTCTTCAACCACAACGTCGAGACGGTGCCAAGCCTGTACCGCCGCGTCCGCCCGCAGGCCGACTATCAGCGCTCGCTCGATGTGCTGCGCTGGGCCAAGGAAGAAGGCCTTCGCACCAAGAGCGGCATCATGGTGGGCCTCGGTGAAGCGCGCGACGAGGTTACGACTCTGATGGACGATTTCGTGGACATCGATCTCGACGTGATGACCATCGGCCAGTACATGCAGCCGACCGACCACCACCTGCCTGTCGAGGACTGGGTGCGCCCGGAGGTCTTCGACTGGTACAAGGAGGTCGGTGAAGCGAAAGGCATCGACCATGTGGAGTCGAGCCCGCTGACGCGCTCCTCCTACCACGCGGAGCGCCATCTCTAGTCTCTAGTGAACCCTACACGTGCAGCGCCGACACAGGCACCCTCGTCACACGGCGAGGGTGCTTTTTTATGGCGCATGCTGCGGACTGCATGCCTGCTGCGGACTGCATGCTGTAACGGTCGCGCCGCGCCGCTCGTGGTACTACGAGAACGCCGACCGGCCCAGTGTCTCCCCCTGCCGTCGGACTCTCCCGCTGCTCTCCATCACGATTCCGGGTCTCTGCCATGTCCATCCGATCGTTCTCGCTCCTTCCCGCCGTCACCGCCCTGCTTCTTCTCACGGGCTGCCTTTCGGCCTCGACCGTCGCCCAAACACGCACGACCAGCGGAACCGTGGCGCTGTCAGCCGACGGAACGGTGACCGTTGACAATCACGAAGGTCGCATCACGATCGACACGTGGAGCCGCAACGAGGTGCGGTACGAAGCCGTCGTCCGGCCTGAACGCGGAGCCGACCATCCCGACGCCACCATCGTGAAGGTAGACCGCAGCAACCGTCAATTTGCAATTCGCACGGAGTACGACGCCTCAAAGGGGAGCGGCGGCCTCTTCGGATGGGGCGAAAGTCAGAACGTCATGCCCGTCAACTACACGCTCACGGTGCCCCGCACCGCCCGCATTGAGATCGACGACCATGCGTCCGAGATCGCGATCCGCAACGGGCAGGCCGACCTGTCCATCGACACGCACGAAGGCCCCATCACCGTCGAGATGCATGCAGGCGACGTCAAGATCGACTCGCACGAGAGCCGCATCACGATGCGCTCCATCACCGGCACCCTGGAAATTGATCGCCATGAGGGCCGGCTCGACGTCGACGGGTTGAACGGCGGGCTGAAGCTCGACACTCACGAAGGCGACGCACGCATCCTGTTCGCGACCCTGACACGGGACGTTCACATCGATTCGCACGAGGGCACGTTCTTGCTCTCCACGCCCACTGGGGCGGGCTTCGACCTGTCGACCGACTTCGACGACGACGCCAGCCTCGACGCCACCTTCGACCTTTCCCCCTATCGCATCGGCGAAGATGACGATGCTGCCAACTACAGGGGAAACGTGAACGGCGGGGGCCCGCGCATCCGTCTTCGCTCGCACGACGGCCGCTTCGAGATCCGCACCCGGTGATGCCATCCGGACGGCGTCGACCGGCCATTTGCTTCTTACCCCTTCCCGTTGGAGTCCTCGTCTTCCGCGGAGGGGCGCCACAGGATGGCGTAGATGATTTCGAGATAGCCGCCCAGGATGGTGAGCGGGGCGATGTACAGCGAGAGGAAGCCCTCAAACTCGTTTTCGATGCGCATCAGCGCGAAGCCCACGGCCACAAGGGCCACGCCGAGGATGAGGAGAACGTAGTTTCGGCGCTGGAAGACAAGCCGGCCGGTGCCGCGCTTTCGAGAAGTCTTGGGCATGGAGAGCGTGCGTCGACGGTTGCGGCAGAGGACGAACAGGAGCGGGGGCAGATGTGCAGAGGACGCTCATCGCAATCGCGGCGGCGGAAACCAGAACGGGCACGGAAGGTTCCAAACGGTTGCACGTCCCGTTGCATGTTCGCTCCTCGCGCCGCCCGCCGCTTGCGTTCCGCCCTTCGCATGATTCGCTCCCGGTTGCTCTCCCCTCTCGGCCTCTTCCCTCTCGGCCTCTTCACCGTTCTTGCGCTGTGCGTGGCGCTTCCGACTCTGGCTTTTCAACCGCCCCTTACCGCTTCTTCTTCGCC
>CAYFSC010000038.1:0-5887 GCA_964345695.1 uncultured Rhodothermales bacterium | reverse complement strand
GCGTGGCGCTTCCGACTCTGGCTTTTCAACCGCCCCTTACCGCTTCTTCTTCGCCTTCTTCTTCGCCACCTGCGCTTCGCGACCAGATCGACCGGGTGCTCCAGCAGCGACGCACCGATGACGCGTTTTGGGGCATCGCAGTGCGCGACCTGGAAACGGGGGAGATGCTCTACGCACGCAATCCCGACAAGGGGTTCCTCCCGGCCTCCAACCAGAAGCTGATAACTACCGCTACCGCTCTCGACGCACTCGGGTCGACCTACCGCTACGAGACGACGCTCCACTTCGACGGGTCGGTGCGCGACTCCACCCTCCGCGGCGACCTTGTCGTGCGCGGGTCCGGCGACCCCACCTTCGGCAGCCTGGAGCTGCGCAGCAACGACCCGCTGCAGCAGTGGGCCGAGCGCCTTGCCCAGATGGGGGTACGACGCATCCAAGGACGGCTTATCGGCGACGACAACAGCTTCGACAACCGGCCCTACCCGGAAGGATGGAACGTGGACTACATCACGCGGCAGTCCGGACGCTACATCGGGGCCAGTGCGGGCGGACTGTCGTACCGCGACAACGTGGTGGCCGTGGAGGTGACGTCGTCAACGCCTGGGCAAGCTCCGCATGTGAAGGTGCGTCCCGACGATGCGGTGGAAATCACCAATGAGGCCCGCACCAGCTCCCGCGGTCGTGGGAGCTCGTTGCAGATTACCCGAGCGTTCGAATCGAATCACCTGTTCTTGACAGGGTCGGTTCCCCGGTCGTATCGCGGCACCAAGCACGTCCCGGTCAGCAATCCCACCACGTACACGCTCCGCAACTTCGTTCGCCATCTGCACGAAGCTGGCATCGAGACGAGCCTGCGCGTGGTCGACATTGATGACCTGGAGGGGTCTGTATCCCGCAGCGACCCGCTCTTCGTGTCCCTATCGCCGCCGCTGTCTGAGATCGTCGCGGCCGTCAACAAGCGCAGCAACAACTTCTACGCCGAGCAGGTCTTCCGCACGTACGGATGGGGCGGGTCGACGCGCGGAGCCGCCAAGCGCACCGTCACCTTCCTGCGCCGCGCCGACATCCATTCGCGCGATGTCCTGGTGAGCGACGGGTCTGGCCTGTCGCGGAAGAACCTGGTGTCGCCGCGTGCCCTGGTGCAGCTGCTGGCTCACATGGACGACCACGAGGCGCGCGACGTGTTCATGGCCTCGCTGGCCGGGGGCGGCGAAAACAATACTACCCTCGAATATCGGCTTCATCGCGAGCCGGTGCTGGCCAAGACTGGATCGCTCCAGTTTGTACGTGCCCTGAGCGGCTACGCCGAGCGACCCAACGGCGATCGCGTGGCGTTTACCTTTTTTGCCAACAACTACACCGGTCCGTCTTATCGGATTGCCCGTACCATCGACGACATGGTGGAAACAATCACGTCAGCCCCCGCCTCGTAGCGGGCAGCCGGCATCCCTCTGCTTTGCCGCTTCGAATGGCTTCGCCGCTTCAAATGGGCCCTCCCCGCGGTTCCCGGACGGAGGGTGCGGTGTAGAGGAGCAGTCCTCGCGCCTTTCATGCGGACGCCCGTCGAGTCGAATTCCGCACACGCATGTCCCTTCTCTCCCGTCATCTCTTCATCGCCCTGGGCGTCTTCCTGCTGCAGTGGCTCGTGCTGGGACGCCTGACCCTGTTCGGCAGCTACCCCGACGCCGTGTTGCTGTACCTGACCTGGTACGCCCTGCATCAGGGACGCCGCCGTGCGTCGCTCATGGGGTTCGGACTCGGATTCGCCATGGATGCCGTCTACGGCATGTGGGGCATTCACATGTTCGTGAAGACGCTCGTCGGGTTTTTGCTCGGCATGTTCGCGAGCGAGGAACGAGACCCGCTCCGCATCCAGCCGCAGCAGGCCTTCGTGGGCAGCCTCGTCGTGGCTCTGGTGCACAACGGGCTGCTCGTTACCCTCCTGGCGCTTCACACCTCCGCGACCAACGACGTGCTCGTGTATGCCCTCTGGCTGGGCTCGGCCGCGTACACGGCGATCGTTGGCACGGTTGGCACCCTGTTCCGAGGATAAAGCGCCGCGACGGCGCGATGCAGAGGGACCGGATCCCCAGAGTCGATGGCCCTGACGGGACGGTGTCAGTCCCGTTTCGTACTGTGTCCCCAGGGCGCGCACGTGGGCACACGTCGCCGTCCTTTCCGTATCATGCCTGCAACTCTCGAACGATCAACCATGGGTGAGCCTGCACGGATTCGACCAATGACGACCTCGAACGCGCCATCGAGCAACGAGCCGGCCGGATCGGCCGCCGAACCGCCTGCGCCGGACGCCGTCCCGGAGGACGTGTCGGCAGCCGGTCGCGACGCGGGCGTGTCGTTCAGCGAGGAAGACCGCGAACTGCTGCGCCGCACGGTGTGCGAGGGCGCCACGGATGACGAGTTCGAAACCTTCATTCGCCAGTGTGAGCGGACAGGCCTTGACCCGTTCGCCCGCCAGATCTACGCAATTCGTCGCTGGGACAGCCGCGAGGGCCGCGAGGTGATGGACATCCAGGTGTCCATCGACGGGCTGCGCGTGATCGCCGAGCGGACCGGCAAGTACGCCGGTCAGAAAGGCCCCTTCTGGTGTGGCGACGACGGCGAGTGGCAGGAGGTCTGGCTGAGCGACCGCCCGCCTGCCGCCGCCAAAGTGGGCATCCTGCGCAGCGACTTTACCGAGCCCCTGTGGGCCGTCGCCCGATGGAGCGACTACGTGTCCACCAATCGCCACGGCGAGCCCACGTTCATGTGGAACAAGATGGGCCCACACATGCTGGCCAAGTGCGCCGAAGCGCTCGGCCTTCGCAAGGCCTTTCCGAACCAGACGAGCGGCCTGTACACGAGCGACGAGATGCGTCAGGCATCGAATGATGCCCCGGCCCCGGAGACCGGTTCATCCGCCGAGTGGGACGACGCCCCGGCCGATGCACCGCCCCCGACCTCGACGGCCCCCCAGCCGTCGCCTCCGGACACGCCCCCGCCGCCTCCCGCCGCGGCCGAGGATGGAGCGGACAGTGCGCCGCCGCCCTCGGACGAGACGGACGCAGACGAGAGCGGGTCGAAGCTGGAGCGTCGCCTCCGCGAAATGGACGAAAAGCTCGCTGCAGCCAAACCAGAGGAGCTTCCCAAGATGATCGCCACGCTGCACGATTACATTTCGTCCTGGCCCGAGAGGGCGCAGGAGCGGGCAGCGGCTGTCATCGATAAGTATGAGGCTTAGAACCTGGTGGGCGGACTGTTTGAGGCCTGCGACCTCGCGGATCTCGCTCATGGATCGGCCGGGAAACACTTCGACCATTTCAGCAGCTCGACGGTGCGCTGCGCGTCGTACGGGACGCGCTGGCCCGTCCACGTGATGCAGACCTCCTCACCGCCGTCGTCCTGCACGTCCATCAGCACGAACTGCCCGTCGTTCTGGCCGAAGAGGGTCACGCGATTGGGGAACGGACCGTGCGTGTACGGCCCTCCCTTGACGGAGCCGCGTCGGTCGAGTGCCGCAGCGTGGACGACTGGGAACCCGCCTCCACCGGATTGCCCGTAGTGGTTGTGCGTACCATCATCAAGCGCCACCATGTGCGCGTCTCCCGAGAGCACAACGAGCTGATCGGCAACCCCGATGGAGTCGATGAATGTGGCCAGCTCGCGGCGTTCAGCTTCGTATCCACTCCACCGGTCGAGCGCGTCCGGGTCGTTGGCAATCCAAGGCACCGAACTGACCCACGCGATGACGGCGTGTGTGTCACGCGCCTGGCGCAACTGCTCCTTGAACCAAGCCTTCTGCTCCGCGCCCATCATCGTCCGGGTCTCGACATCGACCGCATCGTTGGGCGTCCGCGCCGAGCGGAGATCGGTCATGAGAAACCGGACACGTCCGATCGTAAATGCTTGATAGATGGGATCAGCGCCTCGGCCCGTTGACAGCGGATAGTGCGGAACATAGGTCCGGTACATGCGCTGCGCCACATCCTGCCCCGGCGCCTGGCGAGAGCTGTTGTTGGGCCCGTAGTCGTGGTCGTCCCACATGTACGCAATCGGCGCCGATCGGTACAGCGCTGACTGCGTGCTGGAGGCATGAACCGTGTGGTAGGCCTCCCGAAACAGTTCCGGGTCGGCCACATCGATGTCCTCGTAGTGCAGATCCCCCAGATGCAGCATCAGATCTGGGTTCTGCTGGCGAATGACGTCAAAAATGCGGTGCTGCGACCCGGTTTCCGCGCATGCACCCATCGCCACCCGGAAGGAGTGCGGGCCGTTCTCGAACGTTTGGAACCGCCCTCGGCGCGACCGGTCGATCGTGCCGTTGAAGGCCAGCGCATAGTGGTACGTCGTGCCCGGACGCAACGACTGGATTTGAAACGCCATTGCCTCCAAAAGATCGTTGGAGGACGCCGGCGAAACGTACTTGGCCTCCGAAAAATCGGCTTCCGGACTGACCGCCAGCCGCACGGTTGCACTCGTATCGACAGCCTCGGGAGGAATTCGGGCGTGGACGCGAGCCGACGTCGGCGTAACGCCCCCCGACCACAGCACCGTAGCGGCATCAGGCGCTATGGCGAGATCCTCCTCTGCGCCGAGAGTGCGACACGCCAGGGTACCGCCTCCCAGAAGGAGCAGGACAGCCACGAAGACAGCGATGACGCGAGGGGGGACACCCAAAGCACAAACGGTATGACGAGAACGGTATCGATGAGAGATGCGTCCGGGATCCTGTACCTCCGTTACGCATCACCGGTCCGGGGAGGCGTCAATCCTCGCGTTCCCTTCACTCGGCCCCGCAACGACCGATGTTTCTATGTCTCGCTCTCGGAGTGGGCGGAGGCTTCATGTCTCGTCCATCGATGGACGCTCCTCCCCTGCCACCGATGGCCCTGAAAACCGTCGGGCCGAACAACTGCGGAGTCAGATGCCCCCTGAATTCCGGCAAATCCATCGCAGCTTGAGGACCTGTTTGGCGGACTGCCTGCGGTGGCGGTCCAACTCATCCTGACCTGTGCCGCAGAACCTGTGCCGCAGAGCGTAGCGGCGACGCCCAGCGGTTCCACCAGCGAGTTTCACCAGCGGATGCACTCCTTTCTCACCTGACGACCTTGAAACCGGTCGGCTCGATGCGGAGCGCGAGACCCTTTGTCGGCAGTCGGGGCCGCCGCTTCGCACCGGGCTGGGACAGGTGTGACGGAGGGGTGTCAGGTCCGGACATTTTCTTCGAGTCACACGTTATGTTTTCTGCACTCACGTGTCTATATAGTACAGAGTACAGCTACGGGGCACACAGGCTGCACATACCGTCGACCTACCGTCGAGCGTGCGGACGCCGCTTGCTTGCCGCCTCGCCTGCTACCGCAATCCGAAGCGCCCGCGCGCTCCTTCGCCCAATCCTCAACAAATCATCTCCAAGACCATGGCTCGTGGAGTTAACAAAGTCATTCTCATTGGCAATCTCGGACAGGACCCCGAACTCCGGTATACCGGAAGCGGAACGGCCGTCTGCAACATGCGGTTGGCCACAAACGAGTCGTACAAGGACCGCGACGGCAACCTCGTCGACAAGACGGAGTGGCACAACGTCGTGGCCTGGGCGCGGCTTGGCGAGATCTGCAACGAGTACTTGGAAAAGGGCTCGCAGGTCTACTTCGAAGGCTCGCTGCAGACCCGGTCGTGGGAGGACCGCGACGGCAACACGCGTTACACCACCGAAGTGAAAGCACGCGAGATGATGTTCCTCGACCGGCAGCGCGATGCCGCCCCCGGCGATGGCGCACCCGCTGACGAGTTTGATCAGCGTCGCCCGCAGCGCCAGCCCCGGGCCGGCCAGCCGCAGGGCCAGCAGGGCCAGCAGAGCCAGCAGCAGACATCCTCGCAGGACGCGTCC
>CAYFSC010000037.1:13736-20786 GCA_964345695.1 uncultured Rhodothermales bacterium | reverse complement strand
ACGGGCATGACCTACGGCCCCAGCCCGTCGGGGCCGCTCGGAGCCCGGAGGCATGAATCAAAACAGGTTCTTAATGCCCCGCGCACTCGGAAGACGCATGCAGAGAACAGCACACGGTGCCTTCCTTCCGTGCGTCGGTGCCGTCTTCCCCCTGCCCACCGCTGACTTCAGTTTCCTGACGCGAACGTGAGCGAACAACGTCGTCGCATTGGCACGGCAGTCGTGGCCGCCCCCGCATTTCTGGGCATCACCTATGTGGGCGGATGGCCGTTTGCGGTGTTGATTGCGGCGGTGGGGGCGGCGGCCCAGTGGGAGATGTACGACATGGCCCGGTCGGCCGGGTTGCGTCCCCTGCGGGTCGTCGGCACCGGTTTGGGCGCAGGCCTTGTCCTGGCCATGCAGGCCCCGTCGCTCGGACCGGTGGTGCTCGCCCTCGGTGTGCTTCTCCTTCCGCTCTCGCCCTGGCTAGTGCCGCGGGAACGCTTTCTGGAAAATCTTGCCGTGACGGCCTGGGGGATCGTGTACCCGACGGGCCTTCTCGGGGCGCTCGTGCTGCTGCGCTTGGCACGAAGTCCCGCCGTGGACGCCGGGGATGCCTTCTGGCTGGTCGTACTGACTCTATTTCTGGTTTGGGCGACCGACATCTTCGCCTACTACACCGGGAAAAGCCTGGGCCGCCGCAAGCTCGCCCCATCGATCTCGCCCAACAAAACGTGGGAGGGGACCGCCGGGGGAGCGGGGGCTGCGCTCCTCGTCGCCATCGCCTCTAAGCTCGTCGTCCTGAGCATACTGTCGTGGATAGACGTCGTGGCGCTGGCGGCGATCGGGGGCGGCATCAGCCAGGCGGGCGACCTCGTGGAGAGCCAGATGAAGCGAGCGACCGGCACCAAAGACGCGGGCTCGCTGCTGCCCGGGCATGGCGGCATGCTCGACCGCTTCGATTCGATGGCCGTCGCGGCGCCGCTCGTGTACCTGTATCTCCGACACATGTCGGGAATTTTCTGACGGCACCGTTCCCCCCTGGCCCCGTAAAAGGCAGCGTGCAGCAGCCCGTGCTTCGGCACCCGTGTCTCGGTACGGTCCGGCGGTCTGCGTCCGCCCATCAGGAACGCCTGGAGAGGCCCTGTCGTTGCGTGTACGTAGCGATTTTCCCTTCCATCGGCCCCTGGACTCATGGGAATTTTTCGTCCTGGCTCCCGCCGGAAAAACAAATCATTCAGCTACGAGCCCCGGCACTACGACCCGGATGAAGATGAGGACTTAAAGCGCCGCATGCGGTCGAAGCGGCGAGGGCATCGGCGTCGCAACCCGATGAGTCTGCTCTACCTCATCGGCCTGCTGCTGTTCGCGCTCTACATTTACCAGACGCTCGGGTGAGGGTGCACGTCCGCGAGCTCTTGCCAAGAGGAGTGAGAGCGCCGTCATCGCTTCTGTCTCATGAACGTCGCACGCTGTGACTGACGATAACGGGTCTTCCGACGGCATCATTCACGTGATGTCGGACCAGTTGGCGAACAAAATCGCCGCCGGGGAGGTGGTGCAGCGACCGGCGTCGGCGGCCAAAGAGCTCGTCGAGAACGCGTTGGATGCCGGTGCGTCTTCCGTTCAGGTGATCCTTCGAGACGCCGGCAGCACGCTGGTGCAGGTGGTTGACGATGGCTGTGGGATGAGCCCCGAGGACGCGCGCCGCTGTTTCGATCGGCACGCGACGAGCAAGATTCAGTCGGTGGACGACCTGGAGCGGATCCGGACGCTCGGCTTTCGCGGCGAGGCGCTGGCCTCGATCGCAGCGGTGTCGCAGGTGGAGCTGAAGACGAAACGGGTGGAGGACGAGGCGGGGACGCTCGTGCGCATCGAAGGGGGCGAGATGGTGGAGCATCGCCCGTGTGCCGCCTCGAACGGCACATCGGTGGCCGTCCGCAACCTGTTCTACAATGTGCCGGCTCGACGCAATTTCCTGAAGACCCCGGCCACCGAGCTCAAGCACCTTACCGAAACGGTGCAGTTTCTGGCGCTCTCAAACCCCGCGGTCGGGATGCGCCTGACGCACAACGGGCACGAGCACTACGACCTTTCCGCCGCCCGCAGCGACGACTTTTTTGAGGCCACGCGGCAGCGCATCGTTGGGCTCTTCGGCGACGATCTGCAGGACCGGCTCGTGGAGGTACAGGATCGGACGGGTAATTTTACGGTTCGGGGGTTCGTCGGGACCCCCAAGGCCCATCGGAAGACGCGCGGAGAGCAGTTTCTCTTTGTCAACGAGCGTTACGTGCGCGACCGCTACCTGAGTCACGCCGTCAAGAAGGCGTACGGCGACCTGCTGCCCGAAGACAAGGCCTTTCCGTTTTTCGCGCTTTTCCTGCAGATGGATCCTCGACGGGTTGACGTGAACGTCCATCCGCAGAAGGCCGAGGTGAAGTTCGACGACCAGAGCGGCCTCTACGGTTTCATCCGCGCCGCCGTCCGCGCGGCGCTTCGTGAGGCGCAGCTCACGCCCCACTTTTCCGGAACCGGATCGGAGTCCGGCACCGGCTCGTCGCCCGACGCGACCGATCGGGCGTCGACGGATGGACCGCCCCGCTCCTTCCAGCCTCGATCCTCCGACACGTCCTCCGCGCCCCCATCGACGCGCAGCGGCCGTGAGTCCTCCGGGCGCGCCGGCGGACCGTCTGGCCGGGCCACTCCGGGAGACGGATCCTCGAACCTGTCGCCCGGAGAGCAGTCGGACGCGCTATACCGCCCGCCCGACGCGGACGATGAGGCAAGCATATCGATCGATCTGCCCGACACAGAGACCGCGGGCGAAGAGGCTCCGTCGCGCCCGGTGTGGGGCCTGCACGACACCTACCTGCTGGTCCCGACCGATCATGGCATGATGGTGGTCGATCAGCGGGCGGCTCACATCCGGGTGCTCTACGAGCGAGCCCTCGCGCGGCTGCGTCGAGGCGAGGGCGAGTCGCAGGCGCTGCTGTTTCCGCGGACGCTGGAGCTTTCGCCGGGCGACGTCCAGCTGTTGGACGCGCTTCTTCCCGACTTGCGGGCCCTCGGCTTCGACATCGAGCGGATGAGCGGGCGCACCGTTGCGGTCCGTGCGGTCCCGGCAGATGTGTCCGGAGAGGACGAGCAGCCGGTGCTTGAAGCGCTGCTCGAACAGTTTAAGGCGGAGCAGGACCGAGTGGAGGATGAGCGCCGCAAGCATCTCGCAAAACGCTTGGCGCAGCAAAGCGCGGTCGAGCGCGGCCAGGCGCTCTCGAATGCGGAGCGCCGGGCGCTCCTGCGGGATCTGTTCGACTGCGAAATGCCGTACGCCGACCCGTCCGGTCACGCCACCCTCTTGCAGCTCTCCATGGAAGAGCTGGCCAAGCGCTTCGAAGGAGCCTGAGCGCAGGGTGTCCCTTTCGCGTAGTCCGGGAGAACGCCCCCCATTCGCGGGTGGGCCCGTCCAAGGGGGCCATGCCTGGGGGCCCCGTCTCTGGGCGGCGCCTTGTCCGTCTGCGGGCCATGCCTCGGTTCAGAAGCGGAGTCAGAGCGGGTTGAACTGCCATCCGGCCTCCCCGAGCGTCTGGAGAATGGTTTCCAGCGCCTGCGGCGTTACGTCTTCGCAGACCGGATTGTCGTGAAGCACCACAATCGACCCAGGACGCACTGTGTCGATGACGAAGTCCGCCACGCGGCCCGGACGTGCCGAGCGGAGGTAATCGCCCGGCATCACGTCCCACATCACCATGCGCTGGTTGCGCTCGGCACACCAGGTGCGCATCGGTCCGGTAAACTTTCCGTATGGGGGCCGCATGAACCGGACGGGCACGCCCGTCTGATTCTCCAGCAGGGAGGTCGTTTCGGACAGTTCGCGGCGCACGGCGTCTTGGGGAGCCGACCACGGATCCAGGTGGCTGAACGTATGGTTGCCGATGCGGTGGCCGGCCTGGTGGATGTTCGTCACCAGATCGGGATGGTCCTGGGCATGCCGCCCAATCAGAAAAAACGTGGCCCGGGCGTCGTATGCTGCCAGCAGGTCGAGAAGACGCTGGGTCAGGGTGGGCGTGGGGCCGTCGTCGAAAGTCAGGTGCACGACACGGTGGCGGGGGTCCATCCGCCAGAGCATATCGGGAAAGAACGTCTGGAACGGCCGCACGCCGTGCGTGGCAGCGTACGGGAGAAAGGAACGGATCATGGCAGCGCTCGGCGATCCGGGGGGAGGGAGGCGAGGCGCAGAGGGACAAGCAGGTTCTGCTACTCGGGCTCGTGATGATGGGCCGGGCGCAGGGCACGCAGAGACTGCACGAAGGTAAACCGAACGCCGGTGACGTCTTCGGGCGATACGCCGACCGCCACGTCAACGTACGTTTCATCTCGAAAGATGGGACCGATCCGGAGTCCGGCCGAGGCGGAGGGTCGGAAAGGGACGTCCGCGGCGTCGATCCGTTCGTCGAAGGAAAGGTCGAGCGAGAATTCGTCTCCGAGGTCGTTGTACACACTTGCCGCGTAGGCCCCCACGTGGCCTTCCACGGTCACGAGGTCGCGAAAACGGACGATCGGAAAGCGATACAGCAGGCGCACGGCCGCGAGGTCGGATCCGTAGAAGCGATCGCGCGCCCATCCCGGGGCCGTGCGTCCATCGAGGCTCGGGAGCAGATAGAAGGGAATGCGGCGGTCGCCCCGGCGGTCGGTCAGGGCAGTGCGGAGACCGAGTGCCAGGCGGTGTCTGCCGCCGAGGGGGAGAAACCCGAAGGCTCGAAGGTCGAAGCGGTGGAAGCGAAGAGTCTGATCCCACGCCTCGTAGGTGGACGCCATGCCCTGGAGCAGCACCCCTCGCAGGGCGCCGTGGGCGCGATCACGCGTATCCACGATTACATCGACACCAGCTTGTACGCCCACCTGTCGAGCATCAGCGGGGCGGAGTCTGGACGGTGCGGTGTCGGGTTGGCCTCGCCCGGGAATCGCGCCTCGCGACGGGTCCGAAAGGGTCGACAAAGCCCCCGAGGTTTCCTCCGAGACGCCGTTCACGTCATGCTGCATCAGAGTGAGGTGTGGCTGCACGGTCACCGGACTCGCGCCCAGGCGTTGACCTGCACGGAGACGCGTGCGCCAAGAAGTCATATCCAGCGCGACCTGCGCGTCCTCCCGGCTGCGCGGCCCGAGTCCGTAAAACCACTGCCGGGTGGTCGTGGCGGCACGGGCGTCCAGGATGAGGTAAGTGTCAGCCCCGTGCGGATCGGCCGAGGCGAGCGACAGCGTCCCGACCGTCTCGTGCGCAGCCGGGGCTGCGGTCACCAGCATCTGCGAGCCGGGGCGTACCAGGTCGTGGGCCACCACCCCAGCCCCGAAGCCCCATCCGGCCCGAGGGCCCCACAGGTCAAGCGGGTACACGCGCACGTTCCACTGCGGATCGGCCGGCGGTGCCGGCTGGCTGTGGGCTGCGGGAACCCCTGCGCTCACAATGAGCAGAACGACCCCGATCCAGCGCCACCTGTGCGCGAAAGGGGGCGATGCGGAGTTTGCGAGGGGAGCACGTCGAAACCCGATGAAGTCCAGCAAGAAAAGGGATGAGGTTACGTTCGCATGTGCAGAGAAGCACGACGACGCCTATATTCGCTGCCGCACGCAAAGGTTCATGGGGCGGCCCGTAGACCCCCGGATCTGGACGCGGGAGACGCAGCCCCGAAGCGCGACGTGACGAACAATGCCGCGTGTGCAGAATGAACGGACTCCTCGATGGCCTCGAAAAAAAAACAGAATGATCGCATGCGAATCCTGATCATCGGAAGCGGAGGGCGCGAACATGCGCTGGCGCGAGCACTGGTCCAAAGTGAGAAAACCACCGCGCTGTTCACGGCGCCCGGCAACCCGGGAACGGCTGCCCTCGGCCGAAACGTCGACCTCTCCACCAACGATTATGACGCGCTCGTTCAGTTCGCGGAGGACGAGTCCATCGATCTGACAATTGTTGGTCCCGAGAAGCCCCTGGTGGCCGGCATCGTAGATCGTTTTGCGGACGCCGGGCTTCCCATCGTCGGCCCCACCGCCGACGCGGCCCGTTTGGAAGGCAGCAAGGCCTTCGCCGATCAGTTCATGGAACGGCACGACATTCCCACCGCGGACTTCCGTGTCTTCGACGCCGACGCGTCGGACGAGGCCGCGGCGTATCTCGACACTGTCGGCGCACCGATCGTCGTGAAGGCCAGTGGTCTCGCCGGGGGAAAGGGGGCTTTTGTCTGCACCACGCTGCCGGAGGCCCACGACGCGCTCGACGAGATTGTGCACGACCGAGCGTTCGGCGCCGCCGGAGACCAAGTCGTGATCGAGGAGTTTATGGAAGGAGAGGAGGCCAGCGTCTTTGCACTGACCGACGGCCAGGACTACGCCGTTCTTACGCCGTCGCAGGACCATAAGCCGATCGGGGAGGGCGACACGGGCCCCAACACCGGCGGCATGGGGGCGTACGCTCCAGCCCCAGTCGTGGACGACACCACGCTCAACCGGGTCTGCCGCGACATCATCGAGCCCACGCTTGCCGGTATGCAGAGCGAGGGCACACCGTATCGCGGCGTCTTGTACTGCGGCCTCATGATTACCGACGAGGGCCCGAAGGTGGTGGAGTACAACTGCCGGTTCGGCGATCCGGAAGCACAGGTGGTGCTGCCCTTGATCGAGTCGGACCTCGTCGACGTCCTCCAAGCGCTGGTGGATGGGCGGATGCAGGACGTCTCGCTGCATGCCAGCACCGACGCCGCGGCCTGTGTCGTCCTGGCCTCCGACGGATACCCCATCGACTACGAAACGGGATTTGAAGTCACCGGGATTGTGGAGGCCGAGGCGATGGACGGCGTGCACGTCATTCATGCGGGTACGACGCAAACGTCGGACGGCGTCGTGCTAACGGAGGGCGGCCGGGTGCTCGGTGTCACCTGCGTCGGGTCCGACCTGGCATCCGTCCTCGGCCAGTCCTACGACGCCGTTGAGGTCATCGACTTTGAGGGCAAAACCTATCGGCGCGACATTGGACAGAAAGGCCTCACCCACCTCGCGGACTGATCCCATGGACTGATC
>CAYFSC010000037.1:0-13636 GCA_964345695.1 uncultured Rhodothermales bacterium | reverse complement strand
CATGTGTGACCGGCACACGAACCCGACAGTAAAGGTTGCCTGGGCCCTGGGCCTGCTCCTCGGCGGATGGTTTCTGATCGGACCACCGGTCGGCGCGCAGGCGATCGACACGCTGCACCTCACCGCGCGCGATCTGACCCCGATCGCGTCCTTCACCGACGCGCGAGCGCTCGGCGCGGCCCCCGACGACAGACTGTTCGTGGCGGACGCGGGGCGCGACGTTGTGGTTGCGCTTGACACGCTCGGACGCCGCCTGCTGTCAATGGGTGAGACCGGGACCCGTTCGGGCGAGTTCGACACACCGGCCGACGTCGATCCCACCAACGGGCTTGTCCTCCTCGTGGCCGATGCCGGCAACGGGCGCATCCAGCGGTTTTCGCAGGAAGGACAGCTCATCGAAACGCTGCCTGTGGGGCGCCGTGATCCGGCCGGCGGAGAGCGCGGCCGGCAACCCACGTACGACATGAGCGAGGACGGCACCGACATCCGCAGCACCGGGCGGCCCGTGGCGGTGGTCAGCTCCAGCACCGACGAAACCCTGGCCATCGACGCTGCGGCCAACGTGGTACGCACCTGGGATGCCCAACGTCGTTTGGGGCCGGACCTCGGGGGGTTTGGGGAGCGAAGCGGCGCGCTGCGGGAGCCGGTGGCCCTGGCACTCGATGCCCAAGATCGCGTCTACGTCGCCGATCGCGGTCACGCGGGGGTGCTGGCCTACGACCGCTTCGGCACGTATGTCGGGGCGCTGCCCCTGCCGCCTCTTCCGGAGGTCCAATCGCTCATGACCCATCGAGGTCGTCTCTGGGTGGTGTCACCGCGACAGTTCCACGTCGTGGATGTGCGCTCCCGGCATTTGGTGCAGCTCGGGCATGTGACGCTGTCGGAGCACATCGTCGATCTGGCCTTTCAGAACGGCACGCTGTACGTTCTTACGCCCACCCGGCTCCTGCGCTGCGTTCGGATCCGCTGCGCTCGGTAAGGCCGGGGCGGGGGGCTACCAGAACCAGATCACGATGGCGGCTGTGGTGAGGAAGAGGGCAATCGACTGATAGCGGTAGTTCATCCAGAGCGGCAGGCCCTCCAGATCGCGCGTTTCGGCGTGCCACATCTCGCGGCGCCAGGTCAGCTCCTCGGTCTTTTCGGCAGGCGGCGGTGCCGTGGCCAAACTGACCCCAACGAAGAGGAGCAGACTGCCCACGAGCGACACGCCGGCGGCGTAGAGGAACTGGATGTCGAAGAGGTTCAGCATTTCGTTCGAGATGAGGCCGATCACCCCGAGGGTAATCCCCACGCTGAGGGTGGCAAAGGCCCCCTGGCGGTTGGCGCGGCTCCACAGAATGCCGCCCAAGAAGGTCACCACGATGGGCGGCGTCGTGTACGAGAGCACGGACTGCAAGTAATCCCAGAGCGTCGGGAAGTGGCGAATCTGCGGGGCCCATACGACGGCCACGATCAGGGCAATTGCGGTGGTAATCTGGCCAACGGTGACGAGCGCCTTCTCGGAGATGTCCGGTTTTAAGGGCTTTACGAAATCCATCGTGACCATCGTCGACGCCGAGTTCAGGATGGAGTCGACCGTCGAGGTAATGGCCGCCACCAGGGCCGCGAGGATGATGCCGCGAAGGCCAACCGGCAGGAGGTCGAACACCAGGGTCGGGAAAATCTGGTCGGGATTGCCGATGTCGGGGTACAGAACCACCGCCATCGTTCCCGGAAGGATCATGATGAAGAGGATGGGCAGCTTCAGGAAGCCCGCGAAGATCGAGCCCCAGCGTCCGTGATTGAGCGACTTGGCGCCCAGGGTTCGCTGCACGATGAGCTGGTTGGTGGTCCAAAAGTAGATGCCTACGATCAGCACGCCGGTGAAGAGCCCGGGCCAGGGCAGGTTCGGGTCGTCCATCGGCTGCACGATGCTGAGCGCGCCCTGGGGGGCAGCGGCCGTCACGGCGTCCCACGACGGAATGGCCATGTAGGCCGCGATCGAAACGATCGTCCCCCCGATGATGAGCACCACGGCCTGAATGGTGTCACTGATGACGACGGCGCCGAGTCCGCCAAAGATTGAGAGGACGCCTGCCAGTAGCGCCAGCCCCAGAATGCCGCCCCACAGCGGGATGTCCGGAAACAGGGTGATGAGAACGACGCCCCCTGCGTAGAGGGCTCCGGCCGCGTCGATGAACATGTTAAAGAAGAGGTTCACCCCCGAGAACAAGCGCCGCGATCGGGTGTCGTAGCGCTTCTCCAGAAACTCCGGCAACGTAAAGACGCCGGAACGCAGGTAGAAGGGAAGGATGAAAAAGATGAAGACAATCAGGATGATGGCCGCCATCCACTCGTAGCTGTAGACGGAGACGCCCTGATTGTAGCCTGCGCTTGCGAGGCCAATGAACGAAGCCCCCGACATGTTGGTGGCAAACAGGCTGAAACCGATGAGCGGCCAGATGAAGTTGCGACCGCCCAGAAAAAAGCTGTCCGTGTCGTCGGTTTGCCCCCACGTCATCCAGAGCGGAATCACGCGGCTCAGGATGAGATACACGAAGAGCACCGCAAGGTCGATGTAGGTAACGACAAATTCTTGAGGCATGAGGCGGAGGTGGCGTGGGAAGAGCGGAGGGCAATCAGGGGCGGCGCCACGGGAAGGAGCAGGGCCACTCGGTGACGGCGCGGACGGCCGTTGCGGGCAGGGCGCGGCTTCGGGGAGAAAAGAGGGAGCCGTCGATTCTGCAAAGGGTAGCTAAGGGATGCGGCCGAAACCTGCAAATCCGGGTTGCTCGCCGTCCGGGAGGGGAGCGCGTAGATTCTACACACTTTCGCGGCCATCCGCGAACTTTCCTGTGCGACTCGGTTTACAACATGCTCGCGTGTCACCCCAGCATGTTCTCCGTGGCGGAAAGATAGGGGCGCGTTTCATTGACTCGCGACCGTCCCCTCGTTATGATCGAACGCGAAATCACCATCCGAAACAAGGCAGGGCTGCACACCCGTCCGGCGTCAATGCTGGTCCGCACTGCCTCGCAGTACGAGTCTGATGTATTTCTTCGGCGCAACGGCTACGAGATCAACGGCAAGAGCGTCATTGGCGTGATGACACTGGCTGCCGGGAAGGGGGCCACGTTGACGCTCGTGGTAGAGGGCGAGGACGAAGAGGCTGCGGCCGATGCCATCAGCGACCTGTTTGAGGATGGATTCGGCGAGGAGATGTAGCTTCGACGCCAAAGAGTGCGCTGCAATCGATGCCTCTCGTCCTGTTCTCGGGGCGCAGCACGTCCCCGTCTTGTCCAAGAGCACACCGAGTTATGAGCCCTTCGGCCTCCACGTCTGACGACCCTGCGCCTGCCGAGCGAATCATCTCGGCCGTGGCCGTGGCGCCAGGCATCGCCATGGGGCCGGTCTTCCAGTACGCCCGAGAAACTCCGAGCGTGGACGACCGCGTCGTTGACGACGACACCGTAGACGAAGAGTTGGAGCTGCTCGAGAATGCCCTGGAGCGGGCCGAAAACGAGCTCCGCACGGTCACGTCTATGGCCGAAGAAAAGCTGGGCAACGACAGTGCCGCCATCTTCAAGGCACAGCAGATGATGCTGCGCGACGATGAGCTGCTCGCGAGGGTCCGACAGCGCATCCGAGAGCACCACGAGAACGCCGGGCACGCACTGTCATCTGTGCTGCGCGAGCATCAACGGCGGCTGGAGGCCAGCGAGAACGCCTACTTCCGCGACCGCGCCAGCGACCTGGTGGACGTGCAGTCGCGGGTGCTGCGAGCCCTGCGACGGGACAAGCTGTCTGACGTGGACCCCGACTCGATCATCCTGGCCGAAACCTTGACGGCGGCCGATGTTCTGCGCTTCAGCCGGCACGGCATCCTGGGCTGCGCCACCAGCCACGGCGGCGCCACGTCGCACGTCTCCATCATTGCGCGGGCGCTGGAAATCCCGGCACTCGTCGGGCTGAACGACACCGAATATGCGGTATCGGACGGCGACACTGTTATCCTCGACGGACTGCAGGGACGACTGATTCTGCATCCTACCGACGATACGCTGGAGGCGTATCGGGCCCACAAGCGCCGCTACCAGGAGGTTGTCCGCGAGCAGAACCAGGCTGCCGGACTCCCCTGCGAAACCGAGGACGGGCGGTCCGTCACGCTTCGCGCCAACGTCGAGTTCAGCGAGGAGCTGGGCCTTCTGGAGCGCTATGGTGCGCAGGGCATCGGGCTTCTGCGTACGGAAATGCTGCTTCTGATGCAGCCGGGCCGATCGACGGATGAGACGGTGCAAGTCGACGCCTATCGCGAGGCCGTCCAGGCTACCGGCGACCACGGCGCGACGGTGCGGCTCTTCGACATGGGGGGCGACAAGCTGCTGCCCATGGCGCACCGCGAGCACAACCCGTTCCTCGGCTGGCGCGGCATTCGCGTGCTTCTGGACCGACCTGAATTGCTGCGGCCGCAGATCCGTGCGCTCCTGCGGGCCAACGCGCACGGCACGATTCGGCTGCTCCTGCCGATGATCACGAGCCTCGACGAGGTGCGTGCGGTGCGCCAGACCATCGACGCGCAGGCGCAGAAGTTGGAGGCCGATGCGGTTGCATACGACGCCAACCTCCCGTTGGGCATCATGGTGGAAGTGCCGTCCGTCGTACAGCAGGCCGATCTGTTCGCCCAGGAGGTCGACTTCTTCTCGATTGGTACCAACGACCTGACCCAGTACACGCTTGCCGTCGACCGCGGCAACGATCTCGTGGCGCATTATTTCGACGCACTGCATCCGGCGGTGCTGTCCCTTATCCAGCGGACCGTTGCGGCCGGGGACGAGGCCGGCATCCCCACGTCCATCTGTGGCGAAATTGCAGGGGACGTGCTCGCGACACCGCTCCTGCTTGGACTGGGCATCGACACGCTGAGCGCCTCGCCGACGTACCTGCCGTCGGTCCAGCGGGTGGTGCGCCACCTCACGTACCCCGATGCGGTAGCTCTCGCCGACGAGGCCCTCGCGGCGCCCGATTCCCAGACGGTCCGTGCGCTCGCGCGAGAGTGGATTGCCGAGCATTTGGACATCGATCTGCCCCAGGTGCAGAGTGCGATGCCCTCGGCACCGGTCCGCCATCGCGACGACCGTGCCGGGGATGGAACCTCTGTACTGCTTTCGCCGCCCGACGCTCCTCGTGCGCACGGGGCTTCAGCATCCTCCTCGCGCGAAGCTGCGTCCGATCCGTCGGCGTCCTCGACGCCCCGTTCTTGAGGAGTGCGATCGCCTTCATTGTCACTTCCTTTCACCCGCTTTGTCCCCTATGTCCGACACACCATCCATTCTCGACCGCATCTCCGACGAGATGAAGGCCGCCATGAAGGCGAAAGACAAGGTTCGCCTCCGAACCTTGCGTTCGCTGCGGTCCGCGCTACAGAACAAGCAAATCGAGCAGAGCGAGGGCGGGGAGCGCGCGGCGCTTTCCGAATCCGATCAGCTGGCGGTCGTTCGCAAACAGGTTAAGCAGCGCAAGGACTCGATCGAGCAGTACGACGATGCCGGCCGCCAGGACCTGGTCGACAAAGAGCAGGAGGAGCTGGAGATCCTGGAGGAGTACCTCCCGCAGCCGATGACGGACGAGGAGCTCCAGGAGCGGCTGGAAGCCGTTATCAACGACGTCGACGCCAGCTCAATGGCCGACATGGGACCCGTCATGGGTCGCGCCATGAGCGAACTGCGGGGCACGGTGGACGGAAGCCGGGTGCAGGAGATGGTAAAGGAGCTGCTTGGATAGCCGCCTCACGCAACTCTTGAGGATGCGTCATTCCGTTCCCATGGCCATTCCCTCGATTCTTCAGCAGGCACACCTGATTCTGGCCGGGGCGCTCGCACCCGGCGACGTGGCCGTCGACGCCACGGTCGGAAACGGACACGACATGGCGTTCCTTGCCGACTGTGTGGGCCCCAACGGGCGGGTGTTTGGCTTCGATGTGCAGGAAGAGGCACTGGCCCGCGCCGCCGAACGAATGGAGGATTCCCTGCACGTCGATCGGGTCACCCTCATTCATGGCGGGCACGAGCGAATGGACCGCGACATCCCGTCGTCGCTGCACGGCGAGATTGGTGCGGTTGCCTTCAACCTGGGCTACCTGCCCGGAAGCGACCACACCATCACGACGCAGCCGGACACCACCCTGCAAGCGCTTGAGCATGCGTGCAATCTCCTCCGTGACGGCGGCGTCATCACGGCCGTGCTGTATACCGGTCACGAGGGCGGCCGGGCGGAAACCGAAGCGGTGCGCGATTGGGCCAACGCGTTGCCGGCCGAGACGTACCGCGCCACTGCGACGCGTCCCCTGAACCAGGACGACCCGCCGCACCTGCTCGCCATCGAACGTCGCTCGAATGGATGAGACCGCCTCGCCTCATCCCTGTCTCTGCCCCCGACGTGCTGCCGTCCACATGTGCCTGATCGCCTTTCGATACGACGCCCATCCGCAGTATCGGCTCATTTTTGCCGGAAACCGGGATGAGTTCTACAGTCGGCCTACGACGCCGGCCCACTTCTGGGACGCGGCGCCACACGTCCTGGCGGGCCGCGACGACAAGGCGGGCGGTACCTGGCTGGGCGTCACGCGCGACGGACGCTGGGCCACCGTGACCAACTACCGCGACCCCGACACCTACATGCCGGATGCGCCCTCCCGCGGCCATCTGGTGTCGGACTTCCTGACCGGCTCGCAGGGGCCGCACGCCTATCTGCGCGACGTTGCCACCCGCGCCAACCAGTACAATGGGTTCAACCTTCTCGCGGGCGACCTGCACACCTGCGCTTACGTGTCCAACCGCGACGGCGGTGTGCGCTCGGTGTCGCCAGGCACGCATGGATTGAGCAACCACCTCCTGAACACCTCCTGGCCGAAGGTCGCGCGGGGGAAGCAGAAGCTGGACGCTGTGGTGGAAGACGGGGTGAGCGTCCATCGGCTGCTGGACCTGCTGGATGACCGCGTGCAAGCCGATCCGTCGCAGCTTCCCGACACCGGCGTGGGGCCCGAGGCCGAAGCCATGCTGTCGCCCATCTTCATCCAGAGCGAGGAATACGGCACCCGTAGCTCGACTGCGCTCCTGATCGACCGTGACGGTCGGGTGACCTTTGCAGAGCGCACCTACGAGCAGGGCGTTCCGGGACGGACACGCGAGTTTTCGTTCAGAGTCGCGCCCATCGCCGGCGCCACCGGTCGAGAATGAGACGAATTTCGCGTGTCGATCCTGGGCCGTTCTGGATCCATCGGTCCACGTCGTTATCTTGAAATCCTCTCACGCAACGGTGCGCCCGCAATGACGGGAGCCTCGTTGTTCTCACCCGCGCCCGAACCCCCGACCCCGACCGCTTATGCAATTCCAGAAAGTCACCTTCGAAAATCCGCGCGGCAACAGGCTGTCGGCGCGCCTCGACCTTCCCGATGGCGACCAGCCGATTGCCTGCGCGCTGTTTGCCCACTGCTTTACGTGTTCAAAAAACCTGAAGGCCGTCGGCAACATCAGTCGGGCGCTCACCGACCAGGGCTTTGCAGTGCTCCGCTTCGACTTTACCGGTCTGGGTGAGAGCGAAGGCGACTTCGCGGAGACGACCTTTTCGACCGACGTAGAGGACCTTGTGGCGGCGGCCCAATACATGGGCCAGAAGCTGGAAGCTCCCTCCATCTTGATCGGCCACTCGCTCGGCGGCGCGGCGGTGTTGCAGGCCGCTTCCTCCATCGAGAGCACACGGGCCGTTGCCACGGTGGGGGCGCCGTTCGATCCCAAACACGTATCGCAGCACTTCGAAGATTCCATCGACACCATTGAAGAACGAGGGGAGGCCCGGGTCACGCTCTCCGGGCGCACCTTCACCGTAACCAAGCAGTTCGTGGATGACCTCGCCGCCACCCGCATGGAAGCCGCCATCGAGGCGCTGGACCGCGCGCTCATGATCTTCCACTCGCCGGTAGACCAGGTCGTTGGGGTCGACAACGCGGCCAAAATCTTCCAGGCGGCCAAGCATCCCAAGAGCTTCGTTTCCCTCGACCAGGCGGACCATCTGCTCATGGACGAAGCCGACTCGCGGTACGTCGGGGCCGTCATTGGCGCCTGGGCGCGGAAGTACGTCAACCTGCCTTCGGCCACCGACGAGCCGCAGGACCACGAGATCGATCACGGCACGGTCCGCACCCAAACCGGCGACGGCTACCGGACCCAGATCCAGGCCGGAACACACGCCTTCGTGGCGGACGAGCCCACAGACATCGGTGGCACCGATACAGGACCGACACCGTACGACCTGCTCCTTGCTGCGCTCGGCTCGTGTACGGGCATGACCCTGCGCATGTACGCTGATCGCAAAGAGTGGCCTTTGCGGGAAGCGACGGTTCGCCTAGAGCACGCCAAGGTCCACGCGGAGGACTGCGAGGACTGCGAGAAAGAGGAGGGAAAGATCGACCGAATCACCCGCGAGATCGAGGTGCGCGGCGATCTCGATGACGGGCAGCGTCAGCGGCTCCTGGAGATTGCCAACAAGTGCCCTGTGCACCGCACGCTGCACAACGAGATCAACGTCGTCTCGTCGCTCGCGAACGAGCCGCCGGTTTCCGGGCAGGGCGGTTGAGCCCTGTGCTATGAAGACAGGAGAAGAAACCGCCGAACGTCGATCGTCCGTTTTTGCATCCACCAACCCGCACGGTCTCTATGCGCGCCGTTGTCGTTACTGAAGAAGGCGATCCTGAGCATCTCTCCATCGAAGAGGTGCCCACCCCGTCTCCCCAGGCCAAAGAGGTCCTCGTCCAGATTCATGCCACGGCCCTCAACCGCGCCGATACCTTTCAGCGGCGCGGACACTACCCGCCGCCTGACGGTGCCTCAGAAATTATGGGCCTGGAGTGTGCCGGGACGGTGGTCGAAACCGGGCCAGGTGTTGTGGACTGGAACAAAGGCGACCGGGTATTTGGTCTGCTCGCCGGCGGCGGGTATGCCGAGTACACGGTGACGCACACCGATCTGCTTATGGCGATCCCGCCCGGCCTTTCGATGGAGGAGGCCGCGGCCGTCCCGGAGGTGTTTCTTACCGCCTATCAGGCGCTGCACTGGCTCGGCGACATCGTGCCCGACCATCACGTGCTCATCCATGCCGGGGCGAGCGGCGTGGGCACCGCGACGATCCAGCTCGTACGCGAGGTGGGGGCCGTGCCGTACATCACGGCCTCGGCGCCGAAGCACGACTTGTGTCGGGAGCTCGGGGCCGCGGCCACGATCGATTACGAAACCGAGGACTTCGCCGACCGAGTCAACGCGCTCACCGATCACGTCGGCGTCGACATCATTCTCGACTTCATCGGGGCGCCGTACTTCGCGTCGAACGTCGAGGCGCTGGCTATGGACGGACGCATCATTCAGCTCGCCACGCTCGGCGGGAGCACCGTCGAGTCGGTCAGCCTGCGCGATCTGATGGCGAAGCGCGTCCACCTGCTTGCCACCACCCTGCGCAACCGCAGCCTCGACTACAAGATACAGCTCACTCAGGAGTTCGCGTCCGACGTGCTGCCTGCGTTCGTAGATGGAACGCTCCGGCCGGTCATCGACTCGACGCTCGACTGGACCGCAGTCGCGGACGCGCACCGACGCATGGAAGCCAACGAGAACGCCGGGAAAATCGTGCTGCGCGTGACGTGATCCGCTCGACCGGCGCGCCGGCCTTTGCGCTGCGCCACGGGAAGCAGACCGCTGCGGTCGCCTTCATCCGCGTCCGTTCTCCGGAAGCAAGCGCTGCAGCACGGCATCGGTGTCGCGCAGGTCGTCGAGAAGGTGATCGGGATCGTGGGGCGAAAGGTCGTCGCGCGAATAGCGGCCTGTGCACACCGCCACTGAAGTCGCATCGATGCTGCGGCTGCAGGTGATATCGTGCTGCGTATCGCCGATCACGACGGCGTGACGTCCCTCAAACGCGTGGCCGGCATGGGAGCGCGCCCGCTCCAGAGCGAGCGGGGGGAGGCGCGAGCGGTCGGCGTGGTCGTTGCCAAACGCTCCGAAGGGAAAGAACGTGTCGAGGTCGACGGCTCCGAGCTTGGCGTACGCCATCGGTTCGACGTTTCCCGTCACGAGGCCCAGCTGCACGTCCGACCGGTGGTGGAGCCGATCGATCAACTTCTGCACGCCAGGGAGAATCTCGACAGAGTGCGTGTCGAACGTGGTGGCAGCCGCGTCCGCGTAGGCGTGCAGGGCCGCCTCGACGGTGGCGTCGGTCGGGGCGATGCCGTGCACCTCGAGCACCTCCTCGATGATCTGCCAGTCCGTTCGTCCGGAGAGGGAAACGTCGGAAAGAGAGATGGAAGTGCCAACGTGGCCCGAGAGGGCCGATTCAACCGCACGTCGGCTTGCTCCCTGCGAGATCAAAAGCGTGCCGTCGATGTCGAAAAGAAGCAACTTCATGGAGTACGGAGGTCGTTGTGAACGATGGGCAACGATGAAGTCGCAACCCCAGGATTTGTTCGACGAAGGATGAAGAGACGGAGACGCGGTGCGGAGTCTGTGCGTCGACGTCCCCAGAGCGGAGCCCCGAGAGAGACGGTAGCCCCGTCCGCGTCCGTTGCGAATGGAAGAGGGAGTTCCGGACGGTAAAACCGTTATTGCAATAAAACTTCGAGGTCTCGGGTCGGTGGGGTACCCGTTGTCCAAAGGCGCCGAGAAAGCCTTTCGAAAGTCCGTCTCCCGCGACGCGTCCCGCAGGTTGCGTCGACGCCCCCGAGTGCACAGTGTGAGAGGCCCGATTCCGCCCCCATGCTTTCGTCGCACTCACTCCACAAGCAGCACGACGTACTGCATCGTTCCATCTCGCAGCACGTGCGCGACGATGCGAGACCCCGGATCCTTCGTCTCAAGCATCGACCGGAGCGCGGACGGGCCCTTGACGCGCTGCCCGTCGATCGTGTAGATGACATCGCCTGGCTTCAGCCGGTCGCCCCAGGGCGCCGGAGGCCGATTGCTTGCGGCCACCACCGCGCCCGAGGGCAGACGAAGGTTGGACACGAGCTTCGAGACGCGATCGGTGAGCGGCAAAGCCAGGATGCCGAGAGGATCGATGAGGTGATCGGCGGGATCGGCCATCTCTGCAAACTGCGCCTGCGGATCGTTGCGCTGCACCACCCGCACGCTTGTCTGAAAGGTCGAGTCGCCGCGAACGACCTCCAACTGGGCGAGGGATCCGAGGTCGCCATACAGGTTCACGTCAAGCTCGCGCCCGTTGTTCATGGGCTCGCCATCGAGCCGGGTGATGATGTCTCCCGGACGCAGTCCCGCACGTTCGGCCGGACTCCCCGGATAGACGTCGCTGAGAATCACACGATAGGGCCCGTCGATGTTGAGCGCATCGGCCAGCTCGGGCGTCAGTGTTTGCGCATGGACGCCGATGACACCGCGCCGCACCCGGCCGTGCTCACGAATCTGGCGGTACACGTCTTCCACGATATTGCTCGGGCCGGCGAACCCGAGGCCGGAGCTCTCCCCCGACTCCGACACGATGAACGTGTTGATACCGACCACCTCACCACGGGTGTTGACCAACGGTCCGCCGCTGCTGCCCGGGTTGATGGAGGCGTCGGTCTGCACATAAATCATCGGGTCGCCGGGACGCAGTTGGCGGGCCGTAGCGCTCACCACGCCCATGCTCACCGAGTTCTGGAGGCCCATCGGACTGCCGAAGGCAAACACCAGCTGCCCGCTACGCAGCCTATCCGAGTTGCCGAACGGCAGGGCTTGGTATCCCGAACCGGGCACCTTCAAGACCGCAACATCCGTTTCGGTGTCCATCCCCACGACCTCCGCGTCCAGCAGCTTGCCTCGGCGTCGCAGGATCGAGGATTCCCCGGGCGGCGGGGGCGGCGGCGACGCCATCTGCACGCGAACTTGATTGGCGCCGGCCACCACGTGAGCGTTCGTGACGATGTACCCGGTCGAGTCCACGAAAAAGCCGGATCCGGTGCTCCGCTTTTCGGAGAGCGAGGCCTTCCCCTGGCCTGCGGATCGCAGACCGCCGTAGCTGCGCACCTTCACCTGAACGATGGCCTGCCGTACCTCGCGGGCCAGCTCTTGGAAGCTGTTGCTGGACCGGATCATCCCATCCTGCTTCTCGGAGGCCGGGCGCTCCTGTGCCAGAACAAGCCAGGGGATGAAAAGCAGGAGGGCGGCAACACAAACACGTCGAAACATGAGGCGGGGTCGGGTCGGAGAGCAGTCGCACGCACGCACGAATGCGTAGTGAGACCCCCGCGCCTGTTACGGTGGGGCGCCCAAGCGATCGCCCCCACGACACGTCACAAGAGCGTGGAGAGTCGGGAGCGGCCCGCCCGAACCCAAGCGGTCCGGTTCCATAGAAGCTTTTGGATTTCTGTCACCACGTACCTACCCAGCCGCATGGAATCGATTCCGACGGATCCGGGCCCTGAGTCCGACAACACGCTGTACCTGATTGACGCGATGGCGCTCGCCTATCGCGCGCATTACATCTTCATCAGCCGACCGCTGATCAATTCGAAAGGCCAAAACACGTCCGCGGCTTACGGCTTCACAAACTCCCTGATCAAGCTGATCGACGACCACAGCATCGAGCACGTGGCGGTCGTGTTCGACGCGATGGACGAGGAGGGCACCTTCCGCGATGAGATCTACGAGGAATACAAGGCGCATCGCGATCCGCCGCCCGAGGAGTTGCTCGAAAACCTGCCTCGCATCAAGGAGATCGTGCGGGCGATGGACATCCCGGTCGTGGAGATCAGCGGCGTAGAGGCCGACGACGTCATCGGCACGCTGGCCAAAGACGCGGAGAAGGACGGCGCGGAGGTCGTGATCGTCTCGCCGGACAAGGACTTCAAGCAACTGCTCTCGGAGCACACGTCCATCTTCAAGCCCGCCCGCGGCGATCAGGACTTTGAAACGATTACGGCGGAGAGCTTCCGCGAGGAGCACGGCTTGGAGCCCGTGCAGTTCATCGATATGCTGGCGCTCATGGGCGACAGTTCCGACAACATCCCGGGGGTTTATGGGATCGGGGAAAAGACCTCACAGAAGCTTCTGCGCGAGTACGACTCGGTCGAAAACCTCATCGACCATGCAGACGACCTCTCTGGCAAGCGCGCTCGGGAGGGCATGCAGGAGCACGCCGACGACGCCCGCCTCAGCAAGACGCTGGTGCGCATCAAGACGGACGTCGACATCAATCTCGACTGGCATCAGCTGCGCTGCAACAATCCAGACGAAGACGCACTCCGGCATCTCTTCCACGAGTTCGAGTTCGAGTCGCTCCTCGATCGGCTCGACCTGAGCGACGAACGGACGGACCTGCCGGACGAAGAGGCCGTCGGTAGTGACGGCGAAGACACCGATCCAGCGCTCGAGTTCGATTTTGGTCCCTACGAGGCGGTTCAGGAGCTCGACCCAGACGCGGTCACGTACGGGTTTCTGCAGAATCGCGAGGACCTCGAGGCCTTCGCCGCCCACCTGGCCGAGCAGGACCGGTACGCCTTCGACACGGAGACAACCTCCACCGATCCGATGATCGCCTCGCTCGTGGGCATGTCGTTTAGCTGGGCTGCGCAGGAAGGCACCTACGTGCCGACGCCCATGCCCGATGGAACCTCCACCGA
>CAYFSC010000036.1:0-21319 GCA_964345695.1 uncultured Rhodothermales bacterium | reverse complement strand
TCTTGCAGGCGCAACGGCGTCAGATCCCCGCGGGCGACCTACTCAAGCGCGTCGACGTGCTTCTCCAGTTTGCTCTTGTAGTTCGCGGCCTTATTTTTGTGGATGATGCCCTTGGACGCAAGGCGGTCGAGGTCGCCCTTCACGTCGTTCAGGAGCTCGCGTGCAGCGTCTTGGTCCTCAAGCTCCCGAAGCTGGTTCATTTTGGTGCGCATGCGGCTTTTCTGCGCTTTGTTGCGCTTGCGCCGCTTTTCGTTCTGCCGCATGCGCTTCTTGGCGGATTGATGCTGTGGCATGGGTCCGTAGGTTGTTGTCCAAAGTTCAGAGTGACAGGATGCGCGGAATGAGCCGACCGGCATCTTACCGTGTATGTATCCTTCCGGTGAAGGTTGCGCCCTTGAGGATGTTTCCGATGCACTAGAAAATCAAACATCTGCATCGGACTCCGGTGCTCCTCTCACAGTCATTGCCCCCCATGTGGTCGTTTCTTTCCGACCTGGCCCGTGATCTGCACGCCACCTACACCGTGGTGGTCATGGATGCAGACCGTACCGAGCAGGCCCGCCACTACCGGGTACAGCCGCGCCGCCTGGCGTTCTTGTGGGGCAGCAGCCTGCTTGCCGTTGCCGTCGTGGTCGCTGCACTCCTGGTGGTCACGCCGCTCCGGACGTTCATCCCGGGGTACGCCACCGAGGCCATGCGACAGGAGGCGCGCCTGAATGCCATGCGCGCAGCAGCACTTCAAGATTCGCTCCGGATCCAACGCCAGTACGTGGAGCGCCTGCAGGATCTGATCACCGGGCGCGCCGATCCGGGCGGGCCGGACGCGGCGGCGCCGACCGCCACGCCGACCCCCACGCCGCCTCGCCGTGCGACAGATGCGCCGGCCCCCCGCTCCCGCGACGAGTCGGACCACAAGCAGCCGGCAGTTTCGATGTCGAGCCTGCCAGCGACCCGATCGGGGGCGGCCTTGTCCTCTGGGCCTGCTGCCCTCGGCGGGCTGTCGTTCCCCGTCCGTCCGCCGGTCGAGAACGGATTCCCGACGCGCGGATTTGACGCACGGACTGGCCACTACGCCGTGGACGTTGCCGTGTCGAAGGGAACCCTCGTGCGGTCCATCGGCGATGGATACGTCATCGTGTCCGACTGGACCCAAGACGGCGGATACACCGTTGCTGTCCAGCACACCGATGGATATCTTTCGGTGTACAAGCACAATCAGCGCCTGCTGAAGCAGGTCGGCGATCATGTGCGCGCCAACGAGGCCGTTGCGGTAAGCGGCAACACCGGCGAGATCACGACCGGCCCCCACCTGCATTTTGAACTGTGGCGCCACGGACTGGCTCAGGACCCGCGATCGTTCGTTGCGGGCTGGTAATGTGGCGCAGTTCTTGAGATTACATTCCCTCCGGCTCCCACCGCGGCCCTTGCGGCCTTTCGCCCTCCCCCGTTTTAGAATTTGTCGTTTGTCATGGCCCTTTTCGGAAACGACCGTTCGTCTTCTTCTTCGCCCTCTTCTCCCGCCGCTTCCCAGGCTCACGTGAGTTTGGTCGCAGAAGGAACCGTGTTCGACGGCACGCTCAAGGCCGAGAGCGACGTTCGGATCAGCGGCGATGTCATCGGGCGGATTGACGTAAAGTGCAAGGTGGTGGTGGCCGAGAGCGGCACCGTCGACGGGGAGGTTCACGCCGCCGAGGCAAGCATTGCCGGACAGGTCAGCGGCGACATCGTCGTGGAAGGCCGACTGATTCTCCGCGAAACGGCCCGCGTGGACGGCAACATCCAGGCCGATCGCCTGGTCGTGGAAGATGGCGCTGCGTTCACTGGCGAGTGTTCGATGAGCGCTCCCCTTCCGGAGTCGTCCTCCGACGGGTCTGCCACCGAGGACAATCCGGTGCCGGAGGTGTCTCCCCCGGAGAACGGAGCCACGTCTCCCGCGTCGGAGACGGCCGAGTCGTCTGGCTCCGCATCAAACAACCATGCGCCGGCCGCGTCCTCCTCTTGAGCGCGGCCTACACGACCTTGCGGAAGATGGCCTTCATGTCCATTCGGAGGGCGTCGGGAAGCGGTACCGTGGCGCCATTCACGTGAAGCCGAACCGTCTCGGCATTGGTCAAGAACAGAAACTCCTCCTTCGTCAGCGGCACCTGATGCGGCCCAGTTTGCGGATTGGGGTTGCTGACCTCCTCCGTTTTCATCACCTCCCCGTTCGCCTCGATCTGAACGGTGGCGTGGGTCTCCTGCACTCCAATGATGGTGAGCGACCATCGCGTCGTGTCTCGCCCTTGCACTCCGATGGCGCGGAGCGAGATGCCGTCCCCGGCGGCGTGCGGAAACATGCTGAGGGTCGTCTTTTCACCGACGCCCGGCCCCTCCACCGTCGAGATCCGGGGACGTTGCGCCACAGCAGTTCCCGCCAGCAGGCCGGTAAGAAGAAGGAGCCCAACCAAACGGCAGAGGCGTGCGTGACCCATGACGGTTTTGCAGTTGTGAGACGATGTGGACCGCTTGAACGCAGTCGCAATAATCAGTGGTTCCCGTTGGGTCCCCATACAAATCCCTCGGGCACCGCAGCCGGTTGGCCGGGTGCCCGAGGGGAATGCACCGAGTACGGTCGCTTGAGGGCTAGGCGGTGGTGGGAAGCTGGGCGTCGAGCTTCTTCGCGATCTTCGTTTTGGGTGCTACGCCAATCAGCTGATCTGCTGGCTTCCCGTCCTTGAAGATGACGAGCGCCGGAATAGAGCGGATGCCGTACTCCATGGCAACTTGCTGGTTGGCGTCGACGTCGAGCTTGCCGACCTTAACCTTGCCGTCGTACTCGTCGGCCAGATCCTCAACGATGGGCGCGACTTGGCGGCAGGGGCCGCACCACTCGGCCCAGAAGTCGACCAGCACGGGCTGATCGGCGTCGAGGACTTCGTCTTGAAAGTTGTCTTCGGTGAAGGTGTGGAGAGTCTCAGCCATGAGGGTTTGTGTTGGAGTGAGCGTTAGCGTCTAAGGGTTGACGTTCAGCGTTTCCTTGGAGGGGCTGCGACTTGGGGGCGCGGCCCCGTTGAGCGAGGCCTCACGCGGCTTGAGCCGCCGCGTCCTGCTCGTCCAGGGTCAGATAGTCGATGTATCCTTCTTCATCTCCGCCGTAGAACGTGTCAGGATCCCAGTCGTTGAGCGGAGCCGTTTCGGCGAAGCGGCGCGGCAGATCGGGATTGGCCAAGAAGCGCCGGGCGAACGCGACGAGATCGGCTCGCCCGTCCTGAAGCGCCTCCTCGGCACGCTCGCGGTCGTAGCCGCCGGCCACCATCAGCGTGCCGTCGTAATGCGGACGAAGAAGGCGTCCGGCCGGCGCGCCCTCGACCGGGTCGTTCTCCGCCACATGGACGTACGCAAGCGACGCGGCGTTGAGGTGCTCGGCGAGGGTTCCGAAGGTTTCGCGTGGGTTCGCGTCGTGCATGTCGTTGAACGTGGAGCCGGGCGAGAGTCGGATGCCGACCTGCTCGTCGCCCCACTCGCCTGTGACGGCCTCGACGACCTCCAGCGCAAACCGCATGCGGTTCTCGACGGAGCCGCCATAGCGGTCGGTACGGCGGTTCGTTCCGGTCTGCAGAAATTGGTCGATAAGGTATCCGTTTGCGCCGTGGATCTCGACGCCGTCGAAGCCGGCCCGTCGCGCGTTCGCAGCCCCGCGGCGGTACTGCTTGACGACCGCTTGCACCTCGTCGGTCGTCAGGGCCCGGGGCTCGCTGTGCGGCGCCATGCGTCCGTCCTTCGTGAAGCCCTCGGCTTCGAGCGGAACCGGCGACGGCGCCAACGGCGGCTTGCCGTCGTGATACGACGTGTGAGAGACGCGCCCGACGTGCCACAACTGCAAGAAGATGCGTCCGCCTGCGTCGTGCACGGCGTCGGTGACGGTCTGCCAGGCGTCGACCTGTTCGTCGCTGTGGATGCCGGGCGTGTTCGGATATCCCCGTCCCCGCGGATGCACCTGCGTCGCCTCGGTGATGATGAGTCCCGCCGAGGCCCGTTGCCGGTAGTACGTGGCCATCAGATCGGTGGGCACGGCTCCGGGGGCCCGGTTGCGGGTCATCGGCGCCATGATCACGCGATTCGGAAGCGTGAGTGGCCCGAGTTCATAGGAGGAAAGTAGCTTCATGTAAAACGCGCGTTTGGGTTGAGACTGGACGTCAGTTTGTTTTCTCGTTGCTTCGGTAGACTTCTTCTCCACCGAACGATCTGCGGGTGCAGAGGCGCGGAGAAATCGGAGGCCCGGTGAGCTAGGGGGAGTGCAGTGTCTCCACCACGGCGGCCGGACTGGCGCGCTGCGTGTAGTCGGCCTTGACGAAGGCATAGCGGACGACCCGGTCAGCATCGATGACGTACGTCGCGGGCATCGGAAGGCGACTGCTGTCGTCGCCGTTGGTCGCCTCCAGGTCGATCCCGAAACCGTCGTAGGCCTCTTGCACGGCCTCGGGGAGCGTGAAGACGAGACCGTAGTCGGACGCCACTGCGTTGCCCGCGTCGCTCAACACCTCGAAGTCCAGATCGACTTTCTCCTTGGTGGACAGTGACGCATCGGGGGCCTGCGGCGAGACAGCGAGGAGCTGCCCGCCCGCATGCTCAATCTCGGGCAGCGCCGACTGCAGGGCCTGGAGTTCCAGGTTGCAGTACGGGCACCATCCGCCCCGGTAGAAGCTCAACACGACCGGACCTGCCGCCAGCCGGACGGACAGCCGAACGCCCTCGCCGACGGCGTTGGGAAGCACGAAGTCGGGTGCCGTCTCGCCGGCTTGAACGGCCTGATCGGCGAGACCCTGAGCCTCCAGATCCTCGGTGGCGGCCTGCAGCGTGGCCATCGTATCGTCGGGCATCTGCTGCTGTGCAGCAGCACGCTGCTCGGCAAGGGCGTCTTCAAGGGTGGGATGGGCGGTGGAAGACATCAACTCTTGAATGATCGTTCCAAAAAGAGACGGACCCAACGCGAGGGGGATCCGCTGTTTGAAGGGCCGCGGTGAGAAGGAAAACGTTGGCTTAGTGAACGCCAGACGCGTGCTCTGTACCCTGCAGGCCCCGCATCGACTCGTCCACAACGTCCTGCAACGCGTCTCGATCCGGGCGCGTCCGGGCCAGGACGCGGAGGCCCTGAATCGTCGTGAGAAGGTTGCGTGCCCGAGCGCGGGGACGCGTCTGCGGCGGGAGAGTGCCGCGCTCGACCCCGCGGCGCAGCACCTCGCACAGCGCGTCTTCAATGCGCTGGAAGTTGGTGCGGACTCGCTCGACCGCCTCATCGTCGTGATGGCCCCGCTCGGTGGCCGCGTTGGTCAGCAGGCAACTGCCTTGCTTCGGGCACGACGCGGCCTCGTCGGCCACGCGCTCCAGCAGCGCCCGGAGGGCGGACCGGGCATCGTCCGCGGCGTGGAGCGTGTCGATCAGCCCCTGTATCCACTCGTTCTCGTACCGGCGCAAGGCTTCGAGGTACAGAGCATGCTTGCCGCCGAACGTGTTGTAGAGGCTGGCGCGGTGGATGCCCATGGCCTCCACCAGATCTTGCACAGAGGTCGCCTCGTACCCCTGGTGCCAAAAGACCTCTAAGGCCTCGTCGAGCACCGCTTCGCGATCAAATGTACGCGGTCGTCCGGTCATGCAGACACGAGCGTTGGTTTCGGAATTCGACTTCTGGAATGGACGGTCTAAAAGAATGGTTCCGAGGTTCCGCGATGTATCTGTTTCGTCACGATCCGGAGGGTGTGCTGGCCGTGCGGCTCTCCTCTGCAGATGCGGCGCATGTCAGGCCCCCTCGTCCTCCCGGAGCGTGCGTCGCACGGTTGACTCGACCTGCTGCATGTGTTCGGTGAGATTGGCGTAGCCGATGTGTTGATACGCCACGTCCCACCGGGCCCAGGTCACGCGCCGGATGTCCTCCTCGCGCGCTGGCGTGAACGTGCGCGCTGCAGTGCGCATCTGGTACCAGTGCGTCGTCTTCACCTTGTAGGTATCGTCGGCCTGGAAGGCATGCTTCGTCGTGCCGAGAGGCCGCAGAGCTCGGAGCCGGTCGATACCGACCTCCTCGCGCACCTCTCGCAGCGCACAGGCCTGCAGGGTCTCGCCGGGTTCCTGCTTGCCTTTCGGGAGATCCCACACGCCTTTCCGGTGGATCACCAGAAGCGCCACGTCGTCGTCGAGCGGGCAGGTCACGTAGCCCCCGGCGGCGACGACCTGCTGAGGCGGCGAGTACGGGTCGATGTTGCGGATGGCGGACGCCGGCACCGACGCCACATGCACCCGACTGTTTGTCGCCCGATGGGGTGGATGATCCATCGCCTGGGTGTCTACAACCAGGAGGGGCGCATCATCGGAATCGGGGACGGCCTCAAGAGCGGTCCAGAGCGTCAGCTTCTTGCCGGCATCGGCAGCAAGCCCATCCCGCGCCACAACGTCGAGCGAGAGAGGCTCTGGGACCGAAGTGAATAGCAGCATGACGAGTTGAGTGTCGACAGGGAGCGTCGGACAAGGCGCACGCAGGATTATCGCGCGGCGGCATTCCGTGCAGTCATCTGTACGACCGACGACCCGAATCGTTGGGACCGAACACGAACCTTTCGTGATCCCTGCCCCGGATGGGGACTGCCGACGACGCAATGTTTGAACGTTGTAAACAGGGGAACCGACGCCGGCAAAGGTTGATTGGACGATGCTAATTCACTCGATTTCGTGCACCTCCAGATTGACCCCGACGCTTGACGCCGATGTCTATCGACGCGGTGATCGTCTTTGCGTTGCTCGTGGTCGCGATGATCCTGTTCGTGTCCGACCGGGTCCCGTTCGACGTCGCGGCCCTGATTATCCTGGCAACGCTCCTCCTCACCGGCATCGTCTCCCCGCGTGAGGGACTGTCCGGGTTCAGCAACACGGCGACGGTCACCATTGGCGCGATGTTCGTCCTGAGCGAAGCCCTCCGCCGGACCGGTGCCCTCACCCGCCTGAGTGATCTGTTCTCGGAGTACGGGCGCGGCAATTTCTGGCTCACGCTCAGCCTCATGATGGGGGGCATTGGAGTCGTGAGCGCCTTCATCAACAACACCGCTGCCGTCGCCATCTTCATTCCCGTCGTCATCGGGGTGGCGTCGGACCTGCGGGTCAGTGCGTCGAAGCTGCTCATGCCGCTCTCGTTTGCCTCGATGTTCGGCGGCGTGTGCACCCTGCTGGGCACGTCAACCAACATCCTCGTCAGCTCTCTGGCGCAGCAGCACGGGGCCGAGCCGTTCGGAATGTTCGAGTTTACGCCGCTCGGCATCCTCTTCCTCGCCGTAGGGTTTGCCTACATCTACACCGTCGGGGTTCCACTCATTCCGGCGCGCCGCGAGGGGCAGGGCCTGACCTCCAACTACGAAATGCAGGCCTACCTTACCGACGTGGTGATCGACGAGCGGAGCGCGTGCGTGGGGGACACCCTCGAGGAGTCGAGCCTCATCGAAGATCTGGACCTCGACGTCCTGCAGATTCTGCGCGGCACCGACGAGCCCGTCCGGCGCAATCGCGACGCCGCGCTGGAGGCCGGCAACGTGCTACGCATCCGCGGGAGCGTCGAGGAAATCGAGAAGCTGGTGGAGCGCGAGGATGTCTCGCTGCGCCCGGCCCGCGAGTGGCACGACGTGGACCTGGAGGGCGGGCCCGACAAACTCGTGGAGGCCGTGGCCGCACCGGACTCGTCGCTGGAGCGGGAGCGCATCTCGGAGGTCGACTTCCAGGACCGCTTTGGGGCCGTTCCGCTTGCCATTCGGCGCCATGACACGCTGCGCCAGGAAGATCTGGGCGACGTGCGCCTCGAAGGGGGCGACTCGGTGCTGCTCGACATGCAGGAAGAGCGGACGCGCGAGGTCCAGGACGATCCGTCGTTCGTGCTCGCCACGGAGGTCGACGTCCCGCAGTATCGGTGGAACCGCATCCCCGTCGCTGTCGCCATCCTGGTGGGCGTCGTCCTCACCGCGGCGTTGAATATCCTCCCGATCGTGGTGAGCGCCCTCACCGGGTGCATCCTGATGGTGCTCACCGGCTGCATTACGACCGAGGAGGCGTACCAGGCCATCAACTGGAAGGTGATCTTCCTGCTGGCCGGCGTGATTCCGCTCGGGACGGCCATGGAGAACTCGGGCGCAGCCGATATCCTTTCGGAGGTGCTGCTGGGCAGCCTGCAGCCGTTCGGGCCTACGGCCGTTCTCAGCGGCTTCTTTCTCGCGTCGATGATGCTGACCAACATCATCTCCAACCAGGCCACTGCGGCCCTCCTCACCCCCATCGCGATCCAGGCGGCTCAGACCTTGGGCGTGAGCCCCCGCCCGTTCCTGATGGCCATCACGTACGCCGCCTCCCTCAGCTTCATGACCCCCGTAGGCTACCAGACCAACACCATGATTTACGGGCCGGGCCAGTATAAATTCACGGACTTCACGAAGGTCGGAACACCGCTCAACGTCATCTTGTGGGTTCTTGGAACGTTCCTCATTCCCTGGTTTTGGTCCTTCTAGCTGCCGCCCGGCAGTCCGGAGTGGGTCTTCGTGGTGCGCGGTCCAAGCCCGGCACGTCGTTTGCTCCTGTACTCCCTGTTCGATGCCTCCCGTGCCGACGCTCCCCCGTCCGAGACAATGTTTTCGCGCTCCGCCTTTCGCGTCCTCGCAGCGCTCGCCCCTGGCGTCCTGTACAAGCGAGACTGACACAACGGTGCACGCACCGGACGCGCAACGCCGAGCGGCTTTTTCCCACCTTCCGTGGACACGCGCTCTGCGGGTTCGTCCTGCACACTCGTAGCCCGCTGGCTTCCTTTTCTCTTCGACGCTTCGACGCGCACGTGCGATGTGGACGCAGGTCCGAGACTGGATACAGCAGACCCTGCACATCACCTCTTGGCTGCCCGACTATACGCGGTCGGCGCTACGCAGCGACGCCCTCGCCGGGATCACGGTCGGCGTGATGCTGATCCCGCAGGGCATGGCGTACGCCGTCATTGCGGGCATGCCACCCATCTACGGGCTGTATGCTGCCCTTCTGCCGCTGGTTGTCTACCCCGTGCTGGGCACCTCGCGCCACCTCGCCCTGGGCCCGACGGCCATCGACATGCTGATCATGGGTGCAGGCCTCGGAGCTCTTGCCCAGCCCGGCACCGATCGCTATGTAGCACTGGCCATCTTGCTCACGGCTATGGTCGGCCTGGCCCAGATCGCCATGGGCCTCATGCAGTTTGGCTTTGTCGCCAACCTGCTCTCGCGGCCGGTCATCGCCGGGCTTACCACCGCGGCCGCGTTCATCATCAGTTTCAGCCAGATCGGCAACCTGCTCGGCATCGAGCTCGGACGCTCGCAATACGTGTACGTGCTTGTTGAGCAGGCACTGCAGCGCCTCGGGGACGTGCACGTCCTGTCCCTGGGGCTCGGCGCCGGATGCATCCTGCTTCTGGTCGTGCTTCCCTGGTGGGAGCCTCGGATTCCTGAAATGCTGGTCGTGGCGGTCGGCGCCATCCTCGTGAGCTGGGGCTTCGTCCTCCCGGACGCAGGCGTCGCAATCATCGGCGACGTGCCCAGTGGCCTTCCATCATTTGGGATCCCCCACCTCGGCGTGAATGACCTCCGCGAGCTGCTTCCGGCGGCCTTCACCCTCGCGCTCGTGCAGTTCTTGAACGTCGTGACGCTCGGTCGCACCTTCGCAGCCCGCCACGGCTACACGATCGACGCCAACCGAGAACTGGTCGGGATCGGGACGGCCAATCTGCTGGGCAGCTTCTTCCGCAGCATTCCGGCGTCGGGCAGCTTCTCGCGCTCGGCCGTCAACGAGCAGGCCGGCGCCCGCACGCCGCTTGCCAACGTGTTCACCGCGCTCGTCATCGGCCTCACGCTGCTCTTCCTGACGCCGCTGTTTCACTACCTGCCCATGCCTGCGCTGGCGGCGATCATCATCGTGGCTGGCTTCAACCTGATCGACCTCCGCGAGCTCAAAAACCTGTACGTGGCGCGGCGGCGGGACTTCACCATTGCAGTCTTCACCGCGCTCTGCACTCTCATCGTGGGCATCCAGGAAGGCATCATCCTGGGCATCGGGGCCAACGTGATCGCCGTGCTGTACCGCATCAGCCGTCCCAATGTGGCCGAGCTCGGGCACGTGCCCGGCACCCGGCTCTTCCGCGACCTCGACCGGTTCAGCCAGGCCCTGCGGATTCAGGACATCATGGTACTGCGGGTGGATGCGGCCTTTTCGTTCGCCAATGCCGAGTACTTCAAAGACTTCATCCTGGAGAAGAGCGAGCGTGAAGGACGGAGCGTGAGCGTCGTGGTCGTCGACGGCACCAGCATCAATGACCTGGACACCACGGCCATCGAGGCGCTGGAGTCGACCATCGAGACCCTAGAGAAACAGGGCATCGAGCTTCACCTGACCGGGCTGATTGGCCCGGTGCGCGAGGTCGTTCGCCGCTCCGGGCTGCACGGCATGCTCGGGGAAAACTACTTCCACATGGATCCGCACGACGCCGTCGTTTCGGTCCTGAAGCGCTGGGACGCCGAAGACGGAGGCAACCGCGTGGACCGATACTTCGCCGAAACCAGCCCGCAGAAGAAGAAAGCGACTCCCGCGGCGTCGTGACGACGGGAATCTGGGCCTTGTTCAACCAGCGCACAGAGGGCCGGCGATGCTAGATCGGGAATGAACCGGGGATCGCGGTCCTTACGCATGCTTACACTCTATTCATTCGCAGACGCCCTTGAGCGCACGCGCGATGTGGACGCACGTCCGAGACTGGGTTCAGCAGACCCTCTATATCACCTCCTGGCTGCCCGATTATACCCCTGAGGCGCTACGCAGCGACGCCCTTGCCGGAATCACGGTCGGCGTGATGATGATTCCGCAGGGGATGGCGTACGCCGTCATTGCGGGCATGCCCCCCATCTACGGGCTGTACGCGGCCCTCGTCCCGGCCCTCGTGTACCCGCTGCTGGCCACGTCGCGGCACCTTTCGGTCGGGCCCACGGCGATCGACATGCTGATCGTTGCCGCCGGCCTGGGCACCATGGCGCAGGCCGGATCGGACGCATACGTGGCGCTGGCCCTGCTGCTCACGGCCCTGGTGGGCGTGATGCAAATTGCGATGGGACTTTTGCAGCTGGGCTTCGTCGCAAACCTGATCTCCCGTCCCGTGGTCGTCGGCCTCACGTCGGCCGCGGCGCTCATCATCGGGTTCAGCCAGCTCGGCAACCTTCTGGGAGTAGATCTGGGATCGTCCCAGTACGTCCACGTGCTTCTGTGGAGTGCGGCGCAGCACCTGGGCGACGTGCACCTGCTCTCGCTGGGCGTCGGGCTCGGATGCATCGTGCTGCTCGTGGGGCTGCCCCGCTGGATGCCGCGTGTGCCCGAGGCGCTGGTGGTCGTTGTCCTCGCTACCACAGCAAGCTGGATCTTCGAACTCCGCGGTGACGGCGTCGACGTGATCGGATCGATCCCCACCGGGCTCCCCACTCCCGCAGTCCCCTCGCTGTCGCTGGTCGACATGCGGACGCTTCTGCCCACGGCCGTGACGCTCGCGCTCATCCAGTTCATGAAGAACGTATCGCTGGGGCGCGTCTTCGCCGTGCGCCACGGCTATACGCTCGACGCCAACCGCGAGCTCGTAGGCATGGGGGCGGCCAACCTCGTCGGCAGTTTGTTCCGGGGCATTCCGGCATCGGGCAGCTTCTCGCGCTCGGCCGTCAACGAGCAGGCCGGGGCGCGCACGCCCCTTTCGAATGCGTTCGCCGCGGGCGTCATTGCCCTCACGCTGCTGCTCCTCACGCCCCTGTTCTACCACCTGCCGATACCCGCACTGGCGGCCATCATCATGGTCGCGGGCTTCGGTCTCATCGACATCAAGGAGGTGCGTAACCTGTTCGAAGCGCGGCGCCGCGACGGAACCATCGCGCTCTTCACGGCCGCCTGCGTGCTCGTGATCGGCATCCAGGAAGGCATTCTCATCGGCATCGGGGCAAGTGTCGTGGCGATGCTCTACCGCGTGAGCCGCCCCAACGTCGCGGAGCTCGGTCACGTGGCGGGCACCCGCCTGTTCCGCGACCATGAGCGCTTCGAACAGGCCCTCCGCCTCAAAGACATCATGGTGCTGCGGGTGGATGCGTCCTTTTCGTTCGCCAATGCCGAGTACTTCAAAGACTTCATCCTGGAGAAGAGCGAGCGCGAGGGACGCCGGGTGAAGATCGTGATCATCGACGGCACGAGCATCAACGACCTGGACACCACGGCCATCGAGGCGCTGCTGTCAACCATCGAGACGCTGGAGAAGCAGGGGATCAAGCTCCACTTCACCGGCCTGATCGGCCCGGTGCGCGAGGTGGTCCGGCGGTCGGACCTCTACGACCTTCTCGGCGAGGACCACTTTCATCTCGACCCGCACGAGGCCGTTCTCTCCATCCTGAAGAAGTGGGACGCCGAGGATCAGGGCGATCGGTTGGGGCGCTACCTCGCCAAGACGCGGCCGCAGAAGAAAACGACCACGCCCGCTGCGTCGTAGGGATCGTGCATCTACAGAACCCCGACAGGATGCAGGGCAAAGCTCATCCTGGCGGGGTATAGGAATCAGCAAGGGGTCGTTAGGCAAGGGGCCACCTGCGTGCAGATCCACTCGCGATGCTGGGTCCTCAATCGCACCCTCTGCGCGCGGCGGGCATCTGAGCAGGATTCGGAGGCCTGTCCGGCTTCCGAAATCCGGGCGTCAGCGGTTGGCGTCCGCATCAGCAGAAAGAGCGGGAGCTACCGTCCGCCGCCGCCTCGCTGGTTCTGCATGCCACCGCCCTGCTGCTTGCGCATCTCCATGATGGCGGAGCGCATCTCAGTGCGGAGGGTCGAGTCACGGCGGGCCGTCTGCATGATCTGCTGGAACTTCTGCACACTCATGCCCTCTTCCTTCACCTTCTTGCTCATGACCTGCTGCTGCTCCTTCATCAGCTTCCGCCGCACTTCCGCGACCTTGCTGGAGTCCATGTTCTGCGGGTTGCCGTACTGCTGGCGGTACTTCTGCTGGATTTGCTGCATGGCCACGACGATGCGGGCGACCGACTGGATCTGATCGTCCGTCACGTCAGAGGGGGAAATGCTGGGTCCGCCCTGACCGCCCATGTTGCCTTGGCCGTACGCCACCGGTCCGACAAGGGCAAACGCAAGCGCAAGCAAACCAACGCTCAAGATGGAGCGAGAACGAGTAAACATAGCGGTGTAAACGTATTCTAGGAACGGGATCGCGACGCCGGAACGCGTAGCGAACAAGCCGCAGACCACCCGTTCCGGAAAGTGAAACTCACAGGGTGAAGAGGCCACATTGGGTGGTGTTTCGTCCACGGTCGGGCCTGAACACGGACTTTGCATTCTGTCTGCGCGGCCCAGCCGGTCATTCAGACTCTGCACTGGCCCGGCCGGCGACCCACTGGAGCCCGCCTCGGACGTGCTGGCGAAACAGGGGCTCGCGGAACGACGCCGCGGTGTGACCGCCGGCCGTGTACCAGGCACGTCCTTCTCCGACCCGGCGGCACCACGCAACGGGATGGTCGTCGCCCATCGTCCCGCCCTTGTACGTCGACTCATCGACCGTGGCGAGAACGCGCACCGCGTCGCGCGGATGGGTCCGGAAGTTGTACCATTCGTCGCGCCGCGACCATGTGGCCGGCAGCATGCGCGTGGAGGGATGCGAGCGATTGTCGACGCGGACCGTCGCCTGCTGCACCGGCGGATGGTCCTGGAAGTAGGCGCCCACAAGCCGTCCGTACCAGGGCCAATCGTACTCGGTGTCCGCAGCCGCGTGGATGCCCGCGAATCCTCCGCCCTCGCGGACGAAGGCCCGCAGTGCACGCTGGCCCGGCGGACCGAGGACGTCACCGCTGGTGCTCAAAAACACGACCACGTCGACCGCTGCCAGGCGACTCCGCCGGAATGCCGTCGAATCCTCAGTGGCCGTGACCGTCCACCCGTTCTCGGCCCCGAGCGCCTTCAGCATGGCGATCCCGTCTGGGATGGAGGCGTGCCGGTAGCCGTTCGTCTTGGAGAACACGAGCACCGACAGCGCATCGGTCGTATCGGCGGCCGGAGGCAGGGACGATCCCGAGCTCGAGGGGACCGCAAGCGACAGAACAGTGACGAGGAGGAGGACGCGAGCGAGAGGCATGAGAATGGCGGCGTTCGGAGAGCGTCTGTCAGTGGGTTTCACTTGACGCCGTCCAAAGAGGTTCGCACCGCGGCGGTGCAACGTCTCCGGGGGGCAATCCAACAGAGTCACGGACGCTCCGGGGCGACGCCGGGCGTTGGAAACTGCGTCGACCTCGCTGCCCTTCCGCGAATCGCAGACCATAGCGCCATGGCTGGCTCGACTCTGCCCTCCTCGCCCGAGACGACGACCGACCGTCCCCGCGTTGTGATCGTTGGGGCCGGGTTCGGCGGCATCGAAGCCGCGCAGGCCTTGAAGGGAGCCCCCGTCGAGGTTCTGCTCATCGACCGCAACAACTACCACAAGTTTCAGCCTCTCCTCTACCAGATTGCCACCGCGGGCCTGACGTCCGGCAACGTCACCATGCCGGTGCGCGACCTGCTGCGCGGGCAGGACAACGCCCGCTTCCGCCGAGCCACCATCGCCGACGTCGATCCGGACGCGCAGCGCATCTACGCCAAGGCCGGAGCGAGCATGGCGTACGACGTGCTGGTCCTGGCCGTCGGCGCCGTGACCAACTACGTGGACATCGAGGGCGTGCAGGAGCATGCCTTCCCGCTGAAGGACATCCCCGATGCGCTCAACCTCCGGAACCACGTGCTGGAGTGCTTCGAGACGGCCGACTGCAACGTGGCCCTGCGCAACTCGTGCGCCCTCGACGCGGTCGTCGTGGGCGGCGGCCCTACCGGCGTCGAAACCGCGGCGATGATGTCGGAGCTGTTCCGGCAGACCATGTGCCGCGATTTTGAGTGGGCTGAGCCCGGGACCGCACAGGTACGCCTCGTGGACCGGGGCTCCGCCCTGATGACGGCCTACCCCCCGTCGCTCCGCGAATACACGCGGCGCTCACTCGAACAGCGCGGCGTGGATGTCCAGCTGAACACATCAGTAGAGGCGGTCACCAAAGAGGGCGTCCAAACCGACAACGGCTTCGTCCGGGCAGGCACCGTCGTGTGGGCCGCGGGCGTTCGCGCCCACCCGCTTGCCGAGACCATGGCCGATGCCCTGGATGTCGATCTGGCACCCGGCGGACGCCTTCCTGTTACTCGCGCCCTGCACGTGCCCGACCGTCCCACCCTGTACGCCATCGGGGACGTGGCCGGGGCTCGCGACGAGGACGACTCCCTCTATCCGCAGCTCGCTCCTGTCGCGATCCAGCAGGGCGCCCACGTGGGGCGCCAGATTCAACGGCAGCTGCGGAACCGGGAGCCGGAGCCATTTCAGTACCGCGACCTCGGGAAGATGGCCACGGTCGGCCGGAACGCCGGCATCGCCGATCTCGCCGGCGGATTTCAGTTCAAGGGCATCTTCGCGTGGCTCCTCTGGGCGCTCGTACACGTCACCAAGCTGCCCGGCCTGCGCAACCGGCTCATCGCATTCCTGAACTGGGTGTACAACTACCTGACCTATGACCGGAAGGCGCGCATGATCGTGGACACCGTCCCGATGCATCGAACGGCCGAGCCGAGCGTGCGCCGCATCCGACGGAAGCTGCAGTCGCTCGAAAACGGCGAGTCGGTTACGTGGGAGCCGGAGACGTAGCGCGCTCCGGGCCGTGCGCCGGACGGGGAGCGGAATACATCGGGACGGCGCACGTCACCCCAAACGGGTTTCCGCTTGCAGCAGCGTGCCGATCATCAGCGCCAGACTGACGAAGGCAATCACGACGTGCACCCCTTTCCGCTCCGTGACGATCAGCAGGCCGTAGATGCCGATGATGGCGAGATTTACGATGGCGTTCTGCACGATGGCGGTTCCCTTCAGCGACGCTCCGACGATGTTTCCGATAAACGCGATGACGAACAGCACAATCAGCGTGCCAAAGAACCATCGCCGGTGGCTGTCTGAAAAGTAGAAGACCTCCAGGTCCACCCCGGATGCCCGAGCGTCGGCCGATTCCACCGACGAACCCTCCCATTCCACATCGGGAAGCGCGAACGCACAGACCAGATACAGGCCCAGCCCCATCATCACGACCAGCAGAAACGCGATCGGATTCGCCCAGACGTCCGCCTGCAGCAAATCGTAGGCGCCCCACCAGATGTTGATGACGAGAAGGAATGCAAACACGACCCAGAGAAGCGGCAGCCAGTGCCAACGCACCGGCAGATCGGGCCGGACCAAGTTCCGGAGGCTCTGCGCGAGGTCGGTCAGGCCCAGACCGAGGATGATGGACAGAAGCGTGATCAGGTGCTCCAGTTGAGACATGGCGGCCGGTACACAGGGAGAAAGGCAAAAGCGAGTGGTCAATAAACCCTCCACGGACTGCAATCCCAACGCTTCCGCCGGTGCTTCGGCGCGGACGATCTCTCCCTTGCCGAAGGTCGTTACGTTTGTGTCAGATTTCCTCTTGACAACCCCGGGGGCGATTTTGCTATATTGTAATCGTTAGTGATTCAGAGAAAAGTGAGACACAGCCTCTGGGCTGGGTCTTTTTTTGTGTCTTCTCTCGTGATCTTCGGACGGTGTAGAGCGGAGCCGTCCAGAGCCGGACCGTCCCCCGGCACGCCCATTGAGCAGCACGTCGTCGCCGTCTGCCGACTTACGCGTTCCCCACTGCAGCGGCCCGGTGCGAGCGGCTGATGAGTTTCCACTTCTCGGTGCGGTAGCGGTAGTAGATGACGGCCGCGGGCACGCCGGTCTCAAGAACGAGCGCCGCATAGAGTCCCCAGAGGCCGAGGGGCGTGGCGGCCCCGGCGTAGGCCGCCGGAAGTGCAAAGGCGCCGAGCCCCATGACCTGCGCGTAGAACGGCCAGGCGGTGTCGCCGCTGGCACGGAGCGGCCCCATCGATCCGTTCATCCACCCCCACAGGATGACGCTGACGCACGTCGCCCGGATGAGTGCGGCCGTCGTCGGGACTATCGACGGGTCGTCCACGAAGAGATGACTCACCGGCGTCGCCAGCAGGAAGACGAGCCCCGCCGCGAACGTGTAAACCGCAACGGTGAAGCGCAGCGTATCGCGGGCGTACGCCTCCGCCTCATGCTCAGCACCCGTGCCCAGCGACTGGCCGACAAGGCTGCTGGAGGCGAGCCCGAAGCCCCATCCCGGCGTGTTCATCAGTGCCCGCACGCGCAGGGCAATGACGAAGGCAGCCACCACGTTGGGCCCGAACAGGCCCACGATGGCCAGCAGCGGAAACTGACCGCCGTTCTGGGCAACGTTCCGAAGCGCAAGCGGGGCCGAGATCCGGGCGAGGTGGCGCGCCGTATCGGGATCCCACCGCAGGGCCGAGAAACGGACGCGAATCGGCAGGTCGCCGACGAGCGGCAGCCGTCCCTTCGCGAGGGCCCAGGCGAAGGCGACAGTTCCTGCCGCGTTGCCCACCACCGTGCCGAGCGCCGCCCCTACCACTCCGAGGTCGAAGACGAAGATGAGCACGGCGTTGAGGCCAATGTTGGCGACGGCCCCACCGGCGCGCACCACCATGGGAGTCCAGGCGTCATTGGCCCCCACGAGGGCCCGGCTCCCCACCAGATTGAGAGCGGCGAAGGGCATGGCCAGACTCGCAATCTTCAGGTAGCGAGCTCCGTAGTCGATGGCCGCTTCGCCTGTACCGATCAGCCGGATGAGCGGCTCGGGGATCGTCCAGAACAGCACGACCAGAGGAATCATCACCGCGACCGCCACGACGGCACTCACCACCACCGCCGTGCCGATGGCCTGGTGTTGATCGGCGCCGTAGCGCTGCGAGACCAGGCTGATTGTTCCCCCTGCGATGCCGCCCCCGAGCATGAACGTCATCGTCCAGAACGGCACGCCGTACCCGACGCCCGCGATGGCCGAGGCGCCGAGGGCCGTGCCCACCATGGCCACGTCGGCCGTGGCCTTCGACATGCGCGCCAGGCCCGTCACGATGCGCGGCCACGCCAGATCGGAGACGCGCCGGGCCCGCGCGCCATCGATCAGCCCGACGCGAACGAGCAGCCGGCCGACGGACTCAACAAGCGAACGCACAGGGTTAAGCAGCGACTTCAGGGGGCGACGGGGACTTGTGTACACAGAGCACGACGAGGCACGGGCAGCATCCCGCAAAGGAATCGGTCCATCAGGATGACTATGGACATTCCGCCGCCCGGCGTTGTTCGCGGCGGCGCCCTCTCGGAAGCCCTTCGGCGCGACACGTAACGGAGAAATATCCTGAGCGTCATGGGCTCTTTGCATGGCCTGCCGCCGCGCCCGTCCGCGGTTGCTCCGTGCGAGCGTCGTGAATTCCCGCAGCCGAGCCGAACCTTTTGATCGATGCTCGGCATTTGCTCGCTCCTTGCTCTGCCCACAGCCCCAGTTCGTGCATGGACTCGCTGGCTCCTGCGGATCGGACGTCTTCGCCCCGCCCGCCGAAGCGGGTGGCGCTGTTTGCGGGCGCATACAACCACATCGCCGACGGGGTCTCGCTGACGCTCAATCGCCTCGTGCGGCATCTCGAGCGGAGCGGCGTCCGCGTGTGCGTGTTTGCCCCCACGGTCGACGACCCGCAGATTCCGGACTATGCAGGCCCCCTGGTCCCCGTGCCTTCGGTGCCGGCCCCGGGCCGCACCGACTACCGCATCTCGGTCGGCCTTACGCCGTCGGTGCGCGACGCGCTGGTGGCGTTCGACCCGACGATCGTCCATATTGCCACCCCCGATCTGCTCGGCCGCCACGCGCTGCACGTCGCCACCCGCGCCGGCCTTCCGGTCGTGGCCTCCTACCATACCCACTTCAGCTCGTATCTGAAGTACTATCGTCTGGACTGGATGGAGAGCCTCGTGTGGCGCTACCTACGCGGATTCTACACGCAGTGCGAGCAGATCTACGTGCCCTCGACAGCCATGGCCGAGATCCTACGGGCCCACGGAGTTCGCGATGGGCTGCGCCTCTGGCAGCGCGGCGTGGAAACCGACCGCTTTCACCCTGCTCACCGCTCGATGGAATGGCGCCGCGCCCACGGCATTGCCGACGACGCGGTCGTCGTGGCGTTCGTGAGCCGCCTCGTGTGGGAAAAAGGCCTTGACGTGTTCGCCGACGTCATCGAGGCACTGCACCGCCGCAACGTTCCGCATCGCAGCCTTATTGTCGGAGACGGCCCGGTGCGCGACGACCTGGAGGCCCGTCTTCCGAACGCGATCTTTACCGGCTACCTTGAAGGAGACGCCCTGTCTCGCGCATATGCCTCGTCCGACGTCTTCCTCTTTCCCAGCGACACGGAGACGTTCGGCAACGTCACGCTGGAAGCCATGGCGTCCGGCCTGCCCACGGTCTGTGCCGATGCCGTCGGCAGTCGCGACCTGGTTGACGACGGCACCACCGGCGTCCTGTGCCCGCCGGGCGATGCATCCGCCTTCACCGACGCCGTCGAGCGCCTCGTCACCGACGCCGCCCTTCGGCAGCGCATGTGCACGGCGGCCCGCGACCGGGCCCAGACGTTCACGTGGGACACCATCCTCGCCCGCATGAACACGTACTACGACGAGGTGCTCGCCGCACACGCCGCGCCTGCCCGCCCCGGTGCCACGTAGCCGCGGTGGCCCTCGGCGGCGTCCCGCCTCGCAACCTGACACACGCTCCCGGATTCAGCCGCCTCGTCGTCGCGTCCTCTTTGCCAGCCTGCTCTTTCCTGTGCGTCTGCTCTTTGTCTCTCATTCGCTCCCGCCCCCGGACCGGCCGCTGGACAACGTCGGCGGCATGCAGCGCGTGGCGACCAAACTCCACGAATCGCTGCAGGAGCGAGCCGCGTCCGATGCCACGCTTCACTACGACGCGTGCCTCCTTCGAAGTTCATGGGACTGGGTGCACTGGAAAACGCCCGTGTTTTTGCTGTGGAGCGCGTGGCGCATCGCCCGGGCTGCGCAGCGCGGTGCCGTCGATGTGGTGCTCTTCTCGTCGATGGTCACCGCCGCGCTGGCCGTTCCGCTCCAGAGCCTGCTGCGGCGCCACGGAGTCCGCACCGCCGCCATCGTGCACGGGCTCGACGTGACGACGCCGTTCCCGCCGTACCAGTGGTTCGTGCCGAAGGTGTTCAAAGCGCTCGACGCGGTGCTGCCGGTCAGTCGCGCCACCGCGCAGGCCTGCACCGATCGGGGCCTGCCGTCAGAGAAAGCCTGCGTCGTTCCGAACGGCATCGACCTCGCCCGCTTCGCCCCGCCGACCGATCGCGCCTCGATGCGCGGCGATCTCCTGCGCTCGCTCGGCGAGACGGGTTCCTCGCTGCCCGATGATGCGCTGCTGCTGTGCAGCGTCGGGCGGCACGTGAAGCGCAAGGGGTTCGACTGGTTCGTCGACCACGTGATGCCGCGCCTGCCCGACCGCGTGCACTACTGGATTGCGGGCGACGGTCCGGCGACCGACGCCATCCGGACCGCCATCGACCGCCGAGGGCTCGACGATCGCGTGCAGGTGCTCGGGCGCATCTCCGACGCAGACCTCGAACGCCTCTACCGCGGCGCCGACCTGTTCGTCATGCCGAACGTGCCCGTGGCGGGAGACATGGAAGGATTCGGCGTCGTCATGCTGGAGGCCGGGCTGTGCGGAACGCCGGCCATCGCCGCCCGGCTGGAAGGCATCCGCGACGTCATCACCGAGGGGAGAAACGGACACCTCGTGGCCCCCGAATCCCCCACGGCGTTCGCAGACGCGATCCAGCAGTACGTGGATGCTCCCGAACAACGTGCCGCGCTGTCCGCGTCGGCCCGTGAGCACACCATCGAGACCTTCGGGTGGCCTGCAGTTACGGAACGCTACGTGTCGGTGCTTCGGACCGTCGCGGCGACGGGACGTCCGCACACCAGCTTCTGAAGATTTTCCTTGTCAGCCGCCGCGCACGTGGCTCAACTCCGCTCCCTCAAACCGTTCTACACGACAAAATTCGTCTCCGCATACTTCATTCTGAGCAAAACGAAGGGGCCGAAGGTCCACGGTACAAGACAAAACCTGATCGAGCCTTCACAGGGCCGACCGTCCCTGTCATCGAGCGCGTCATTCCGAGCGCACGCGAGGGATCTCTTCGGGAGAAGCGGAAACAGACCGGACGGGCATGCCATTCGGCCCCGATTCCGCTGGATTCGAAGAGATTCCTCGTACCAGCTGGCATGACCTTCGGCCTTCGCCATCGCGCCTTGGAATGACGC
>CAYFSC010000035.1:0-21468 GCA_964345695.1 uncultured Rhodothermales bacterium | reverse complement strand
TGACGCACTGACCTCCGTGCTCCGCGCGTCCCGGGAGCCGTCCTGCTCTCGGAGATGATGGCCGGAACACGAGGGGCTGGCATGATCGTTGCGATCTCCCTCCACAGGCCCTATACATTCAGGCAACACTTCGTTCACAATCGGTACCTGCCATGACGCCTCTGACGCTTGACGTATTTACCGGAGCCGTCCACGACATCGAACGCACCCAGTACCAGGTGCTAGCCGGGTTGAAACGGGCCCACGACGCGTTCGAGGAGCAACGCATTTACCCGTATTTGGGCCGTCTCGCGAGGCTCTATCGTTCGCTTAAAACGATTATCGACCGCTCCGAGCAGTTTCGCTCCGAGCGGACCGGGCAGATCGCCGAGATCGACCTGGAGAATGAAACCATCGACTACGAGTGGCCCGAGATTGACGCCGACAAGATGTCGGACGTAGAGGACTTGATGCGCTGGGCCTTGCCGCGCGTTCAGGACGCCATCGAAGAGGGCAAGGCCGTCTACGAGCACGTCGAGAGCAACGTAGAGCTCGAGACGGTGGGGATTGTGCCGTCGTACATCCAGGAAGGGTATCTGATGGTCCCGGACCGTGAGCAGCAGCAGTTGCACGTCATGCGCTACACGCTGTCCATTTTCACGGATGAAGACGAGCGCTACCGCTCGCTCAAGACGCAGCACTGCAAAACGGTGCCGCAGGAGGGCGTAGACGTAGCACCCGGAAGCATCAAGATGGAGCTGATCGAAGAGCGCGACGATCTTCCGAACCCGGCCACGTACTGCTTCCAAACCGATCAGGCGTTCCCGTACCAGGAGACCTTGCTTCCGGTCGCGAAGCGTCGATTCATTCGATACCTCTCAGGAGAGATGGGCGAGGCGTAAGCAGCGGTGGGGCCTGCGTTCCACGTTTAGAGGTCCCGGGGGCCAGCGGCGTCTCAACGTCTCGCGTGCTGCGCGGCGTCGGCGCCGGATGCCATGGTATCGCCGACGGAAACCCCCGTGCGATAGTTGCCGGCGAAAAAGAGGCTCGGATGCTCAACCTCGATCTCCTCTAGGGTGGCCGTCACCTGGTTGTGGTCGAGCGAGTACTGCGGGATGGCACGAGCCCACTGCACGTGGCGGATGAATGTGGGCTCTCCACGGAGGCCAAGGAGCGCGTCCAGATCGTCCATGACCACAGACCGCAGCGTGTCCGTGTCGGCGGCGCCGAGGTCGGGCCGGCGGGCTCCCCCCGCAAACGTGGTGAGAAGCACGTGTCCTTCGGGGGCGCGTCCGGGAAAGAGAGTCGAAGAGAAGATGGTACCGAGGATCTGAAAGTCGTCCTCCACGGCTGGAACGAGCATGCCGAACCCGTCCAGTGGATGATGCACGTCTCCGCGTGCAAACCCGAGCGCCAGCACGCTCACGGGCGGATACGGGACCTGCTCCAGCGGACTGCAGTCTACGGGCGTATCAAGACCGAGCGCCGGGATGCGATGCAACGGCACGGTGCAGACGACCTCGTCGAAGGTGTACGACGTAGGCCCGTCGTCCGCATCGACGGTGACGTGGCACTGGGCGCCGTCGGGGCGGACCTCGGTCACCGGTGCGTTGCATGTGATGTGGTCCCCGAGCGCATCGGCCAGCGCCTGCGGCAGGGTCTCCAGTCCACCGCGGAAGGAGAAGAGCCCGCTCGGAGACTCGGGCGTCCCGTTGTCAGACCCGTCCGAACGTGTACGTGCAGCATGGAGAGCACCGCGGAAGAGCGACCCGTGCTCGCGCTCCATGGTGAACAGCTTCTCGAAGGCGTGACGCACCGACAGGTCTTCGGGATCGCCCGCGAAAATTCCCCCAACGAACGGATTTACGGCATAATCGAGCACTTCGGGACCGAGGCGGCGACGGACAAACGACGCCACACTTTCGTCCGGACCGGTGCCGGTGCTGCGAAACGGCTCGGTCAGCAGGCGCAGCTTGGCGCGGGTCGACAAGAGGTCGCTCGCGAAAAACGAACGGAGCGACATCGGAAGCGGCGTCGGGACGCCGTCGCGCACGACGTACCGGGTGGAGGCGGCAGCGTTGGCATCAACAACCTCGTCCATCAGACCCAGATCATGCAGCGTTTTCGGGAGCACGTCGGGCGTGGGGCGCAGCGAGTTGGGTCCGTGCTCCACCAAAAAGCCCTCCCGCTGCTCGCTTCGAATCATACCGCCGACCCGTTCGGTAGCTTCCAGGACGCGGACATCGAGGTCCTGCTGATGGAGCCGGTAGGCCGCGGTGAGTCCGGCAATGCCGCCGCCCAGAATGCCGATGGTGTTCATGATGGCGTCCGGATGGATGATCAGCCCGTGGAGAGTCTGTACGAAGCCCGAGGACACACGTTCAGCCCAGACCGGACGGGGAGTCCGAAACTGACGGGGCGACGCAGGGTTAAACATACGACACGCGTAATTTCTACTGAGCAGACGGAGGTTTGCCATGGCAACGAAAGCGATGAACGAGAGCTGGCGTCGAATCCGCGATCAGATCAAGTCGATCTGGGACGACGTCGAGTGGAACGACAAGGAGATGAAACGTGCACGCGGAGAGATGCACAAGATCGTGGGGCTGATCCACGACAAGACAGGGGAAAGTCGCGAAGAGATTCGTCGGAAGATGGGAGCCATCCTGTAGCCTCCACCGCCATTCCAGCGGTAGATCGCCCTGTTCCGGGCAACCGGGACAGGGTTTTCTATGGAACTCCGTTTTCTTCTGCTGCTTCGTTCGGATACCTTACGCGATGCACCTTCGCGATGGAGAAGAAGACGCAGCCCCCACTCTCGGGACGCGCCGCGACGTCCCTGCCGCGGCGACCTTTTCGTCTGAAGGCGTCCTCGCCACCTGTTTCATTCAGCGCACGCATCCATGCCCGATTCCATTGGCACAGAGGCCCCCGTTGAAAGCGCTTCTTTTCAGTCGAAAATGGCCCACTACGAGGCGCTCATCAATACCATGAACGACCGCGCCGCCACCATCCGGAAGGGGGGCGGCGAGAAGCGGATCGAGCGCCAGCACGAACGGGGCAAGATGACGGCCCGCGAGCGCATTCATGCGCTGGTGGACGACCCCGATGCGTTCAAGGAGCTTGGCCTGTTTGCCGGCTACGAAATGTACGAAGAGGAAGGCGGATGCCCGGCTGGTGGGACGGTGATGGGCCTCGGTCACGTATCGGACCGGCTGTGCCTCGTCGTGGCCAACGACGCCACCGTCAAGGCGGGATCGTGGTTTCCCATTACGGCGAAGAAAAACCTGCGCGCGCAGGAGATTGCGCTGGAGAACCGCGTCCCGATCATCTACCTCGTCGATTCTGCGGGCGTGTTTCTGCCGAAGCAGGACGAGATCTTTCCGGACAAGGAGCACTTCGGTCGCATCTTCCGCAACAACGCCCAGCTGTCGAGCAAGGGCATCCCGCAGGTCGCGGCCATCATGGGCAGTTGCGTGGCCGGGGGGGCCTACCTGCCGATCATGAGCGATGAGGCGCTAATCGTGGAGGGCACCGGCTCGGTGTATCTCGCAGGCCCGTATCTCGTGAAGGCTGCCATCGGCGAAGACGTGGAGAGCGACGTGCTGGGCGGCGCTACGACCCACTCCGAGATCTCGGGCGTAACGGATTACAAGTGCGAGGACGACGAAGAAGCCCTCGACACAGTGCGCGACATCGTCTCGCATTTTGGGCCCGAGCGCCGGTTCGGGTTCACGCGCCAGGAGCCGGAAGCGCCCGCGTATGCCGCGGAGGAAATCTACGGGCTCTATCCCGACGAGGGCAACCAGCAGTACGAGACACGCGAGATCCTCGCCCGGCTCATCGACGCCGACTCGTGGACCGAGTACAAGGAAGGCTACGGCCGCACGCTCCTCACGGGCTATGCGCGCATCGACGGCTGGAACGTGGGCGTGGTCGCAAATCAGAGGTCGGTCGTCCGCAACAAGACGAGCCACGAGTCGAAGGGCGAGATCCAGGTTGGGGGCGTCATCTACGCGGACGCAGCGGACAAGGCAGCTCGGTTCATCATGAACTGCAATCAGAAAGAGATTCCGCTCGTCTTTTTGCAAGACGTGACCGGATTCATGGTAGGCAAACGGGCCGAGCACGGCGGCATCATCAAAGACGGAGCGAAAATGGTAAACGCCGTCGCCAACTCGACGGTCCCGAAGTTTACCGTCGTGATGGGCAACTCGTACGGCGCCGGCAACTACGCGATGTGCGGGCGCGCCTACGATCCGCGTCTCATTCTGGCGTGGCCCACGGCCAAGATCGCGGTCATGGGCGGAACTCAGGCCTCGAAGGTGTTGAAGCAAATCAAAGTGCGGCAGTTGGAGAAGCAGGGCAAGGAGCTGTCGGAGGAGGACGAACAGGCCCTGCTGTCTGAGATTCAGGACCGCTACGAGGAGCAAACAACGCCCTACTACGCGGCGGCGCGCATGTGGGTCGACGAGCTCATCGATCCCGTCGAGACGCGCGAGTGGCTCTCGCTCGGCATCGAGATGGCCGACCATAATCCGCAGATGGAAGCGTTTAATCCGGGGGTGATTCAAACCTGACGGGGACTCGCGGCGGACCGCACCCGACGGACGGTCGTTTAGGCCATGCACTCACGATTCTGTACGTTTATGGAAGCGGCCGACAACGCCCATGACCAACGACTCCTCAACGCGACAGCAGCGACTGAAAGCGCGCCTCGACGCGGTGAAACGCCGCGTAGCTGAAACAGCATCCGCAGCAAAAGAACAGTGGACGGATCGGCTCGGGTCGATCGACCAGGAAGCCGTCCAGGAAAAACTGGACACCATCGACGAGGAGTTCATCGAGAAGAAGGCCCAGGACATCACCGACGAGGACGTACAAACCGTGGTCGAGGAGTCCGGGCGGATTCAGCAGCGCTTCCGAGAGCACGACGGTCCGCTCGGTCGGCTGTGGGATGACGGACGGCTGCTGCTCGGCCTTGTCCGCGACGCGTGGCACGGGCGCTACCGCGAGGTGCCGAGGTGGACGCTGACGGCCGCCGCGTTCGCCCTGCTGTATGTGCTGAACCCGCTCGACCTGATCCCCGACGCCCTGCCGATTATCGGTGTGATCGACGACGCGGCGGTGGTCTCGGTGAGCCTCGTGTTGCTAGAGCAAGACCTGCAGGCCTACCGCGCCTGGCGCGATCAAGCCCTGCTGGACGCGTCTGCGTCCGACTCAGACGAAGGCGCCGAGGCGTAAAACCAAGTCCGGGCGCAGAATGGACGTCGTTTCGGGCCTGACAGACCGCTGTATCGCAGGCAAGCCTGAACCGGTGGGGATCGGCTGCCGCACGAAGAAGGACGACCGACAGAGCACCACGTTTAACGATGAACGTTCGTCCCTTTCGGAGAGACCGACGCGGTGGGGCCGTCCCACCGTCTACCGGTGCAGCGGCACGTCGGACGGACCGGGAACGGGCGTTACGTCTCGTCCCGCAGCACCTCTAGCGGGGGGCGGCTGTAGATGCCGCGGCTGTTCAGCAGGCCCACCAGGACCGTGAGGCCAGTGACCACGACAAACGCGCCGGCGAGGGCTCCTGGAGCCATCACGAACGGCCCCTCGAAGACAAAGTACGAGAGGGCCCACGCCGCACCGAGAGCCAGCACAATGCCCGTCGCGGCCGCGAAAGCGCCGAGGAACAGATGCTCGATGGTCATGATCTTGAGCACGGTAGAACGGGCCGCGCCGAGCGTTTTGAGCAGTACGCTCTCCTCAATCCGTTGCATACGGCTCACCACGACGGCGCCCACGAGCACGATCAGCCCTGTGATGATGCTGAACAGCGCCATGAAGCGCACCACGTACGCCATCTTGCTGAATAGCTCCTGAAACGTCGACAAGACCAGCGAGAGGTCGATGGCCGAGACGTTGGGGTATTTCTGCACCACCTGCTGCTGCACAGCTGCGGAGGCATCTTCGTTGGGCGCGTTGCTGAGGACGACGTGGATCTGCGGGGCCTCTTCGAGCACGCCGGGTGGAAAGACCACGAAGAAGTTGGTGCCGATGCGCCCCCAGTCCACCTCGCGCATGCTCGATACGACGGTGGTCACAGGCACGCCCTGCACGTCGAATGACAGTGTATCGCCGAGGCTCACGTCGAGCTCTTCCCGCGCGATGCCCTGCTCGATAGAGATGGGTACGGCGGCGCCCGTCTGCAGCGGATTGCCGGCGACGGAGTCGGCAAGTGTGCCCTCGACAAGCGTCTCGCTGTCTGACAACTGGCTCCGGTAAGTGACGCGGTACTCGCGCCGATGCGCCCACGTGGCGTCGGTCGTTGTGTCGCGCTCAATCTCGGCGATGGTGCGCCCCTTCACGCCCTTGAGCTGCGTGGTGACGATGGGCACCTGGTTGAGCACCGGCAACCCCTCGCCTCTAACAATGGTGGTCACGCCCTCCAGCTGGTCGGGCTGCACGTCGAAGAGCACCAGGTTGGGCTGCCCTTCTCCACCGGTCACGCGGATCTGCTCCAGGAGCGTACGTTGGACGAGCAGCAGCGTCATGATCAGGAACGTGCCCAGGCCGAGGGCCAGGACGAGCACGCCGGTCTGGTTCTGCGGGCGATACAGATTGGCAAGGCCTTGCCGCCAGGGGTACGACCAGTGCGAGGGGAAAAAGCGCTGTACGCCCGCGATGATTGCCCAGGCCACGAGCGAGAGCGCGGCGAAGACGCCCGCGATGGCCCCCGCGTAGCCGAGGCCGATGCCCCACTCCGGCGCCTGCATGATGGCAAAGCCCGTAACGCCGCCCGCGATGGCGAGAACGATGGCCCAGCGCCAGGGATCGCGCCAGGGAGAGGTCGAGGGCTCTACATTGGTTCGCAGTGCCCGCAGCGGCGACACGTCGCGAACCTGCAGCAGCGGCCAGAGCGCGAAGAGCAGCGTGACGCCCACGCCAATGCCCATCCCCATGCCAATCGCCTTCCACGACAGCGCGAACGTGATATCGACGGGCAGGAAATCGGCCAGGAGGCGCGGAATGAACGCCTGGATGCCCACGCCCAGGACACTGCCTACGGAGGCTCCCAGCAGTCCCAGAACGGCGGCCTGCACAAGATAGATCTGGAATGTGTGGCGCCCTTTGGCGCCGACGCACCGCAGCATGGCGATCGACGCGATGCGGCGCCGAACGTACACGTTCACGGCGCTGGCCACGCCGAGGCTGCCCAGTAGGAGTGCCACGAAGCCCACGAGACTCAGGAACCGATACAGATTGCCGAGCCCCTCCTGCCAGTCGCCCGCGGCCTCCTGCACGGTGTCGGAGCCCACGTCCTGCCGGTCGAGAAAAGGGTCGAGCTTCTCGTCGAGCGCCTGCACGTCGCGCCCGTCTGCAAACTTGAAGTAGACCTCATGCTCCACGCGTGCGCCCTGACCGAACAGGGTCGTGTCGATCTTGCCGTACGGCACGTAGATGCGGGGACTGATCGACGAGATGATGCTCGACTCGCGCGGCATCTTCTGGAGCTCGCCCGCAATGCGGTACGTGTACTGTCCGACGCGCACCGAGTCGCCCACCTCTACGCCAAATTGCTTCAGAAGGGAGCCGTCAACAAGCGCATTGCGGCCCTGCTTGTAGGTCTGCGCCGCGCTGTCGGGGCGCGTGTCTACGCTGCCATAGAAGGGATAGTCGCCCTCGATGGCACGGACGGTGGAGAGCCGAGTGCCGTCCGTTTTCGGAAAGTAGGCCATCGAGGCAAAGGAGAGGCGCCGTGACAACTCGCCGCCGAGCGTGTCGATGACGGCCTCGGTGGAGTCGGTGAACGGGCGGTCGGACTCCAGGCTGTAGTCGGCACCCAGCAGCGTCTTCGCCTCCGCGTCGAGCGTGCGCGACAGGTTTTCCCCGAAGCCCTGAATGGCCACGAGCGCCGCCACGCCCAGCACCATCGCCGACAGGTACAGTCCCAGCCGGCGGCGGCTTCCCCGGCTGTCACGCCAGGCCATTTTGAGGGACCAGCTGATCATAAGATGCGGAGCCTTGCGGTGAAAGGAGACATCGTGCGGGGCGGCATGCCGGGAGGGATGTGCGTGATGCGTGACGGATTATGCGGGCACGTTTTCGGGCGATGCGTATACGGCGCGGATGCAGCCGTAGAGCATCGTTCGGGGACGGCTCAGATTGCTGCGCAACGCGTCATGCCGACCGGAGGCGAGACCCCCATGACGTGCTTTCCCGAGCCAGGGGAGCGGTTCCTGGATCGATCCGAAGACGGCGTAGCAGAACGGGCGACGCTCTCCGTAGTGACGCCCCATAGTGACGCCGTCCGTGTCCCCCGCTGATGTTGGCGGCAATGGAATTGGCCGCATAGACCCACGAGCAGAGACAAGCACAACGTCGGTCCGTTGCTCGGGCCTTCCACATCGGCCATCGTTCATCCTCCATCACGCAGGAACCGTCGCCTCGTCGCTTTCCAGCTGTCCGGCCCGAAGACGGAGGACCCGCTCGGTGCGGCGGGCGAGTTCCAGGTCGTGCGTCACGAGGACGAGCGTGGTGCCGGCATTGCGGTTCAGGTCGAAGAACAGGTCCTCGATGCGCTCGGCCGTCTCGGTGTCGAGGTTGCCCGTTGGCTCGTCGGCAAAGAGAATGTCGGGCTCGTTGATGAACGCCCGCGCCATGGCCACGCGCTGCTGCTCGCCGCCCGACAACTGCGTCGGGTAGTGCTCCAGGCGATCTCCGAGGCCCACTTGCGCGAGCAGAGCTTCGGCGCGCTCCCGCGCTTCCGACCGGCCGCGCAGCTCGGCCGGCACCATCACGTTTTCGCGGGCCGTTAGCGTCGGCAACAGGCGGAACGTCTGAAAGATGAAGCCGACGTGCTGGTTGCGGACGGAAGCACGCTCGTCTTCGCTCAGCGGGCCAAGGTCGGTGTCACAGAGGCGCACGGTGCCACGGGTGGGACGGTCGAGTCCCGCACAGAGGCCCAGGAGCGTCGTCTTGCCCGAGCCCGAGGGGCCGACAATGGCGCAGGTTTCCCCCCTGGAGACGTCGAAGGAGACGCCGTCGAGCACGGTGAGCGTGCGGTCGCCACTGTGGAAAGTTTGCGTGAGGTCCTGAACTTGAAGAACGGGGGGACTCATGGAGAGAACAGTGCATTCAAATCCGTCGAAGAGAAACCGCCGAATGGGGAAACCGCAGCCCTATGCTCCCGGTTCGGCACCCGAAGCACGGATCTCCGGCATCGTCTGTTACCCCCGCTTCCATTTATACTCATGACAGCGGCTCGCCTATACCTCTTTGCCCTCTGTGGAGTTCTTGCACTTGCAGGGTGCAGTCAAAATCGTTCCAATCCGTCGTCGGAGGCCGCCGCTCCGGCCCCGTCGACAACGCAGTCAGACGCGCCGACGGACACGGCTGCGGCGCCGGACGCGCCGATTCGGGTGCTCGTTCTCGGCAACAGCATCGCGGCGGGCAACGGGCTCGCAGATCCGAGCACGCAGTCCTTCCCCGCGCGCCTGCAGCAGCGCGTCGACTCGCTCGGGTGGAACGTGCAGGTGCAGAACGCGGGCCTGAGTGGCGAGACCTCGGCCGGAGGGCTCAGCCGCGTGGAATGGCTCCTGAATCAGCCGGTGGACGTGCTTCTTCTGGAACTTGGTGGCAACGACGGGCTCCGCGGCGTCGACCCGTCCGCCACCGAGGAGAACCTGCGCGCCATCATCGACACCACCCTGCGCCGCTACCCCGATGCGCGCGTCCTGCTGGCGGGCATGCAGGTGCCGCCCAATCTGGGGCAGCGCTACACGGATCAGTTCCGGCAGATCTACCCGTCGATTGCCGAAGCGTACGACCCCGTCACGCTCATTCCGTTCATCCTGGAGGGGGTGGGCGGCGTCGACGCAATGATGCAGAGCGACGGCATTCACCCGACCGCGCAGGGCCACCGCCGTGTCGCGCAGAACGTGTGGGAGGTGCTCCGACCGACGCTCGATTCCTTGCGACAGCGGTCGTAGCCGTTCCGGAGTCCGGGGTCGGTGTTCCGGGATCGGGATTTGACGTTTCGGGTTCGGAGAGGGGCCTACGCCTCCTGCAGTGTCTTCACCTCGTTCGCGATCTCGCTGGCGGCCTCCTTGGCGTCGGAGAACAGCATCTTCGTGTTGTCCTGGTAGAACAGGTCGTTCGGGACGCCGGAGTAGCCGGGGCTCAGGCTGCGCTTGATGATGATGACCGTCTCGGCCTCGTCCACGTTCAGGATGGGCATGCCGGCGAGGGGCCCTTCGGCCTCGCGGGCGGCTGGGTTCACCACGTCGTTCGCACCCACGACGAGCGCGACGTCGGTCGTGGCGAACTCGGGGTTGACCTCGTCCATCTCGTAGAGCTTCTCGTACGACACGTTGGCCTCTGCGAGCAGCACGTTCATGTGCCCCGGCATGCGTCCGGCGACGGGGTGGATGGCGTACTTGACCTCGATGTCCTGGTCCTCCAGCAGTTCGGCCACCTCGCGAACGGCATGCTGGGCCTGGGCGACGGCAAGCCCATAGCCAGGGACGATGACAACCTTCTCGGCATAGCTGAGCAGAATGGCCGTGTCGTCGGGCGACGTTTCTTGCACGGTTTTGCCCTCCGGCACATCCGGGCCGCCGGGGGCCCCATCGCCGCCGAAGCCGCCGAGCATCACGTTGGCGAGCGAGCGGTTCATGGCATCGCACATGATGACGGTCAGGATGAGGCCCGCGGCGCCGACGAGCGTGCCGCTCACGATCAGCGCCGTGTTGTTGAGCACGAATCCTGTGGCCGCGGCCGCGAGACCGGAGTACGAGTTGAGAAGCGCCACGACGACGGGCATGTCGGCCCCGCCGATCGGGATGACCAGGAAAATGCCCAGGAAGACGGCGGCCGTCGCCAGCCCGAGGGCGGCGTAAATGGTGGGGTCGACCGTCTCAGGGAAAGCGGGCGCCTCGATCATCAGAAAGACGATGCCCGCCACGGACGCCAGGACAAGGGCGCTCGTCACGACGCGCATGCCGGGAAATGAGATCGGGTTCCCCGTGAGCCAGCCGCTGAGCTTGCCATTCGCCACGACGCTGCCGCTGAAGGTGACCGTCCCAATCAAGATCGACAGCGCGACGGTCAGGCCCGAGACGAGGTCGAACGTCGCGGTAGCCAGCAGAGGATCGCCCCCGGCGTAGCGGGCAATCTCAGCGCCTGCCACAATGGCTGACGCCAGCCCGCCAAATCCGTTGAAGACGGCGACCAGTTCGGGCATGGCCGTCATCTCCACGCTGCGCGCCAGCCACGTCCCAATGCCTCCGCCGAGAACGACCCCTGCCAGCATCATGGGCCACGACAGAATCTGATGCAGGAACAGGGTCGCCACAACGGCGACGAGCATCCCGAGCGACGCCAGCATGTTGCCGGTGCGCGCCGTGACAGGCGACTGCATGCGCTTCAGCCCGAAGATGAAGAGCATGGCGGAGGCCAGGTAGGCGAGATCGATGATCGCAGTCTTCATTTTGCGTTGGACGTTGAGCGTTGGGCGTTGAGCGTTGCGGGTCAGCGCTTCACCGAGTTTCTCCGAACTCCGAACTCCAAACTCAAACCTGTCCGTTTGTCTTCGGCGTCCCGGCGGACGGAGACGTTTTTTTCTTCCCGAACATTTGCAGCATCCGGTCGGTGACGAGGAAGCCGCCTACGACGTTGATGGTCGCGACGACGAGCGCTGCAAAGCCCAGCCACTGCGCGTACACGCCATCGGCCATGCCCGCCGCGACAAGCGCACCCACGACCGTGATGCCGCTGATGGCGTTGGCTCCCGACATGAGCGGCGTGTGCAGCGTCTGCGGCACCTTGCTCAGAATCTCGTTGCCTACGAAAGCAGCAAGGACGAAGATGATGACGTTGTTCAGCATGGCGCGTCGTGCGGGTTAGAGGATGAACGTGTGGGTCCTTGCATTGGCGATTGTTTGGACCCCGAAGGACGTGCGGAAGCCGAGGCGCACGGGCGCTGGGAAACAGTAGAGGGATGGACTCCTGCTCTGGGGCGTGCCCTCCGCCCGGACGCCTGCGGCCACACTCAATCTGTCGCTGCTTCCGTGCCGAGGAGGTCGCCCACGCGGTCGTTGGTCACCGCACCGTCGTGCGTCAGACAGGCGCCGGCGAACACCTCGTCGTCGAAGTCGAGCTGGAACTGGCCATCGGCAATGCACGACTCGACGAGAGCGGCGATCGTCTTGGCGTAGAGCTGACTTCCATGCACCGGCATCTCGGCCGGAAGGTTGGTGGGACCGAGGATGGTGACGTGATGCTCAGTGACCGTCTCACCTGTTTGGGTGTATGCACAGTTGCCGCCGTTCGGGGCCGCGAGGTCGACGATGACCGATCCTGGATCCATCGCCTCCACAGCGGCCTCGTTGATCAGAACCGGAGCGGGGCGGCCGGGGATGAGCGCAGTGGTGATGACGACGTCGGCCTCGGCGATGTGCGGCTTGAGGAGCTCAGGCTGACGCTCCTGCTTTGCCTGTTCGAGTTCCTTTGCATAGCCGCCCTCGCCCTCCTGGTCGTCCATGTCCAGCGTCAGTTCTACGAACGTGGCGCCCAGGCTCTCGACCTCCTCGCGCGTCGCGTCCCGAATGTCGTATCCGAACACCTTGGCCCCGAGCCGTTTCGCGGTGGCGATGGCCTGGAGCCCGGCCACGCCGGCGCCCAAGACGAGCACGTTGGCCGGACGGATGGTCCCCGCGGCGGTCGTCAGTAAAGGGAAGAACTTCGGCAGGCGCTCGGCAGCGAGGATCGCAGCGCGATAGCCGCCCAGCGAGCTCATGGCCGAAAGGGCATCCATCTTCTGAGCGCGCGAGATACGGGGCACGAGCTCCATCGCCAGACTCGTGACGCCTTGGTCGGCCAGGCGGCGTGCCCGCTCTGGGGTGTTCAGCGGATCCATGAATCCTGCGACGACCTGACCGCTGGAGAGGCGCCCAATTTCGTCGTCGGAAGGGGGGGCGACCTTCATGATCACTTCGGCGTCGAACACCGTGTCGCGACTCGTGACGGTGCATCCGGCCGCGTCGTACGCCGTGTCGTCGTGAAAGGCGTGCGTCCCGGCCCCGCGTTCCACACGAATCTCGATGTCGTTGAGCGTCGCATGCATCCGGTCGGCAACGTCGGGGACCAGGGCAACACGAGTTTCGCCGGACGTCGTCTCGCGGGGGACGCCGAGTGTAAGGGCCATGAGCGAAGCGGAAGCTGGGTGAAAAGCCGTCGACGGAGGACGCCGGGAGGCGACCGTCTATTTCATTAAGAAACAGCAAGGGGAGGCCGGGTGCAAGTGGCGTCTCGGCCCGAAAGAACCGAGCGGCCGAAAACAGGGCATTTCGCCGGAATCGTTACAGCGCATGGTTACTTACGGGGAGGGAGGCGGATCGGCGTCGGCCCTGGAGTGGGGCGAAAACCGGCCGAGCAGCACGTCCCAGCTTTCAAAGTCGAAGCCCCGGTTCTCAACGGTGCGGCCGTTGGTGCCGTCGGGCGCGTACCAGGCCACCTGCCAGCCGGCATCCCGTCCGCCCTCGATGTCCGAGCGATAGGAGTCCCCGACGTACAGAATCTGTGCAGGATCGGTACCGGCCTGGGAGGTCGCGTGGGCAAACGCCTGAGGATTGGGCTTCAGCGTGCCGGCTTCCTCGCATAGAACAACGGTTGCCGCGCGTTCGCGGAGCATGGGGAAGCGCTCCAGCTTTTTCCGCTGAACCTCGGCAAATCCGTTCGTGAGGACGCCCACGGGCCGGTGGTCTGCCAGATGCGTGAAGGCCTCGCGCGCACCAGGAATGAAGCGCCAGTGCTCGGCATAGCGCTGCATGTAGTACCGCTGAATGCGGCCTGGATCGGCATGGGGCGCGTCCAGCGCGTCCAGCAGGCGGGCGAACCGCTCGTGCTTCACGGTGGCCTTGTCGATCTCGCCACCGGCGTAGCGACGCCACAGCGGGACGTTGATCGTGTGGTAGCGCTCCTGCAGCGCGTCGACCGACAGGGTACCGAAGATCTCTAGGTATCGGTCGCGCACGTCGGACAGCGCGTGCCGCTCGGCGTGGGTGTGGTCGAGCAGCGTGTCGTCGAGGTCGAAATAAATGAAAGAAACGTCGCGCACGGGCAGTGGCAGTGAGGGGAGAAGCAGCAAGCGAGGCGTCGGGCGACGGAGCCGGGCGTCAGGTGGAGAGGGACATCTCGAACATCGCGTATTCTTTGTCAACCACCGCGCCTAGGCTTTCAACGTGATTCTTGAGGCGGTCGTTCGTGTCGAGCACCCAGCTCATCTCGCAGGCGTCGTAGCCGTTCGGCGGGCCGTTCTCGATGGTGTTCAGGACGAGAAGGGCATCCAGCCCCTTGCCCTGATGCGTCTTCCGGACGCCCATGAGCGGCATCCGGCATTCGTAAATGCCGTAGCGGGCATTCAAGAGCAGCTTGGGGAGGCCGAGCGGGAAAAGCCGTCCGTCCGGCACATGCTGAAGCGCCTGGTTGATGTCGGGCAGCGCGATTGAAAATGCCACCGGTTCCCCTTCGTGTTCGATGAAGAAGACGATGGCGGGGTCCACGATCTGCTTCAGTTCGTCCGCCAGGTGCTCAAACTCCGCCTGGGTCATCGGCACGTGTCCCCAGTTGTTGGACCATGCGTCGTTATAAATCTCTCGGATTGTGCGCGCCTCCGTGTCAAACCGGTCCATGTCGAGCGTGCGCACGGAGAGGCCGGGCGTCCGGCGCTTGACGATCTCGGCGCCGCGCTTCAGCCGGTCGTACTCAACGTACTTTTTGTGCAGGTAGTACGCCCACATCGTCATCACGCGCTCAAAGCCGTACTGAGCGAGTAGCGTCTCGTGGTACGGTGGGTTGTAGGGCATGAGGATGGACGGGCGGCGGTCGAACCCATCCACGAGGAGGCCGGCCGTATCGTTGAGGGACGGGTTCGCGGGGCCTCGCATGTACCGCAGGCCCTGAGTGCGGAGCCAGCCGGCAGCCGCATCCAGCAGGGCATCGGCCACGGCCGGATCGTCGACGCATTCAAAGAAGCCGAAAAACCCGGTGGCATCGTCGTACTTCTGCAGATGCATGCCGTTGCGAATCCCGGCTACACGACCGACCACCTCTCCCGAGGCATCCTCGGCCAGGAACAGTTGCATGTCCCCGTGCTCGAAGAACGCGTTTGTCGACGGGTCGAGCGTTTGCTTCACGTCCCGGCGCAGCGGCGGCACCCAGTGCGGATAGCGCTCGGGATAGAACTGATAGGGGACGTCGATAAACCGCTTGCGGTCGCGCCATCCGTCGACGGGCCGGACCGTAGGCATGAGGGCGGGGGAGTCGGTGAGGGGAAGACGCGGTCGGGGACCACAACGTACGAAGCCGCCGGCTCCCGGCAAGGAGCGGCGGCCTCGCGTTCGGGAAGAGGCAGCGCCTGCGCACCGTCTTGTTATGCGCCCCGGCAGTGGACTTACGACGGCGGATGGTGGCCGTTCGTGCCGATGATCCCGTGCTTTTTGCCGACCACGCGGAACGCGTCCAGAATCCGGTCAAGCTCGTCGTCGGAGTGGGTCGCCATGTACGAGGTGCGCATGAGCGCCTGTCCTCTCGGCACGGCCGGCGGAACGACGGCATTGACGAAGACGCCCTGCTCCAGCAGGTCGCGCCAGAAGGTGAAGCAGGTCTCCATGTCGCCCACGACGACCGGAATGATGGGCGTCTCGCTTTCCCACACGTTGAAGCCAAGGTCGCGAAAGCCCTCGCGCATGTAGTCCGAAATCTCCCACAAGCGCTCCAGTCGCTCCGGCTCGTTCTGCAGAATTTCCAGGCACTTCAGCACGGTAGCCACATTGGCCGGGGGCATCGACGCGCTGAACATGTGCGGCGAGCTTTCGTGGCGGATGTACTCGATGACGTCGCGATCGCCGACAGCAAACCCGCCGATGGACGAAAAGGTCTTCGAGAACGTGCCGGTAATGAGGTGCACGTCGTCCTTCAGGCCGAAGGTTGCAGCCGATCCGGTGCCGCCGGGTCCGATCACGCCGATGGCGTGGGCGTCATCGAGCATCAGGGCAGCACCAAACTCGTCGGCAATGGACAGCAGTTCCGGCACCTGCGCCAGCTTTCCGCTCATCGAAAAGACGCCGTCGGTGGCGATCAGCTTGCCGGCGTTCGGGTTTTCGTCGTGCGCCCGCTCCAGCAGTGTGCGCAGGTGGTCGAGGTCGTTGTGCTGGTAGCGACGCGTTTGGGCCATGCTCACGCGCGTCCCCGCGACGATGCACGCGTGGTTGTCCTTGTCCGAGAAGATGATGTCGTTGCGCCCGGCCACGGCTTCCAAAACGCCCTCGTTGGTCATGTAGCCGGTGGAGAAAAGCACGGCTTTCTCCTTGCCCATGAAGCGGGCCAGACGCTCTTCCAGCTCCAGGTGCAGGTCCAATGTGCCGTTGAGGAAGCGGCTGCCTGTACAGCCCGTTCCGTACTTCTTCACGGCTTCTATGGCCGCCTCCTTCACGCGCGGGTCCGACGTAAGGCCGAGGTAGTTGTTGGAGCCGGCCATGATGACCTCGTCGCCGTTCATGATCGCCCGGCTGCCCTCGTTGCGTTCAATCGGGCGAAAGTACGGATAAAGGTCGGCTTCCTTCACCTGAGCATAGTCGCCGGAGGCATCGAAGAAGCGCTCGCATTTGTCGAACAGCGACGGTTTGTCCGCGACGGACGGATCCGCCTCGTGTGTGGTCACGCTCTCCGTGGTCACGCTCTCCGTGGTCCGATACGAATCGGGCATGGTCATAAAAGCAGTCGTAGCCTAATGCGGGAATATAAGGCGGGGGATCTGTGACAATAACGACGTCTACATCGCAGGCTTGCAGGGTGAAACTGCAAGAAGGAACTCGGTCGTCCTACCCAAGCCGCGAGGACGAGGCTGAAGGTAACGTGACAATCCTGTCACGGCCACAAATCCATCGCCGAAGATGTTTTGGCGTCTGCATGCAGCCAGAGCAGGTTACTTCGAACGATATGCCCGTACGCTCTGAGCAGTGCAGATGTCCGCCCTAAAAGAAACGGGAATGAAATGGAAGCCCTTTCGGCCTCAGTTTTACACTGTCTTGGGACAGTGTTCACACCGGCCGTCGAGGCCTCCCGGAGGTGCCGCCTCGGAAGCCCGGGAGGTACAAACACTCGCATGAATGGGCTAGAAACGAAGTCGGAGCGCTACGCCCGGACCGCTGTCTCCCGAAGAAACCGGAAGAGGGGGGGCGGCGGTGCGAGTCGCCAGTGAAGGCATTCCGGGACCTTGGGGGCGAATATTCACCGCGAGGTCCTCCCCAACGTCGAAGGTGAGCAGGTGGGCACTCACGTACGCGTCTACGATCGTGAGCACGTACACCAACCCCGCTCCTACGATGGATAGGTCTCGCCACCGACGCAGCTTGTCGCGCTGCTGGCGGAGCTGTCGAGCCGACAAGTCGCCCCCGACGTCATCAACGATGTCTTGGTATTCGTCCTCGAACTGCGAATACGGATTGGGGGCCTCGGGGGTGCGCTCCTGTTCGAGGCGGAAGAGATGTGCATGTCGGTACTGCAGGTACCGGTCGTTATTCCAGAAGACCGCGTATCCGATGCCTGCGAGTCCTGCATACACAAAGGGCAGTTTGAAGTACTGTCGATTATAGACCTGACCCCATCCTGGCAGTGCGGCAGCGCGCCACAACGCCTTCGAGGGGGTATGCGTCGGGGGCAGCCCACGGTCACGCAGGACTTGGGCGCGCACGCTGTCGGGCTGCGCGACGGAAGACAGCGGAACGGCCACCCACAGAAGACCGAGCAGAACAAGGCCGAAGATTCGCCAGGAAAAGCGGAAAGCAGTCATCGGAGGCACTGGCTGAGGCGGAAAGCAACCCGCGCTGCACCGCTATTCCAAGGGCCCATGGAAAATGAGTTCCCGTGCGGCACCGGGGGCGCGCGGTGGGGAAAGAGGCAGGGCGCAGCCGCAGGGAAAAGACGTGGCCTCGCAGGGCGGCATGGAGCCGTCGTGCGATGGGGCCCGGAGCGGCCGCACGCGCCTCCGCGGCCTACTCAAGCAGCAGGTCCATGAGGCGTTCCAGGTCTTCCTCCGAGTAGTACGACAGCTCGATGCGCCCCTCGCCGTCTGTCTTGTGGCGGATCTGAACCTGCGTGCTGAACTTGGACCGCAGCCGGTTCCGAAAGTCGTCGAGCTGCAAGTTGTCTCGCTCCGGCGCCGGAGCAGGAGAGGAGGAAGGGGACGGGTCAGGATCGGACGCCGAGACGTCTTCCGCATCCGTGTCGTCGCGTCGGTCGCGCACGCGACGTTCGACCTCGCGAACCGACAGATCGTTCTGGATGGTTTTCTCGAGCAGTTCGACTTGCGCCTCCGTGTCTTCGATCGTGATGAGCGCGCGGGCATGGCCCATGGCAACCTCCTTGTCGCGAAGCGCGGCCTGGATGCGCGGCGGCAACTGGAGCAGACGCAGGAAGTTGGCCACCGTGGCGCGGCTCTTGCTCACCTTTTCAGCAATCTGCTCCTGCGTCAGGCCCACTTCTTCCATGAGGCGCTGGTAGCCGAGAGCCACCTCGATGGGGTTGAGCTCCTCGCGCTGCAGGTTCTCCACGAGCGCCATCTCCAGCATCTCCTCGGAGTCGGCCTTGCGCAGAAATGCGGGCAGGCGCTGGAGTCCGGCGCGGCGGGCGGCACGCAGACGACGCTCGCCCGAGATGATCTCGAACTGGCCGTCGCCGAGGGCCCGCACGGTAAGCGGCTGAATGATGCCGAGCTGCTGGATGGAGGCAGCCAGCTCGTCGAGCGCCTCCTCGTTGAACTCCTGGCGCGGCTGGTAGGGGTTGGGGCGAATGCGGTCGACATCGATCTCGGCGACGCGACCGAGCAGCCGGGTGCCGTCGTCGAACCGATACAGTTGGCTTTTGGACACGTCGTCGCTCCGTTCCTGCTCCTCGTCCCGCGAAGATGCCTCGCGGTCGTCGTCAGAAGGAAGAAGGGCGTTCAGTCCTTTGCCGAGTGCTGATTTTTTAGCCATGGAAAACCGTCCGTCAGGATGGGCGATCGAAAAGGGGCCGTCGGGAAAGAGGGTGGAACAACGCCGGGCCGTTTAGAGCGAGAATCCGTTGGCCGGGGTCGCCGAGCTGGGGGCCGACTTCGACGTCTCGGTGTCTCGCGAGCTCTCCTTGGAGGTCTGCTTCGTCGACTCCGACGACGAAAGCGCTCCGGAGACGCCGTTCTGGTCGCTGGAGGATCGGCCCGATGCAGGAACCGAGGGATCGGCGGTGTCGTCGTTCGGAGACGGACCCCGGTTCAAGTAGCGCTGGTTCTTGTCCAGGATTTCGCGGGCCAGCGACATGTAGTTCTTCGCGCCCTTGCTCGTGGCATCGTACAGCAGTGCCGGCTTTCCGTAGCTCGGCGCTTCGGAGAGGCGCACGTTCCGGTGCACGATGGTCTCGAAAACGCGGTCGCCGAAATATCGGCGCACCTCGTCTTTCACCTGGTTCGACAGGCGCAGGCGTGTGTCAAACATGGTGAGCAGCACCCCCTCAACTTCAAGATTCGGATTCAGATGCTGCCGGACGATCTTGATGGTGTTGAGGAGCTGTCCCAACCCCTCAAGCGCGAAATACTCGGCCTGTACGGGAATCATGACGGAGTCGGCCGCCGAGAGCGAGTTCAGTGTCAACAGGCCGAGCGACGGGGGGCAGTCGATGATGATGAAGTCGTACTTGCGCCGGGTCCGCTTCAGGGCGCTGTCCAGGATTTTCTCGCGCTCCATCACGTCGATCATCTCGATCTCTGCCCCGACCAGGTTGATGTGGCTCGGGAGCATGTCGAGAAACGGAATCTCGGTGGAGAGCACCGCGTCCTGCGCGTCCACTTCCCCAATCAGCACCTCGTAGATGGAGGCGTCAACATCTTTCGGCTCGATGCCGATCCCCGAGGTGCAGTTGGCCTGCGGGTCGATGTCCATGAGGAGGGTCGAGTACTCGGAGGCGGCCAGCGAGGCGGCCAGGTTGATGGCCGAGGTGGTTTTGCCGACGCCGCCTTTCTGGTTGGCAATCGCGATGACTTTTCCCATAGAGGCTTCTCGCTCTTTGAGGAGAGGCGCGTCCGAGCGCCCGTACCGACATGCGGAGTGAATGCGACATACGAGGCAGACGGCAAGGCCTGCATTCGTCCGTGGCGGTAGCAGTAGCGCGCGCCCACAACCGCCGCGCCGAATGCCGAGCGCCGTACCTCGTGCAAATCCAACCTACGAAACCACCAGCGCCAATGTCCACCGCAGGTCTCGTGAAGGGGAGAACCGTGAGGCGCAGACCGTCCCATCGGGGCGAGTGCGGCTCATGCCGCACGCGTTCCGTCGAATCGACCCCTGATAACGCGCTTAAACACTGTGTCCGCCACGCGTACATCCCAATACGCATAACCTGCGGATCATGCGGCCCGGTGCCAAAGTTGCATGTTTGCTTGAGGGAAGCAGGGCCGCGTCACGATCCAGCACTCCGTACCGCCTGCGAACGAGGTTGTTCGGTCGGTGAATGTGAGAGGGAACCGCCTGCTTCCGCATACCTACTCTCGGACCGAGCCCCCTCCTGCTTGGCGGATGGCCCTCGCTGCTGCACGTCCACATCCACCTGTAGCTCCCATGGCACGTCGGATTGTTCTCCGTTCGGACGACGAGGCGGAACGCGCTTCTGCAGAGAATCTGACGATTGATTATGCCGACGCCCTGAACGCGCAGCAGTACGAGGCGGCCACGGCCGGCAGCGGTCCGCTCCTCATCGTAGCTGGTGCGGGCACCGGAAAGACCCGGACGCTTATCTACCGCATGGCGTACCTTGTAGAAACCGGTACGCGGCCCGAGCGCATCGTGCTGCTCACCTTCACGCGGCGCGCTGCCAAGGAGATGACCACCCGCGCGTCGAAGCTGTTGGATGGCCGCTGCCAGCGCGTGCAAGGCGGCACATTTCATGCGTTCTGCCTGGGCATCCTGCGGCGTCATGCTCCTGTGATCGACTTCCCGCGCAACTTCACGGTGCTCGACTCGACCGACGCCGCCGACGTCATCTCGCTCCTGCGAACGCGCGGCGGCTACGGCAAGGGCGAAGAGCGCTTCCCGCAGAAAGGAACGCTCCAGTCGATGTTCTCGGCCGTCACGAACCGAGACAAGCCGCTCGACGAGGTGCTGGCCGCCCGGTATCCGCAGTTCAGCCAGCTGCACGACGAGCTGGAGCCGCTCCGCCGCGAGTACCACCGGTACAAGCGGGCGCACGGCATGATGGACTTCGACGACCTGCTTCTGCGGACGCTCGAGCTGTTTGACGCCGACGACGCCGTGCGCCGCCAGGTGGCCAGCCGATGCAAGCACGTCCTCGTCGACGAGTACCAGGACACGAACGCGTTGCAGGCCACACTCGTCCGCCGCTTCGCCAGCGTGCACGGCAACGTCACCGTCGTGGGCGACGACGCGCAGAGCATCTACCGGTTTCGGG
>CAYFSC010000034.1:0-21563 GCA_964345695.1 uncultured Rhodothermales bacterium | reverse complement strand
CACCGTCTCGACGGCCGCCGATTCATAATTGAGCCCGAACGCGTAAAACGTCATGTAGCGGCAAGCGAAGGCTGGTGATTCCAGATGACTATGATGCTACATCAATGGAAACGGGACTGTTCACGCGGGCGCGATGAATTACGAGCAAACAGGATCTGCTTCCATAGCACACCGACTGATTTTCAATCTATACGGGTCGGTAAGCAAAGGCATCATCGTTCTATGCATGCAGCAAACACGTATTCTTGCAGCAAACACTCTGCCACTTCCGGTCCCAGGTCCGGACTCCAGCGCCAGGTGCTTGCACCTGAAAGGCCCAGGATGCAGGTTGTTACGCGTTCTGGCGAGCATCGCCGCATCCCAGGCTTTTTGTTCAACAACCGTTTTCCCCGTGTCTGTCTTTCCCATTACCGAACCCATGTCCCTTGCCGCGTTTCTTGCGGCCGTTCTCGGCCTGGTGTTCTGGCTGGAAACCGTGGACGCCCTTGAACCGGTCTTCAAGTACCTCCCGCCGGTCATCTGGGCCTATTTCATCCCAATGCTGTGCACCACGTTTGGACTCACGCCGGAGTCGAGCGCAGTGTACGATTGGATGTCAAACTACCTGCTTCCCTTTTCCCTTTTTCTGCTCATGATCAGTGTGGACCTGAAGGCCATCCTGCGCCTGGGCCCCACGGCGCTGATGATGATGCTTGCAGGTACCCTCGGCATCGTGATCGGCGGGCCCATCGCGTTTGGCCTATTCGCCGGGTTTTTCGAAGACCCGGTGGCCTGGAAAGGGTTTGCCGCCCTCTCCGGCAGCTGGATCGGCGGGACGGCCAACCTGCTCGCCATGAAGCAAAGCGTGGGCACGCCCGACAGCACGCTGGGGCCGCTTCTGGTGGTGGACGTTGTGGCAGGCTACGGCTGGATGGGCGTGCTGATCTTCCTGAGCGCCTACCAGGATCGGTTCGACGACTGGGTGGGCGCCGATACGACCCTCATCGAGAACATGAACGAGAATCTGGGGGACACGAACAAGCGGCCGATCCAGCTCAAAGACCTCGTTGTAATGATCGGCCTTTCGTTGGGGGCGGCGGTGGCCTCGCGGGCGCTCGGCGGTGTCTTTCCGGAGCTCGGCGATCCAACCATCATCAGCGCCGGCACCTGGGCGATTCTGCTCGTCGTCACGGTTGGCCTGGTCCTGTCGTTCACGCCGCTTCAGAATCTGGAGCAAGCGGGCGCCTCCCGCGTGGGCTACGCGGCCCTCTACCTGCTGCTCACGTCCATCGGGGCCAAGGCCGACCTCGCCGCCGTGCTCGAAGTCCCGCTGTACCTGGTGGCCGGCGTGGTGTGGATTTCCATTCACGTCGTAATTCTGTTCATCGTCGCTCGCATGATCAAGGCACCGCTGTTTTTCGTCGCGACAGGGAGCATGGCCAACGTGGGCGGTGCGGCAAGTGCCCCCATTGTGGCGGGCGTCTATCTCCCGGCCATGGCACCCGTCGGCCTGCTCATGGGCGTAGCCGGCTACATCCTCGGCATCTACGCCGCACTGGGCTGCGGATGGCTCATCGGTCAGGTGTCGCTGCTCCTCTGATCCGTCCGGGCCGCCCGTCTTCTGACACGGCACCTCGCCTTTACGTGTTGGCTTCCTCCTCGGCCTCGGGGCGCAGCGTGAGAACCGGACAGGTGGAGGTGCGAACGACGCGCTCGGTGGTCGAGCCGAGCATCCACCGGTCGAGGCCCGACAGGCCCCGCGTAGCCATAACAATCAGGTTGAGGTCTTGCTCCTCGGCCACCTCCGCGACAGTATCGGCCGCCGCGCCGCGCCGCACGTGGTACCGGGCGTCCACCGTCGGCCCGCCGACGTCGTGGTTCAGGGTGTCCAGTGCGGGCTTTGCATTTTCGACGATGTCCTCGTCGACTCCCACCACGCCGATACCGGGGATGCCCGTATCGCGGAAGGTGGGGACCGTGCGCTTTTCCGCCACGAAAAGCAGGTGCAGCGGTACGTCGTACGTGTGCGCGAAGGTTTTCGCCGCGCGCAGCGCCGTCCGGGCGTACTGCGAGAAGTCGATCGGGGCCAGCACGCCCGTGGTGACCGGGTCCTCGGGCGCAGCATCATCCGAGGCCCTGGGGTTGACCGTGAGAACCGGAGACGGAGAACGCCGAACCAGCTTGTTCGCCACGCTGCCCAGCATGAACCGCCCGAACCCCCCGCGGCCGTGCGTGCCCATCACGACAAGGTCAATGTCGTTCGCCTTGGCGTAATCCATAATCGTCGAGGAGACGTCAAAGCTAAACTCCAGGGCGATCTCGGTCGTCAGCGAAAGGCTCGGCTCGCCGGAGGCAATCTCCCGCAGAAACGTCTCGGCCTCGTTCCGGATCTGGTCGCGCAACCGGATGGTTTCCTCCTGCACGTTGGTGATGCCGTACCAACTCGGGTCGAGGTGGTCGATCACATGAAAGAGGTGCAGCGTAGCCTCGAAGTGTTCAGCCACGTCGATGGCCTTGGCGAGCGCCTGGTCGGCGGTGTCGGAGAAATCGGTCGGGAGAAGAACGTTCTGGACGGTCACGTCGGTCCGAGGAGCTATGGAGGAAGAGTGCGGGGCGCCGCATGCAACGGCAGGTCCCCTATTATTCAACGCGGTCGCGCTTGGATTGCGGGCGTGCCTGGGCACGAGCAGGGCAGAGGGGCAGACGCGAACGGCGTCAGCGAGCGTCCTGTCGTCTGACACCGATCGAGTCGGGACGCAGGCTCACTCCGCACTCGACGCTTTCTGTGCGGTCGTCGGCAGGAGCGACTTGCGGCCTGGCTTCACGACGAACACCGGCGTGGGCGACTGCCGCAGCACCCGTTCCGTCACGCTGCCCAGGAGGATGCGATCGAGACCGGTGCGTCCGTGCGTCGCGATGACGATCAGGTCGGTGTCGTTTTCTTCGGCGTAATCGAGGATCGCCCGCGGCGCGTAGCCGACGACAGCCTCCACCATGGCGTGCTCGTAGCCGATGTCTTCCCGCACCAGGTCGCTCAGGTTGTCCTCGACCCGGTCGATAATTTCCTGCGTGGGAATGCTCACCGGCTCGACGCCGTAGGCCGACGGATAGACGGCCTCCTCCACCACGTGAATGAGATCGATCTCCGCACCGTAGGTGAGTGCGATTTCCTTGGCGTGCTTGATGGCATCTTCGGAGGCCTCCGAGAAGTCGACCGGCACCAGGATGCGACGCACGGTGCGGTCGGGACGGACCTCAGTGGTGCTCCGGATGGTCAGCACAGGACACGGCGCGGCTCGGACGACCTCTTCGGTCACGCTTCCGATGAGCAGGCGCTCCACGCCGCGACGGCCGTGCGTTCCCATTACGACGAGATCGATGTCGTGGTCGTCGGCGTATTCGACGAGGCTCTGCGACGGATTGGCCGACTCGATCTGCTCCTGCACCACCGTCATCGCCTCGAGGTCGGGCCATCCGGATTTAGGCTCGGGGTGGGAGGGCGAGCCGAGCCATTCGCTCATGGTTTCCATCGAGAGCGGAAAGTTGGCCTTGGCCTCTTCGTAGGCATGCTCGTGGCGGGCCGTCACGTTCAGGACATGCAGGTCCGCCTCGTGCCAGTGCGCATACTGAGCCGCTTGCGGAAACGCACGCTTCGATCCGTCGGAGAAGTCTGTCGGGTAGAGGACGCGTCGGATGTTGAGCATGGTAATGGTTGGAGAGCTGTTCGAGGAATCTGTCGAAACAAGCGGATGGAAGGCCAAGTCAGGCAGTCAACCTTCGACCCGGGGCAGCGACTGTGCCGGAGAGCGCCCTACCCAATCGCCCCGGGGACCGAAACCTATCGATCTGGAGCGGCGGGGTCAACGGGGAGGAAAAAAATACCCACCGCCGTGTCTGCGTAAAAGGTCGCGCAAAAGCCAGTCGTTGCGTGACCGCGGCCGGCATTGCAAGGTCGTCTTTGGCCGCATCCGTTGACGGCTCTATTGTGCCGGAGGCTTCGGGCCATGGCCAGAGGTAGCATAGCAAAATCCTGCCCCTTTTGTTTGTACATAAACCGAACGCCTCCGTGCCAGCACACTGAGCGTCTCGATGTGGAGGATCTCCCTACGCGCTTCCCAGGGTGACAGGAAGGGAGCGGTCGTGGGGACCGGGGACGAAGGGGCGGGACCGCGTGGATCAACGAATCCGTGACGTCGAAACTTTGCGGCTGTCGTTTGTTAAGGGATAGGTGACCGGCCGATGAGGGCAATCGACATCATCGGGTCCGTATCCTCCCCGAACGAATCCTTCTGCGAACATGCGAGGAGTTAGCTTCAAGCCGCAAGACGCCGACGACTTTTCCACCGGCGAAATTAAATCCTACGGAGGCATCTATGCCGCCACGGCTGAGGACTTTGCCGGCGCATTCGAAGTGGAACCCGAGGCATTTATCGAGGCCGTCGAGTCGTCCGACGTCGAGCCGCTGACCGAAGTAGGCGACAAGGACGAGCCCGGCAAGTATAGCCTGTCGTTTGAGCGCGACGAGTTTAAGAAGCTGCGTGACATTTTGGTTGACGGCGAGAGCTGAAGTCTCGCCGTCCTGTGAGGGGTGGACGCTCCCGCCCCCTCCCCTGCGTGAAAACATGGCAGGGAGGCATTCCGGTCTGCACGATGGAGCGCACGCTCCGCAGCATCCGGAACTGCCTCCCTTTTCGTTTTCGGGGCGGGCCGTTAGGCGGCTTGAAGCCGAGCGTATGCCATGCGTCCCTCCGCGTCTGTCGAGCCAACGGCTACGGGGACGGCCTCGCGGAACAAAGGGCCGCCGGTCACAAACGTGTGAAAGGCTCCTTTCTCCCCACACGGATCGATTTCACTAGGCACGTCCGACAGAAAGGCTTTGTCGTAGGGCCGCCCGGCGAAGTCGGCCCCGAGCTGTGTCGTGTCGACGCTGGTTACGACGGCCCGGTAGCCTTGTGCGATGAACCGCTCGGCGAGACGCACCGGGGGGTCGCCCCACAGCGGAAACAGCGGCTCCATCCCCACTTGCCGAAACACCGACTCTCGGTAGGCGCGAACGTCCTCCAGGTACACATCGCCTGCTGCCACAGCGTCGGCCCCGGCGGTGCAGAGAGGATCCAGTACGCGCTCCAGGGCGGCTTCGTATGTCGAGTTGCTGGGCGAAGGGGGAACGCGCATCACATGCAGCGGATGCCCCAGCGCCTCGGCTTGCGCCTCGATAAGCGGCAGCGGCGTGCCGTGCATGGTGACCGTCTCATCGTCTTCCACCACCGTTGTGACCAGCGCTTCGACGGTGTACGACGGGTCCTCAGTCAGTGCAAGGAGTGCGAGAAGCGCATCCTTTCCGCCGCTCCACATCAAGACCACCGGCGTTGCGTCGGGGGACGTGGCTTCGCTCATGATTGGCACAGGTCGTCGTTGATCGATGAAGGCCTCGGTTGCCGAGCGGTCACCGCCAGCCCTCGTCACGATGCCGGTCGATGATGATCTCGCGGTCGGTCTTCTGCGTCTCTTTCCCGAACGTTCGAGCGGCCATCGCGAGGCCGACGCCCGCCACAAACCCGCCGATGTGAGCACCGTAGGCCACCCCGCCTAGCGTCTCGGACGTGGCCACCACCGAGCCGAATCCATTGAAAAATTGGAACGCAATCCACAGGCCGATGGCGACGTAGGCGGGCACCGACACGATGTAGTAGAGGAACAGGGCATGCACGCGGTTGCGGGGGAAGAATACCATGTACGCCCCCAGGACGCCCGAAATGGCCCCCGAGGCTCCCAGATTCGGGACGATGCCGGTTGGATTGAGGGCAATCTGCGCGACGGTCGCGGCGACGCCACAGACCAGATAAAACCCCAGAAATCGGGTTGGCCCCAACCGCTGCTCTACGTTGTCGCCGAAAATCCACAGGTACAGCAGATTCCCGAAAAGGTGGGCGTAACCGCCGTGCATGAACATGGCCGTCAGGATGGTCAGATAAACCGGCTGCGGGCCCGGCGCCTGCGGAATGGAAATCTCACGACCGCGGACCACCACCGATTGCGGCTGGACCAGGTCGACGCCGCTCAAGATCTCCTGCGGGATGACGCTCCATCCATAAGTAAAGCTCGGGTTTGTCCCTGCGCCCTGCAGAAGAAAAAATACGACCAGATTCGCCAGGACGAGCCCGATCGTAATAAACGCGGGTCCGGTCAGTTTTCGGTCGTCGTCACCGATGGGCAGAAGCATAGGCCGAGACAGGGAGAAACGAACAACGAGGCAAACCGTGGGATCGGTCTCTGCGCAGACTGTGTGAGTGTACCTTCGGCGTTGCGCAGAGTTCGATGGCTCGCGGGAGCACCGTCCTCGCCTCCCCGTCGAGCAACTCGTATCCTCACAATGATGCTCTCCTTGCTTTCATGATGACTCGCATTGCTCTTCTCGGCACCGGTCTCGTCGGTGGATCCCTGGGGTTGGTGCTCCGAGACCGACGCCCGAACCTGACCGTAATCGGGTACGACCGACCCGAGGTGCTCGAGCGCGCCGAAGAGCGCGGCGCCATCACCGACAAAGCCGCCCACCCCGTCGCCGCCGTGGAGACGGCCGACCTCGTCGTTCTCGCCACACCGGCCGGCGCCAGCCTCCAACTGCTGGACACCATCGCCGACGCGCTCTCGCCCTCCACAATCGTAACCGACGTGGCCTCCGTGAAGCAGCCGATTCTCGACCAAGCTGCCGAGGTGCTCCCAGACGACGTGCCGTATGTGGGAGGGCACCCCATGGCGGGCGCCGAGCACGCGGGCATCGACCATGCCGATCCGCTGCTGTTCGAGAACGCAGCCTGGGTGCTGTGCCTTCCCGACGACCGTACCAAATCGGCGCTCGACAACGAGCTGGAACCCGTCGCGGATCTGATCGAGACCGCCGGTGGGCGTCCTCTCCTGCTCGATGCCGCGACCCACGACCGCATTGCCGGGCTCGTAAGTCACCTGCCCCAGCTCGTGGCCGTTGCACTGGTCAACACCGTGGCAGACACGCCCGACCCCGACACGGCCCTGCAGCTGGCCGCCGGGGGCTTCCGCGACATGACGCGCGTCGCGGCTTCTCCCTTCTCCATGTGGCGCGACATCCTGGTGGGCAATGAGTCGGCCATTCACGACGCGCTGAGCCAGTTCACGCGCAGCCTACAGCACCTTCGCAATCGCATGCTGGCCGGCGAGATGGACGCCCTGGAAGATGCATTTGCCACTGCCCGTGACGCTCGCGAGTCCATCCCGCGCGAGGCGAAAGGCTTCCTGCATCCCTTGGCGGACGTCTACGTGCAGGTGCCCGACGCGCCCGGCGTGCTTCACAACCTGACCGGCTGCCTGGCCGACGCCGACCTCAACATCAAAGACATCGAGCTCCAAAAATTCCGCGGCGGCGCCGGTGGCACTTTTCGGATCGGATTCGAGACCAGCGCGGATGCCGAGGAAGCCGTCGCGGTACTGAACGAGCAGGAATACACGGCTCGGCGCCCTTGATTTCGCTTCCCTCCCGTGGCCCGCGGCGCACGCAGAAGATACGCCCTATTGGGCGACATCGGATTGAAATCATCCGGTGTTCGTTGACTTGTTCGAACGGTGTCTCCTATCATGAAAAGGCCTGCTGTGCACAGGCCTTCGCCTCCTTCCCTGCATTCTGCACACTGGTCTTATGGCCGCCTCCGACACGCTCAAGAAAACGCCGCTCCACGATCGTCACGTAGCACGGGGCGCCCGCACCATGGAGTTCGGCGGGTTCGACATGCCGGTGCAGTACAGCGGCATCATCGATGAGCACATGGCCGTGCGCGAGCAGGCCGGCCTGTTCGACGTGAGCCATATGGGCGAAGTGTTTGTGCGAGGGCCGCAGGCGACGGCGTTCGTCCAGACGCTCGTCACCAACGACGCGTCGACGCTGTACGACGGTCGCGCCATGTATACTGTGATGTGCACGCCCGACGGCGGCATCGTCGACGACCTGATCGTCTATCGCCGCGCCGAAGATTGGTACATGCTGGTCATCAATGCGGCGAACATCGAGAAGGATGTGGCCTGGATGCACGACCACAACTCGGTAGGGGCCGACCTGGAGAACGTGTCCGACGAACTGGCCCTTTTGGCCCTCCAGGGTCCGGCCTCGTTCGACGTCGCGCAACCCTTCGTGGATCGCGACCTGGAGGACGTCAAGTTCTACCATTTTTTTGAAGCCAACGGCGGGTCGTTCATGGATGTGGACACGGCGCTTCTTTCCCGCACGGGGTACACCGGCGAGCGTGGGCTGGAACTGTACGTATCGGCCGACGACGCCGAGCGGGTCTGGTCCACCCTCTTGGAAAGCGGGGACGACCTAGGCCTCAAGCCGGCCGGACTCGGGGCGCGGGACACCTTGCGGCTCGAAGCGGGCTACTGCCTGTACGGAAACGACATCACCGAAGACACCAATCCGTACGAGGCCGGGCTTGGCTGGGTGGTAAAACTCGACAGCGGCCCGTTTGTAGGACGCGACGCGCTGGCCGCCGTCCGGGCGGAGGGGCCAGAGCGCAAGCTCGTCGGCTTCATGGCCACGGAGCGCGGGATTCCGCGGCACGGCAATCCGCTGGAGACGCCTGACGGAACCGCGATCGGGACGGTAACGAGCGGCTCGCAATCGCCGGTGCTCGACTGCGGCATCGGCCTGGGATATGTTCCGAACGATCCTGCATACACAGACGAGGGCCAGCCGCTGCAGGTGAGCGGACGACGCGCCTTTTCTGTCGAGGTGGCCTCACCGCCTTTTCACAAGAAATGATCCCCCTCCATTCGCAGGTGGCCTGACGCCTCCTGTAGGTTGGGTCTTTAGGAAACTGAGCCCGACGGCTCCTGCCGGTTCGATCCCCCACTTTTCTGGTCTGTGAACGCACTTCTCCTGTCGATGGACGTAGAAGTTTTTCTCACGCATTCCAGTGTCACGGAAGACGACGTGCGCGACCACACCGTCGTCGTCATTGACGTCCTCCGTGCCTGCTCAACGATTGCAACCGCCCTGCACAACGGCGCACGAGCCGTCATGCCGGTGCTCGACATGGCGCAGGCGGGCCGCATCGCGGCCAACCTGGACGAGGACGTGTACCGGCTGGGCGGCGAGCGCAACGCGCAGAAGATTGAGGGCTATCACCTCGGCAACTCCCCGCTGGAGTACACTCGCGAGGTGGTCGAAGATCGGGACGTGATTCTGAACACGACAAACGGTACCAAGGCCCTGGCCGGCGCCAAATCCGCCGAGCACCTCGTGGCCGGCTGCTTTCTGAACGCCGACCGGGTGGTGGACCTGCTGCGCAAAGTGGACGGCGAAATCGTCATCATCTGCGCCGGACGCAAGAATCGGCTGTCGCTGGAAGATGCAGTCTGTGCCGGCCTGCTCCTCGATCGACTGTGGGATGGCGACGAGCCCGAGTCCGTCACCGACTCGGCGCACACCGCCTACACGCTCTACCACTACGACCGCAAAGACCTCGGCGTGAACCTGCGCCACGCCAATCACGCCCACTTTTTGCTCGACAACGGGTACGAGGACGACGTCGAGTACTGCTTCCAGATTGACGCCGTCCCTGTCCTCCCCTACTATACGGACAACCGTCTCGTCCTGTACGAGGACGTGGTGAGCGCCAGTGATGACGAGACGACGGCAAGTGTCTCCCCGCCGCCGCGCGGATCGTCGTGACCGGGGCCAAGAGGCCTCCCCCGTCGGTGCTGCCCGCAAGCAGCCCTCCGCGGGATGGAGACTGTCGGTCCGCCGGAAGGCAAGAACACTTGCGCTCCTGGGACTCGGACGCCTCCTGCGCGACGCAGCGGCTCCTGTCATCGTCTTTCTCCGGCTGCACCCGCTGGCATGGCTTCCTCCGGTTCAAAAACCCGCAACGGCTCGTCCGCGGAACCTCTGATCCCGACGCGCCGCAAAATTGAGGTGCTGGGTCTTACCCTCATGGTGATGGCCCTGCTGTTTGCCCTCGCGTTCGCGACCTACACAGCAGCAGACAACGCGATTGCTTCGGAGGTCAATCTGTGGACGGCCCTCGCTCAGCCCAGCGACGTCCCCGAGTTGTCGCAGGTCCGCAACGCCCTCGGCATTCTGGGAGCAGAGCTTGCGCGGCTGCTGATCCCGCATTTCTTGGGCTTCACCATTTTGATCCCGACGCTTCTCTTGTTCGCGTGGGGGTTCGCCTTTTTCCGGCGTCGGGACGCCTACGGCCTGCTCTATCCGTCGGCCCTGACACTCGTCTTTACCTTCATCCTCGCGTCCTTTATCGGCTGGTGGAGCCACACGCTGGACGCCGGCCTGCGCGCCTGGGCCGGGCATCTGGGGCTCGGCGTGGCCGGGTGGATGCAGCGCGTGGCCGGTGGCACCGGGTCGTTCATCGTCCTGCTCCTGCTGCTCACCGTCGTGGCTTTGCTCGCCGTGGATCATGACATTCAGCGATCGCTGGATCGCCTGGCGGAGGGGCTCCGCGCGGTCCAGGCCCGCCTTTCGGACCTGGCCGACCGGTGGCGCGAGCGGCACCAGGCCTGGCGAGAGAAGCGCGCCCAGCGCCGCGCCGAGCGCCGGGAGGCACGGGACGCCCGATCGGCGTCGGACGCCGCCCAGGAAGGCAACCGAACCGCTTCCCCATCGGCCCCATCGGGAGTTGGATCTAGCGCTGCATCCAAGGAAGCCTCCGGGTCGCGGTCTGCAAACGCCCCGCTGCCCGCTTCTGCCGACACGGAGGCAGACGCCTCTTCGACCCCGCCGCCCGAAGTAACCGATGTCGAAGCGCCCGAGGACGAGTGGGGCATTCGTCGCAACGACCTCTTCCGCCCGGGCGGATCCCGCTCTTCTTCGTCGCGGACCTCCTCCCCGCCCGAGGAGCCCCCTTCCAACGCCTCCCCTTCTCCGTCGTCCGCGTCCGACGCCACGCCGGAACCGGAGGCGGAGCCGCCTTCGGCCTCGGAGTCCGACGCCTCAGCCTCGGACGCGGATGGCGCCGATCGCGCTGCCGAAGAGACACAGGACGTGGCAATGACTGTGCAGGGACAGGTGGAGGAAGAGAAGGCCGAGGACATCGACACCCTGGCCGGACATCCGCGCGACTTTGAGTACGAGGCCCCACCCATTCATCTGCTGGAGGACTCGACCCACGACGACCCCTCCATTGATCACGAGGAGCTGGAGGACAACAAGCAGATCCTCCTTGACAAGCTGGACACCTATAACATCGACATCCAGGACATCAATGCGGTGGTGGGCCCGACCGTTACGCGGTACGAATTAACGCCAGCCCCAGGCATCAAGGTGAGCCGCATCAAGTCGTTGGAGGACGATCTGGCAATGGCCATGGCGGCGCAGGGCATCCGCATGATTGCCCCGATCCCCGGGAAGTCGGCCGTCGGCGTTGAAATTCCCAACCGGAACCGGGAGCTCGTGCGGCTTCGCGACGTCATCGGCACCAAGAAATTCCGCGACGCCGAGATGGAGTTGCCCATCCCGCTCGGCAAGACGATCGAAGGCGAGGTGTTCCTGGCCGACCTCACGGACATGCCGCACCTGCTGGTTGCGGGCGCGACGGGGTCGGGCAAGTCGGTCGGCTTGAACGCGCTCATCACCGGGCTGCTGTACTCCAACCATCCGGCGGACCTGAACTTCGTCATCATCGACCCGAAGAAGATCGAGTTGCAGCAGTTCAAGTCGCTCGCGCAGCACTTCATCGCCAAGCCCGAGGACCTCGACGACGCCGTCATCACAGAGGTCGACGAGGCGCTGGGGGTGCTCAAGAGCTGCGAGAAGGAGATGAGCAAGCGCTACGACCTGCTCTCCGACGCTCGCGTTCGGGACATTCGGGCGTACAACCGCAAGTTCAACCAGGGCGCGCTCGATCCCAGCGAGGGCCATCAGCACATGCCCTACATCGTGGTGGTGGTCGACGAGCTAGCGGACCTGATGATGACGGCCGGCAAAGAGATTGAGGGGCCGATCTCCCGCCTCGCCCAGATGGCCCGGGCCGTGGGCATCCACCTAGTCCTTGCCACGCAGCGTCCCTCGGTCGACGTTATCACCGGACTCATCAAGGCCAACTTTCCGTCCCGCATCGCCTTCGAGGTCGCGTCGCGCGTCGACTCGCGAACGATCCTCGACCAGATTGGCGCCGAGGGATTGGTGGGCAATGGCGACATGTTGTTCCAGAGCGGCAGCAAGATGGTGCGCTTACAGGGCCCATTCATCAGCGTCGAGGAGGTGGAGCGCATCGTCGGCTTTATCGCCGACCAGGAGCCGCCCGGCCCGTACGAGCTTCCGTCGCTCGAGGAGGCAGGGCACGGCCCCGATTCTACCCTCGGCGTCGAAGACACCGACGAGCTGTTCGAGGACGCTGCCCGCGTCATTGTGCGACGCCAGCAGGGCTCGGTCTCGCTGCTGCAACGCAAACTCGCCGTGGGCTACACCCGCGCAGCCCGTATCGTCGATCAACTGGAGGAGGCCAACATCGTCGGCCCGTTCAATGGCACCAAAGCTCGCGACGTGCTCGTCGAGGACGAAGAGGAGCTCGAGCGCCTCCTTTCCGGCGAGGAGCCGGGCGAAGAACCCGTCGAGAACGGCGATGAGAGAGACGAAGACGAATAGACGGGGAGGCAGAAATCAACGGCCCTGTCACGTATTCCTTCTCCGTTCCGCACACCGATCCCCCTCGCAATTCCCCGTAGACCCCCATGGCAGGGAGTTCACAAACCGGCTTCCCTACACTCGGCATCCTCGGCGGCGGCCAGCTGGGAAAAATGATGGCTGCCGCCGCGACACAGTTGAGCGTAGATGTGCGCTTGCTATCGCCCAAAGGGGCCGGTCCGATGCAGGCCTACGCCGACTCCCGGATAGGCGACTGGACGGATCCCGACGTCCTCCGCGACTTCGCCGACGGATGCGATGTCATCACCGTGGAGAGCGAGTGGGCTCCTGCCGCAGAGGCCGCGGCGGCGGTAACGGAAGACACGGCCGTCCGGCCTTCGCCCGACACCCTTGCGATCATTAAAGACAAGGGCGTGCAAAAGCAGCACCTTGCAGACGCCGGCATCCCGGTGCCCGCGTTCCAACGCTGCGCCTCGTTGGACGCCGCTCTGGACGCGGCCGACGACTTCGGCTACCCGGTGGTGCTCAAGCAGTATCGCGGCGCCTACGACGGCTACGGCAATGCAACCGCCCACGGCCCCGACGACGTGCGGGCCGCATGGCCGGACCTCGCTGCCGACGATGGGCTGATGGTGGAGCGGTTTATGGACTTCAAGCGCGAGCTCGCCGTTCGGGTCGCGCGTCGTCCAGGCGGCGAGCATGTCGTCTCGCCCGTCGCATACACTGAGCAGGACGAGCACATCTGCCATGCGGTCGTCGTCCCCGCCGCGATGGATTCCTCGCAGGCTGAAAACGCCCAGCAGGTGGCGAAGGATGCGGTCGACGCCGTAGACGGCGTGGGACTCACGGCGGTGGAGCTTTTTGAGATGTCCGATGGCCGCATCCTCGTCAACGAGTTGGCCCCGCGTCCGCACAATACGGGGCATTACTCCATCGAAGGCGCCCACACGTCGCAGTTCGAAAACCACGTTCGCGCCGTGCTCGACTGGCCGCTGGGCACGCCGGATCTGGTCGCGCCTGTCGCCGTGATGGTCAACATTCTGGGTACGCGCGAGGGAACGCCGCCGCGCACCCGGGGCCTCGACACGGCCCTCCGAGTGGAAGGTGCCCACGTCCACATTTACGGGAAGCCCGACGTGCGTCCCGGACGCAAGATGGGACACGTCACGGTCGTCGGGGCCGATCGCGCTGCCGTCCGCCAGCGCGCCGAAGACGCCGCTGATGCCATTCGCCTCTAACTCTCCTTGATCGATCCTCCTCCTGTACCATGCCGACTGACGCTGCTCCGCCCATCGGGATCGCGATGGGTAGCGAATCTGATCTCCCCGTCATGGAAGACGCTGCCGACCTGCTGGACCGGTTTGACGTGCCCTACGAGATGCGCGTGCTGTCGGCGCATCGCACGCCTGGCGAAATGAAAGCCTACGCCGAGTCGGCCCACGAGCGCGGGGTGAAGGTCATCATCGCCGGCGCCGGGGGGGCGGCCCACCTCCCGGGCATGCTGGCCGCTAGCACACCGCTGCCCGTGCTCGGCGTGCCGGTCAAGACCAGCAAACTGAATGGCCTCGACTCTCTTCTTTCCATCGTCCAGATGCCGGGCGGCGTGCCGGTTGGCTCGCTGGCCATCAACGGTGCGAAGAACGCGGCCTTGCTGGCCGTACAGATTCTCGCCACCAGCGACGAGGCGCTCCGCGACAAGATGATGGCCTACAAGCAAGAGCTGATCGAGAAGGTCGAGGACATGGATGCCCGTGTCCGCGAGCATTCGAACTTGGACCCGTAGCGGTCGTTGGTGCTGTCGAATCGTTTCTCCTCCACCGCTGCTTTTTCTACCGTTGCGTACTTCGCTGGCCCTTCGTCTCATTGCCTCCATCATTTTAGCGGGTCTGCTAGGCGCCCATCCCGCCAGCGCCCAGCAGCAGGAGGTTCCTCCCTCCCGCCGCGCCTCGACGCTGCAGGACCGGGCGCAGCTCCCGGTTCATAGCCTAACCGCGGTCGATGCCGAGCGGCTCCGGAAGGAGGACCGGCAGCGTGCCGGAGAAATCCGCCCGTATCGCTACGGCGTGGTGCGACACGTGAACTTAACTCCGCAACGAAACGGGACTTGGGAGCGTCTGGACTCGGGCAACTGGGTCTGGCGCACACGGGTCTTCTCCCGAGACGCACACTCTTTGAGCGTCGGATTCACTACGTTTGAGCTTCCGGAGGGCGCACGGGTCTTCTTGCACGGCCCCGGCGAGGAGCGGGTGCGTGGATCCTACACCGCCGAGGATGCGACGAACGGCCAGCACTGGACGCCCCATGTGCGCGGTGCCGAGATCGTGGTCGAACTGGTCGTTCCAGACGATGCCCGCGAGGCCGTGAACTTGACCGTTGGGCGCGTCGTCCACGCCTATCGCCCCCTGCATCCCTCCCGCGCGGCGTCCGACGCCAGTGACATCCAGCCCAAATCCGGGTCGTGTAACGTTGATGTTGCGTGCGACCCGGCCGATCCGTGGCGCGACCAGGTGCAGTCAGTCGCCTCATACTCCTTTACGTCCGGCTCCTTCGGATTTGTGTGCAGCGGGGCACTTGTCAACAACACCGCGCAGGACCTGACGCCCTATTTTCTAACGGCCGAACACTGCATCTCGACGAGCGAGGAGGCCTCCTCGATGGTCTTCTACTGGAACTTCGAGAGTCCTACCTGCCGCACTCCCGGCTCGCTAGCCAGTGGACAGCCCGCCAGCGACGACCGCAGCGATCAGACTTCCAGCGGCGCAGTCCTGCGCGCGACGTACGGCAATGCGGCCCGCACGGGCAACATCGCGGGTCGGCCCGACATTGCGCTCGTCGAGATCGACGACGTGATTCCGCCCAGCTACGACGTGTTTTTTGCGGGATGGAGCCAAGCGGAGGACGCGCCGGCGGAGGGCGTCTCCATCCACCACCCGAACGGCGACGCCAAGCGCATTGCCATCGACGCTGACTCTCTGTCCATCACCGACTACGCCGCTTTCGGCAACCAGGAGTCAACCCACTTTTTGATTGAGGCCTGGGAGGTCGGCACAACCGAAGGCGGGTCGTCGGGCGCACCGCTGTTCAATCCCAACGGACGGATCGTCGGCGTGCTCTCCGGCGGGTCGGCCGGATGCACCGGCAGTGGCGAGGACAACGACCGCCCCGACTGGTACGGCCGGTTCGCGCCGGCCTGGAACGGGGGCGCCTCGCCGAGTTCGCAACTGAGCGCATGGCTCGACCCGACCGGCACCAATCCCGAAGGGGTCGCTGGCATTAATCAGAGCACCGACAGCCGACCGCCGGGTCCTGTGCAGGATTTGACGGTCGACGCCGTCGATCCAGACGCCCCGTCCGTCACGCTGAGCTGGACGGCAGGCGGCGACGACGGAGGCGGAGGGGGCGCCGCAGCCCGCTACGACGTGCGTGCCAGCACCGATCCGATCGTCACGGCAGACGACTTCCAAGCGGCGACGTCCTTTTCCAACCCGCCCACCCCGTCGCCCGCCGGGACCCGCGATTCCCTTACGGTAGAACTGGCTCCGGGCGCGGCCTACTATTTCGCCGTCCAGGCCCGCGACGAGGCCGAGAATGCGTCGCCCATCGTGTCGACGTCAGACAGCACCTTCGTGCCTGACGTCATTCCTCCCTCTCCGGTCAGCGATCTGTCTGTGGCCTCCGTGAACGGGTCGGCCGAGACCGTCACGCTCTCCTGGACCGCCGTCGGTGATGACCGGGAGAAGCGAACCGCCGAGGCGTACGACCTTCGGTTCGACACGGACCCCATCCGCGACGAGACCGACTTCGAGGCGGCCACGCCGGTCATGACGCTTCCGTCTCCCCAGGCACCCGGCTCTCGGGAAGACGTGGTTTTGGATGAACTCGACCCGGGCGTGGCCTATTACTTCGGACTGCGCGTGACCGACGATGCAGGCAACCGCTCGCCGGTCCGTTCGCTCGCCACCAACACCATCATCGTGAAGGGCGACGTGCTCGCCAAGTCCCTTGCGCCGAATCCGACCGCCGACCAGGCACGCCTCCGCCTATCGGCTCGCGAAACGCAGGACGTCACCGTCGAGCTGTACGACCGGCTCGGGCGCCTCGTCCAGCGCATCTACGACGCAGAGCTTCCGGCCAATCGTGAAGAAGCGATCGGCATCGACGTCAGTCGCCTGGCAAGTGGCGTTTACTTCGTGCACGTCATCGGGGACGCCTTCGTGCAGACCAAGACGCTGTCGGTCGTGCACTGATTCGTTCCGGCTCGTCCGCCAGGGTTCAAAGAAGCCGGTTTCGGGACGTGGTCAAGATTGGCGCGGTGGGTCAAAACGTGGAAATGTTCCACGTTGAGCGGGTACACGTCCAGAGGAAGCTGCCCCCATGACGCCGATCGTTTTCCATTTCTCGAAGCGCTGAGGGCGCGCGGAAACGCATCAGTCTTCCCCGTTCCACACGATGCGGGCGAAGCGGCGTTTGCCGACCCGCAGGACGAACGGCGCGGCTTCAGAAATGTCCACGTACAGCCCGGTGTCTTCAACCGTCTCCCCGTCGATCGAAACGGCGCCCTGCTTGATCATGCGGCGTCCCTGGCTGTTGGAGTCGGTGAGGCCCGCGTTCCGCATGAGGTTGAGAAGCCCGACCTCTTCCCCGCTCTCCGCCTCGGGACGGTGCTCTGGCATGTCGTCGGGCACGCCGCCCTGGACCACGGTCTGCTGGAAGTGCTGCCGCGCCGCGTCGGCAGTCGCGTCGCCGTGATACATCGACACGACGGTGTGGGCAAGCTGCGCCTTCGCGTCCCGCGGATTTTCCTCCGCGTACTGCTTGACCTTAGACAGATCCTCCGTGGGAATATCGGTGACGAGTTCGGCGTAGCGATAAATCAGCTCGTCGGGGATCGACATCACCTTGCCGTACATATCTTCCGGTGATTCGGTGATGCCAATGGCGTTGTCGAGCGACTTCGACATCTTCTGCGTACCGTCGGTCCCCTCCAGAAGCGGAAGCATCATGCACACCTGCGCGTCCTGGTCATGGGCCTTCTGCAGCTCGCGAGCCAGAAGCAGATTGAACCGCTGATCCGTGCCGCCCAGTTCGACGTCCGCCTGGATGTGCACCGAGTCCATGGCCTGCGCCAGCGGGTACAGAAACTCATGGACGCTGATGGGCTGCCCGGCGTTGTAGCGCGTCTTGAAATCCTCGCGCTCCAGCATCTGCGCGACGGTGGTGTGGGCTGAGAGCTCGACCACATCGCTGAACCGCATCTCATCGAGCCACTCCGAGTTGTAGAGAATCTCGGTCTTGTCCGGATCCAGCACGGTTGTAGCCTGCTCGTAATAAGTTCGCCCGTGCTCGCGCGTCGCTTCCAACGTGAGCTGGGGCCGCGTCTTCGACCGGCCCGACGGATCGCCGATCATTCCGGTAAAGTCGCCGACGATCAGGATGGCGCGGTGGCCGAGGTCCTGGAACTGGCGCAGCTTGCGGAGCACGACTGTGTGCCCTAGATGCAGATCGGGGCGACTCGGATCACAGCCGAGCTTTACGGTCAGCGGCGTTTCGGACGCACGGGAGCGCTCCAGCTTCTCAGCCAGGTCCTCTTCAGGCACAACGTCCTCGACGCCGCGGCGGAGGACGGTGAGCTGCTCGTCAACGGGTGGGAACGGCATTCGGATGGTCGATTTGAGATTACAGGGGTCTGATTTCGAGTCACAGATTTCTCCCTCCCCTCCTTCTGTGCAGGCTCGGACCTACAGATTGTACTCTCGCTTCGTCTGCTGCATGCGGCGCTCCATCTCGCGCTCTTTGATGGCCTGGCGCTTGTCGTGGCGCTTGCGGCCTTTCGCCAAGCCGACCTTGACCTTGGCCCAGCCTTCCCGGAAGTACAGTTCGAGCGGCACAATCGTGTAGCCTTCGCGATCGACCTTGTCGCCCCACTTTTCGATCTGGCGCCGGTGCAAAAGCAGCTTGCGGTCGCGGCGCGGCTCGTGGTTGAAGTGACTGGCCTGCTTGTAAGGCTTGACATACATGTCGTGGATGAGCATCTCGCCGTGGCGGTCCACCGAGCAGAACGCCCCGTCGAGGCTCACCTTGCCCTGCCGTACCGACTTCACTTCGGAGCCCTGAAGCTGAATGCCCGCCTCCAAGGTTTCCTCGATGTCGTATTCGTGGCGCGCCTTTTTATTGCGCTCTACAATTTTGACTCCGTCGCCCATGGGTGCTTGAAGACGTCGATGCGTTGGTTCGAGAGGGCTGCCGCGGAAATCGAAGGGGAGTGTGCTTACAGATCCTGAGTGGTGAGGGAGGAGAAAAGAAACCCACTCTCCTGACCCACAACGCGACGCTCACTCTTCTTCCTTTTCCTCCTCTTCATCCTCTTCGTCCAGAAACACGAACGGGAGATCCGGAATATCGTCGGTGACATCGTAGAAGAAGAGGTACTTCCGGAACTCCGTCAGACTAGCAATCGCAAGCTTATCGATCCCCGTGCGAAAGTCTTCCCGATAAAACTCGTTCAGCACCTGCGAGGTCTCCTGTGCCTGGACCCACACGTCACGATTCTCGTCAGCCACCTTGGCCGAGTCGATCAGCGTCTCGATCAGATCGTCGGTCGCGCGGTCGCGGCGCGTCACGAACAGGCCCCATACCATCGGGTAGTTGGCCAGTTCATACCACTCCTGCCCAATGTCGATCGTGAAGGGCTGCGGCTGGAGGGACGGGACGTTGGGCCCCACCATCAGCGCAGCATCCTCTTCCGTGTCGAGGAGCCCCAGAGGCGTACGGTCGTCGTAGGGCACGAACGTCGGCTCCGTCTCGTAGTGCTCGTGCATGATGACCCGCGTCACGAACCGCTCCTGCGCCACACGCCGGTCGTAGGCGATGGTTTGCGGCATGTCGTGGAGGCCGCCTTTCCACACCAAGCGCGCGTACGGGTACTTCCACGCCACGAACCCCACGCTCGGGATGACGTCGAGGGCCTCCTGCGCTTGCAGGGCCAGCATCGTCGGGAGAAGGGCCACGTCGACCTCATCCTCGACCATTTTGGCGGCACAGACCTCCGGGCGATACCGCTTGATTCGGAACGGATTTTCCACCGCTCCGGAGGTGCAGCCCGACAGCAGGAACTCGGCAGGCGGATAATTCCAGATCGCCAAATCCAGCGGCGTATCCATCATTCGCGAATCTTCTCCTTGATGCGCGCGGCCTTGCCGGAGAGATCCCGCAAGTAGTAGAGCTTCGAGCGGCGCGTCTTGCCGCGACGTGTCACCTCAATCTTTGCAATGCGCGGCGAGTGAATCGGGAAGATGCGCTCGACGCCCGTGCCGCCGGAGACTTTCCGGACGGTCATCGTCTCGCTGGCACCTTCGCCCTGCCGGCTGAGACACACGCCTTCAAATTGCTGGATGCGTTCTTTTTCGCCTTCCACCACGCGTAGATGGACGTTGACCGTGTCGCCCGACGTAAAGTCGGGGATCCCGTCCCGGAATTGCGTGGCCTCGACGACACTCATCAGATCGGTGGCCATGGTTTTCTCTTTGTTCGTTTGCAGATAAAAAGTGCAGGGTGGGCGACGTTCGGAGGGCGTCTGGGTCTCAGGAGGCGTCCGCGTCGTCGTATAACAGGTCGGGGCGGCGCTCTCGCGTTTTCTGAAGGCGCTGCTCGTCGCGCCAAGCGGCGATGCGGGCGTGGTTGCCCGACAGCAACACGTCTGGCACAGACCGTTCGCGGTAGGTCTTCGGACGGGTGTACACGGGAGCGTCCAGCAGGTCGTCTTGGAAGGAATCTGTGAGCGCCGAAGAGGCGTCACCGAGGACGCCCGGCAGCAATCGAGCGACCGCATCAACGACCACCAGCGCCGGAAGTTCGCCGCCGCTCAGCACATAGTCGCCGATTGACAGCTCACGTGTGACGAGGGCGTCGCGCACCCGCTGGTCGATGCCTTTGTAGTGTCCGGCAATCAGAATCAAGTGGGCCTGCATCGCCAGGCGGTTGGCGGTCGACTGCACAAACTGCTCGCCGTCGGGCGTCAGGTAGATCACATCGTCGGCCGCACCCGCCTCCGCCCGGATCGCTTCCACACAGCGAAACAGAGGCTCGGGCTTCAGCACCATCCCGGCACCACCGCCATACGGGTAGTCGTCCACCTGATGGTGCTTGTCGGTGGTGTGGGACCGGAGATCGTGCACGGCCAGGGTGAGCGCTTCCTTCTCCTGAGCGCGCTTCACGATGCTGTGCTGTAAAGGTCCCGCCACCAAGTCGGGCAGTGCGGTGACAATGTCGATCCGCATGGTTTGGGGTGTCGCGGACGGCGCTCGCGGAGGCGGGGACGTCCCCCACCGCACAGGGAGCACGGACCGCAGAACGCTAATCCAGAAGGCCTTCGATCGGGCGAATGACGATACGCTCGGCATCCAGATCCATGTCCAACACGATGTCCTCGACGACCGGAATCAGGGCCTCGGACTGGCCGGGCCGGTGCACCACAAGCATGTCGTGGGCCGGGTAGGTGAGGACGTTGCTGAGCATACCAACGGAGGTTCCGTCTTCGGTCACGACGTCGAGCCCAACGAGGTCGTGGATGAACACCTCCTCGTCGTCGAGATCCAGCACATCCTCGGAGACGAACACCGTTTGCTTCATGATGCCCTCGGCGTCGGTGCGAGACGCTACCTCGGCCAGTTGTAGGATGACGGTGGTGCCGCGCTTGGTCTCCTGATAGCGACACGACGTTACCGTAAATGCCTGTGCTTCGTGTCGGCGCGGGCCGATGTAAACTGTCTCGAATGACTCAAACCGGGTTGGGTCGTCCGATTCCGGGTCGACCTTGAGTTCACCGTGCACGCCGTGCGGGCGAAACACAAACCCGACGCGCACGAGCGCGTCCGAGTCGATCGAGGCCGTGGCGGCATCGCTTCGGTCCGTACGGTTGGGCGTATTCATCATGGGACTGGTTCTTCCGTGCTGGCGACGC
>CAYFSC010000033.1:0-21914 GCA_964345695.1 uncultured Rhodothermales bacterium | reverse complement strand
GGGCGTCGTCGGATGCGTCGAGCGGGGGGCGGAAGGAATTCGCCGGCAACCACGGTGCGGAGCAGGCGGTCGAAGGCGCGGGCACGAGCCTCGCTTCCGAGGTTGGCCTGCAGAGCGCGGCGGTCGACGGACAGGGCGTCGGGCCCGTCCGTCACCCAGCGGTGCACCAACCCGTTGAGGGCAGTGGCCATCGCAGACGCGTCGGCCGGCGGCGTTAGAAACACGCCGGGTCGGCCCTGCAGGTAGGTGGCGTTTTCGCCGGGCGGAAGCGCTGCCAAGATGGGGCGATCGGTTTGGAGGTACTCGTACGTTTTCGAAGAGATGATGCTGCTGCCCGTCTCGTCCATTCGGGCTGGCAGCGACATGAAAAGGCAGTCTGCGGCCCGCTGCAGGCGCCGGGCCGTTGCGTGGCTCACAGGGCCGTGCAGGGTCACGAGGTCGCGGACTCCGGCGTCCCGCAGTACCTGATCGACGGGAGCATGGGGAGAGATATGCCCGAAGAAGTGCACGCAAATGCGCCCGCCCCACTCGGGATGTTGGTCCAGAAGTGTCCGCACAGCCTGACTGAGGTAGACGGGCCCATGCGGGCGGTGGTCCACCTCGGCCAGTCGGTACCTAGCGGCCGCCATGAGGCGACGGTAAAGCCGCTTGGGCAGCGAAACGGCAGTTTCGTCTACAAAGTCGCACCATCCGCTTATGCCTCCGACGTACACGATATCAAACGTTTCGGAGTCGAGCGGCAGGTCGGTGGGAAGTTGCGTCCGGGCAGGAGGCGTTGAAGTGGCGCCGTAGCGAATGAGGTGGAGCTTCGATTGGTCGGTTGGGGCCTACCGCGCGCACCCGCTTAAGGTTGTCCCTAGAGACGTACGCGACGGCGTCGGCCCGGCGGACGTAGAGGTCCTCCATCCATCGCGTGGCGGCGTAGTGGAGCCGAGAGGCAAAGGTCGGATTCTGGTCGAGGCAGGTCGGCGAATCGTCGAGGTTGAAGACAAGCGGGGCGCCACAGGCTTGTTGGGCGAGCACACCGGCAAACCCCGTCGAGTACGGCATCATAAACGTCAGAATGGCGTCGCGCGGCGTCGTCCGAACCAGGCGCCGCGCTGCGGCCGCTGCTGGCAGCACCCAGGGGCAGAAACGGATCCGGCCAGGTTCCTAAATTCGCCAGCCACCCCAGCTTGAGACGATGCAGCCACCGATAGTCCAGCGAACGGGGTGGGACGTGGTGGACGGTGACGTTCGGTGGTGCGTACGCGTTCTCGGCGGCGGTGATCACGTCGATCGACCAGTGTTTGCGAAGCCCGTCGATCACGCCGCGGAGGCCGATGGCGAGGGGATAGGGTTCGGGCGGGAACCGGTACGAAATCAGGAGAAGGCGGGGACGAGAAGAGGTGGACATATAAATGAGGTCTGCAGGAGGAGGGAGAACAGAGAGGAAGAGCCGTGGTCCGGTTACCAGCCGGTACGGGCATAGACGGGGCGTCCAGCAGCCACCAAGTCAGGGACAGAGACAAACTCGAGGTCCGTCGTGCGAGATAGATAGGCGTCGAGGCCATCCAGCAGAGCTGTCCGGTCCTGAGCGATGTCAGACTCGCCCTGCGTGCGGTACAAGGCGTCGTGGAGCAGCACGATGCTTCCGGGCTGGACGTGGCGCGCGAGCCGGCCGGCCAACTCGCGAGCGGGAAGCGCTAACCAATCCTGCACCTGCACGTCCCACCCTACGGAATGATAGCCGTGTAGGAACAGATCTACCTGTGTTGATAGCGAGATGGGCGGCGCAGCGTTGCAGTTCGATACGGCGATCTGGGCGAGACAGCGCACGCAGCGACGGGTGGCTCCACGTGTGATTACCGAGCACGTGTCCTGCATTATGGATCTGGCGGATCAAGGCCGGATACTGGGCCGCAGACTCGCCGACAACGAAAAACGTCGCGCGAGTGTCGTGGACATTCAGCAAGTCAAGAAGTTGAGGCGTTGTGTTCGGGTCCGGACCGTCGTCGAACGTCAGAGCGGCCATCGGTGCGGTCGTCTCGACCCGCTGGAGTGTGCCGAGCCAAGACGTTTGGCCAAACGGTCGGACCAGTGCCGTAGCCACAGAGCGCAATGAAGTGAGAGAAGGCATCGAAGACGGGAGGCGGAGAAGGGCAGGACCATTTCGAATAGCGCTTCCGAAAGGAAGGATATGGGTACTAAAAGACACACTCAGTCACAGAAAAAGTCAGGCTCCGGCGACAGGCAGCGGGCAATTGTGGACGGAGAGGGAGCGGTAGCCGGCGCACAGGGAGGGAGCCTCCGGCGCAATCTCCTTGGAGAAATGAGAGAACAACCGAGTGCGCATCGGGGGAGAAACGCCGAAACGCCAGGGCGTGGTTTTGCGAAAGAGCATCTGGTATGCGCCACATCTCCATCTCAGACGGGTGGGAGGATACGCGCCGACCTGGGGTAGAGCCGTAGAATAACCACCGTGATTTCGCCAAGTCCCTCAACCGGCTCCCTGCCGGATTCAGGCGTGCCGTCCGCCGACTACCGAGTCCCTCTTTCTGCTGAAATGGCCCCTCTGCCCAACGCCGCGTCCCCGAAATCCGCCTCCAACGACGCGTCCTCGTCTGCCGATATCCACCTTCTTGCAACTCGGCCGCAACCAACCGAGAGCCTGACATGGGAGACGAAGGATCTAGCTCTATTCGGCGGCGAACCAGCCTTTAAGGCGCCGCTTCACGTCGGCCGCCCGAACATCGGGGATCGTGATGTCTTCTTCGGTCGCCTTACCGAGATTCTCGACCGGCGTTGGTTGAGTAACAACGGCCCGGTCGTGCAGCAATTCGAGGCCGAGCTCGAAACCATCACCGGCGTGAAGCACTGCATCGCGCTCACTAATGGCACCGTCGCACTAGAGCTCGTGGTGCGGGGTCTCGGCCTCACCGGCGAGGTGATCGTGCCATCCTATACGTTTATAGCTACCGTGCACGCGCTCCGTTGGCACGGCCTCACGCCCGTCTTTTGTGACGTCGATCCTGTCTCCCACAACGTCGACCCGGCCCAGGTCGAGGCGTTGATCAGCCCGCGCACTTCCGCCATTGCTGGCGTGCACCTGTGGGGCCGCAGCTGTGACGTCGAGCCCCTGCAGGCCCTGGCCGACCGCCACGGCCTGAAGCTTATGTTCGACGCCGCCCACGCCTTCGGATGCTCCCACAACGGGCGTATGATCGGCAACTTCGGCGATGCGGAAATCTACAGCTTCCACGCCACCAAATTCGTCAACGCCTTCGAAGGTGGCGCCGTCGCCACCAACTCCGACGCCCTCGCCCACACCATCCGCCTAATGCAAAACTTCGGCTTTGCCGACTACGACGACGTGCAGTCGCTCGGCGTCAACGGCAAGATGACCGAAGTGGCTGCGGCCATGGGCCTGACCTCGCTCGAAAGCATGGGCGAGATCGTGGCGGCCAACCGGCGCAACTACCGGGCGTACCGCGAGGAACTCGGCCGCATTCCCGGCCTCACGGTCATCGACTACGACACCGCCGACGCCTGCAACTACCAGTACATCATCGTCGAGGTCGACGCGGAGACAACCGGCCTGAGCCGCGACGACCTCGTGTCGGTGCTGGAGACGGAGAACGTTCTTGCGCGTCGCTACTTCCATCCCGGCTGTCACCGCATGGAGCCCTACGCCACCGAGCAGCCCGGCGTCGACGCACGCCTGCCGGTCACCGAGCGGCTGTCAGCGTCGGTCCTCGCCCTACCCAACGGCACGACGGTCACGCTCGACGCCGTCCGCACCATCGGTGCCATCGTTCAGGCCGCCGTGGACGGCGCCCCGGAGGTCCGCGGCCACCTGCGTCGCCGCGCCATCAACCCGCACGAAGAGATCTGACCGGTCCCAATGGCACGACGCGACCCCAACGGCGCACCGTTTGCCTCCCGGTCGGTCCTTCCCCTACGCCCCTGATTTCCCCAGCCACCGTCTCGATGAAAGTTAGCATCTGCACAGTCACCTACAACCACGAGGCCTACATCCGTCAGACCCTCGACAGCGTCCTCATGCAGGATGTAGACTTCCCGTACGAAATCATTGTCGGCGACGACGGATCGACCGATGCGACGCGAGCCATTCTGCAGGAGTACGCCAAGCAGTACCCTGAGCGCATGCGCCTGGTGTTGCATGAGACCAATCAGGGCCCGCGCAAGAACGTGCAGTCGGTGCGGAAGCTGGTCCGAGGTGAGTACATTGCGATCCTCGATGGCGACGACTTCTGGGTCGACCCCACGAAGCTGCGGCGCCAGATCGAGTTTCTGGATGCCAACCCCTCCTTTAGCGCCTCGGCGGGGCGGTATCGGAGCGTCTTCGAAAACACCGACAGCCGCCACGGCCCGGACGTGAGCCCGGAGCAGCCGACTGTCATCGACATGGAGACGTTTCTGAGGGGTACGTGGATCGGTGCCAGTTCGGTAGTGTATCGCCGCAGCATGGTGCCCGTCATCCCGCCGTGGACATGGAAGCTGAACATGGGCGACGTCGGCCTGCAGTTTCTGTGCGTGCAGCAGGGCCCCATTCGCTTCTTTAACGACATTGTGTCGGCCTACCGCATTCATGATGGGGGGATGTTCAGCGGGATCGAATTTGTGAAACGTCTGAACTGGATGATCGAGTACCTGACGGCGTTCGACAAGCAGACGCAGGGGGCGTACAGCCACATTCTACACCCACGCATCGCCGGAAAATACTACTTGATGGCCTACCAGTGCGACATGGATCGCGACTGGGTCGGATCGCGAGCGGCAGCGGCCAGTGCCCGTTGTTTCTCCCTGCCTCTCACCACGCGCATTGCGGAGGAGGGCAAGCGCCTCGTGCGCAAGATGCCGGTCTTGCACACCGGTCTGCGCCGCTTGAAAGTTGCCATGCGGGACCCTGTCTCCTGGTGAACCCCTCCGCCAATAGCCGCTCGGCGTCAAGCGTCCTCCGGTTCTTAACACCCCCTTTCTGTCTTCTGCCTCAACCCTCATGTCTGCGTCTTTCTCCTTTTCAGCGCCCATCTTCGTCACCGGCGGCGCCGGATTCATCGGCTCGGCACTCGTGCGTCAACTCATTGCCGAGACCGACCGCCCCGTCGTCACGATCGACAAGCTCACCTACGCCGGCCACCCGCTGAACCTGTCGACCGCTGCCGACAGTGACCGGCACGTGCTGGAGGTGGCGGACGTGGCCGGCGCCACCGCCATGCAGCGCCTGTTCGACACCTACGCGCCGTCGGCCGTGGTGCACCTCGCCGCCGAAAGCCACGTCGACCGCTCGATCGACGGCCCTGCGGCGTTTGTGCGGACGAACGTCGTGGGCACGTACACCCTGCTGGAAGCAGCGCGCCACTACTGGCGCGGTCTCGACGACGCGGCGCGAACCGGCTTCCGTGTGCTCTGCGTCTCGACCGATGAGGTGTACGGCGCGCTCGGCGACACCGGCTTCTTCACCGAAGAGACGCCCTACGACCCCTCCTCGCCCTACTCGGCCACCAAGGCCGCCGCCGACCACCTCGCCCGCGCCTGGCACCGCACGTACGGGCTGCCGGTGCTGGTGACGAACTGCTCGAATAACTACGGGCCCTACCAGTTTCCCGAGAAGCTCATTCCCGTCGTCATCCTGAAGGCGCTCAGCGGCGACTCCATCCCCGTGTACGGTCGCGGCGAAAACGTGCGCGACTGGCTCTACGTCGATGACCACGCCCGCGCCCTGCGCTCCGTTCTCGACGCCGGCACCGTCGGCGAGACGTACAACGTGGGCGGGCACTGCGAGAGGACGAACCTGGAGGTGGTGGAGACGATCTGCGACCTGCTTGACGATCTGCGCCCGAGCGGCCGGCCCGGCGGCTACCGCTCGCTTATCACCTTCGTCAGCGACCGCCCCGGCCACGACTGGCGCTACGCCATCGACGCCGCCAAAATCGAGCGCGACCTGGGGTGGATGCCCGCGGAGACCTTCGACACCGGTCTCCGCAAAACCGTGCAGTGGTATCTCGCCCACCGCGACTGGTGCGACGTCGTCCTTCGCAACAAGTACGGCCTCGAGCGCCTCGGTGTTGACGCCTAGACCGGCCGTCCGGCGCGCGACTCTGCATCTGGAGTGGGGCCTGCGCCGTTCCCCATTCCTCCTCCCGTCCTTTTCTGTCTCCCCCTTCCCATGACGCCCAAAGGCATTATTCTCGCCGGCGGCTCCGGTACTCGTCTGTATCCAATCACGCAGGCCGTCAGCAAACAGCTCGTTCCCGTCTACGACAAGCCAATGGTGTACTACCCGCTCGCGACGCTGATGCTAGCGGGGATTCGCGACATCCTGCTGATCTCCACGCCGGCGGACGTGCCGCGCTTCGAGGCGCTGCTGGGCGACGGATCGCGGTGGGGCCTTCGCCTCCAGTACGTCGAGCAGCCGCACCCCGAGGGCATTGCCCAGGCGTTCGTCATCGGGGCGGACTTCATCGGCGACGACTCGGTGTGCCTCATTCTTGGTGACAACCTCTTTTACGGTCAAGGCTTCAAAGAACTTCTGCAGCAAGCCGCCGCCCGGCCCCGCGGGGCCAGCGTCTTCGCCTACTACGTCGCCGACCCGCAGCGCTACGGGGTCGTTGACTTTAATGACCGCGGGCAGGCCCTCTCGATCGAGGAAAAACCCGAAGCCCCACGGTCCAACTACGCCGTCACCGGACTCTACTTTTACGACAACACCGTCGTGGAGCGAGCGGCGGCACTGAAGCCGTCGGTCCGGGGCGAACTCGAGATCACAGACCTGAACCGGACCTACCTGAAACGCGGTGACCTGCGGGTCCAGTTGATGGGACGGGGGATGGCTTGGCTCGATACGGGCACACACGAAGCTCTCCTTCAAGCGTCGAATTTCGTCCAGACGATCGAGGCCCGACAGGGGCTCAAAGTCAACTGCCCGGAGGAGATTGCCTGGCGCAACGGGTGGATTGACGACGCGACCCTCGCGGGCGCCGGCACGGCGATGGCCAACAACGAATACGGTCAATATCTGCTGATGCTCTTGGAGCAGCGACGATCCCGGGTTGTGAGCCCGACGCGTACGAATTCCAATCACGAATAGGCACATACGCCGATCCAATCTGGACGCTACCGCTGTCTCCGCGACCGGTCTCCCGGCCATCTGGAGCGATCAATCTTGTCCAAAGGAGTAGAGTCATTGAGTACAAACCGCTTCCTACCATCGTCTCCGGTAGGTATCCTCTGGTGCCATCGGAGCGGAGGAGGACGTCCGACCCGGCACCACCTCGACACGACCTCTCCCTTCCCCCGGTGCGCCCATAGGAGGGACAAAAGGCGGCTGTCCGGCTGTTCCCGGCCCTCAATTCCTCGTAGCGTTCAACGCCTGGAGTTACCTCGGACGCATCAGAAAGGCGTTTCCAGCTTTTGACTCAACATCATGCCACATCTTCCTCAGAACGTATGAAACGTCCATCTCACGGATCGAAGAGCAACCACCCACAGGACCGACTTTCCGGAGCCCCAGCGACGAAACCGACGGACGATCATCGTTCATCCGATGGAGGGACAGTTCCAAAGGGCGAGCGGCAGAATGGAGATGAGGCCGTCGGTTCGGATCCTTCCCGAGATGTCGTCAATACCTACCCGCTGGCGCCGATCCAGCAAGGGATGCTCTACCACGTTCTGTCCGAGCCCTCCGCAGGGATGGACGTGGAGCAGATGGTCTGGACGCTTCGGGAATCGATCGACGTGGCAGCCCTTCGTCGCAGTTGGGAGAGCGTCATCGAGCGCCACCCCGTTTTGCGCACCCGCTTCCGCTGGATCGGCGTGCAGGAGCCGGTGCAGGAGGTGCTGGAGCAGGCCGAAATGTCGTTCATTCAGATGAATCTGCAGGACACTCCGCCCGCGGAGCAGGAGGCCGTCATTCACGCGTATCTGGACGAGGATCGGCGCCGCGGCATCGATATGGACGTGGCGCCCCTCATGCGGCTGACGCTTTTCGAGCTGTCGGACACGTCGTATTGCATGGTGTGGACGTTTAGCCACGCCATCCTCGACGGACGCTCGTTTACGCGCGTCATCCAGGAGGTCTTCGACGATTACGATGCCCGTTCCAATGACTCCACGGTAGAAGTTGAAGCACCACGGCCGTTCCGCGACTACGTGCTGTGGTCGCGCGAGCAAGACGGTCCCGATGCTGAATCTTACTGGCGCCAGTATCTCGACGGCATCACATCCGCCACGTCCCTCGACATCGTCGATCCGGCCGCCGAGCAGCCAGACGATCTACCCGTCCGTGCGCGCCGCCGTGTGACGTGTTCTGAAGAGGAAACCGCCGCTATTCGCGACGCGGCCGAGCGCTCAGGCGTCACCATGAATACGATGGTGAGCGTGGCCTGGGGACTGCTTCTGCATCGCTACAGCGGGTCGGCAGATGTTGTTTTCGGAGGCACGCGCGCCGGGCGGAAAGGCACGGTCGACGGTGCTGACGAGATGGTCGGCGTCTTTATCAACACCGTACCGGTTCGCATGTCGGTTGCGCCGGATACTCCCGTCCGTACCGTCCTTCAGCAGCTTCGCAAAGACTGGGTAGCCCATCGGCCGTTCGAGCACGCTCCGCTTACGAGCATCCAGTCCTGGAGCGACGTCCCGACGACGGAGCCGCTCTTCGACAGTTTGGTCGTGTTTGAAAAGTACGAACTGGGCGAATGGCTGCGCCGGGAGGGCGGTCCGCAGTGGGGAGGACGTACCATGCGCCTCCTGCAGCACACCGGCTACCCGACGACGCTGTACGGCTACGATGGCGACGAGCTGGATCTGGAGCTGGAGTACGACCCCGAACGCTATGACGTCGGCACCGTCGACCGCCTGCTTGCCCACGCGCAGCAGCTTCTTCTCGGCCTGGCCGCCGACCTCGACGCGCCCGTTCGCACCGTCCCGATGCTGAGCGACCGGGAGCAGCACCGCATGCTGGTAGCGTGGAACCGGACGGAGACGGAGTACGCCTCCGACGCCACCGTCCATGACCTCTTCGAGGCCCAGGCCGCGCGAACCCCGGACGAGCCGGCGCTCAGCTTCGGTACGGCCACGCTGACCTACGCAGAACTAAACGACCGGGCCAATCGCCTCGCGCGTCACCTCCGCACCCGCGGCGTCACGACGGGAACGCTCGTCGGCGTATACCTGAACCGGTCGGTAGACCTGGTGGTCTCGCTTCTCGCCATCCTCAAGGCCGGCGGCGCCTACGTGCCGCTCGACCCGGACTTTCCGCAGGACCGCATCGCGCTGATGGTTGAGGACGCCGCCCTCGGCGCCATCGTCACGCACGACGCGCTCGCAGGCGACCTGCCGGATTCCGACGCGACCGTTGTCGTGCTGGATACGGAAGACGAGCAGATTCGCCGGCACGAGACCGGCAACCTGCCGCAGATGTCGTATCCGGAGGATGTCGCGTACGTCATCTACACGTCCGGCTCCACGGGCCGGCCCAAGGGCGTGGTCGTGGAGCACCGCAACGTGGCCAACTTTTTCGCTGGCATGGACGAGCGGATCGAGCACGACCCGCCCGGCGTCTGGCTCGCGGTGACGAGCATCTCCTTCGACATCTCCGTCCTGGAGCTCTTCTGGACGCTGGCGCGCGGCTTCCACGTCGTGCTGCACTCCAGCGAGGTCGACGCGGCCACGATCGACGGTGAAACCGACACGCGCGCTATCGACTTCAGCCTGTTCTACTTTTCCAGTAACGAACGCGAGGTCGACGCCTCCGAGAAATACCGCGTCCTGCTGGAAGGGGCAAAATTTGGCGACGCCAACGGCTTCAAAGCCGTCTGGAGCCCCGAACGTCACTTCCATGCGTTCGGCGGCCTCTTCCCGAACCCGTCGGTCACCAGCGCCGCCCTTGCGACCGTCACCGAACGAATCGAGCTTCGCGCCGGCAGCTGCGTCTCGCCGCTCCACGACTCCATCCGCATCGCGGAGGAATGGAGCGTGGTCGACAACCTCTCGAAAGGCCGCGTGGGCATCTCCTTCGCCGCGGGCTGGCAGCCCAACGACTTCGTCCTGAAGCCGGAGAACTACGCCAATAGAAAGGCGCGGATGTTTGAGCAGATCGACGAGGTGCAGACCCTCTGGCGCGGCGAGTCGATGCACCGCGAGACGCCCGACGGTCGCGAGGTGGACCTGCAGATCCTGCCGCGGCCGGTCCAGGATGCGCTCCCCGTGTGGATCACCGCCGCCGGCAACCCGGAGACCTTCCGCATGGCCGGGGAGAAGGGCTACCACCTCCTGACGCACCTGCTGGGCCAGAGCGTCGAGGAGCTGACAGAGAAAATTCAGATCTACCGCGAGGCGCGACGCGAGAACGGCCACGACCCCAGCGAGGGCATCGTGACGCTCATGCTGCACACCTATGTCGGCACCGACACCGACGCCGTTCGCGAGATCGTTCGCGAGCCGATGAAGGAGTACCTCCGCAGCTCCGTCGGCCTCATCAAGGCGGCGGCGTGGTCCTTCCCGACGTTCAAGCAGCGCACCACCGACGAAAACGGCCGGTTCTCCGTCGATCACCTCAGCGAGCAGGACATGGATGAGGTGCTGGAGTTCTCGTTTAGCCGCTACTTCGAAACCAGCGGCCTCTTCGGCGATCCCGACGCCTGCCTCGACCGTGTCCGCATGCTGAAGGGAGCAGAGGTGGACGAGATCGCCTGCCTGGTCGACTTCGGCGTCGACACCGACGACGTGCTGGACATGCTTCCGCGTCTGGCAGAGGTGAAAGAGGCGGCCAACGCCACAGCAACGCCGACCGACACGACGATCGCGGGGCGAATTCGCGAACATGGCGTGACGCACCTGCAGTGCACGCCGACGCAGGGCCGGCTGCTGGTGGCGGACGCGTCGACCCGTGAGGCGCTGCCGCTGCTGGACCGCCTGATGCTCGGCGGCGAGGCGCTCCCGGCTGCGCTGGCAGCGGAGGTGCGCGACGACCTCGGCGTGCCCACGACGAACATGTACGGCCCAACCGAAACCACGATCTGGTCCACCACGCACGAGTTGGCCGGAAACGAATCGGTGATTCCGATCGGACGGCCGATCGCCAACACGCAGATCCATATTCTAGACGACGCGATGCGGCCTGTTCCCGTCGGCGTGCCCGGCAATCTGTACATCGGCGGCGACGGCGTCACGCGTGGCTACCTCAACCGGCCGGAGCTGACGGCCGAGCGCTTCGTGCCGGATCCGTTCTGCGGCGGCACCGCCCGGATGTACTGGACCGGCGACCAGGCGCGCTACCGCTCCGACGGCACCATCGACTTCCTCGGCCGCACCGACTTCCAGGTGAAAGTGCGTGGCTACCGCATCGAGCTCGGCGAGATCGAGTCCGCCCTGTCCGCACATCCCAGCGTCCGCGACGGGGTCGTCATGGTGCGCGAAGACGAGCCCGGCGACAAGCGCATCGTCGCCTACGCCATTCCGTCCGCCGGCGCGCTCGCAAGCGACGACGAGCTTCGCGCGTCCCTCGCCGAGCAATTGCCGGCTTACATGATCCCGACGCACTTTGTGAGGATGGAGGTTTTCCCCACGACGCCGAACAAGAAAACCGACCGCAATGCGTTGCCGACGCCGTCCGCCTCCGCAAGCCGGACCGAGGACCTGACGCTGCCCCGCACGCCGGTGGAGAAGAAGGTCGCCGCCGTCTGGTACGACGTGCTCCGGACCGACCGCGCCGGTGTCGACGAAAGCTTCTTCGACCTCGGAGGCAACTCGCTGCTCGCTCTGCGCCTGGTCTCCAGCATAAAGGAGACGTTTCAGGTCGACATGCCGCTGCATGCCGTCGCCGCGGCCTCCACGATCGCCGAGATGGCGGAGTGGATCACCGAGAAGCAGATCGCGCACGCTGACGAGACCGACCTCGAAGCCGCCCTCGAAAACATGGAAAACATGACCGACGAGGAAATCCGCGCGCTGCTCGACGACGCCGATCCGCGCGTGGCCCATTAGCTACCGGTCGGTCCGTCCTTCCCTGTGAAGAGGCGTCTTCTCGGCAGAATTGTTTTTCCTCCACCCTCCGACGTTTCCGTTCGTCCGCACTCTTACGCCAGCCTTATGTCTGAGTCGTCTTCTCTGAAGAATCGCCTTGACCAGCTCTCCCCGGAGCGTCGCGCCCTGCTCGCGAAGCTGATCCAGAATCGGGAGCCGTCCGCCGCCGACGCGGAGGAGGCCCCCCTCGAGGTTGTGCTGATGCCGGATCCGGCCCATCGCCATGACCCGTTTCCGCTGACGGACCTGCAGGAGGCGTACTGGGTCGGGCGGAGCGGTGACCTCGCGAAAGTGGCTAGCCACAGCTACATCGAGGTGGAAGGCGCGCTGAATGTAGACCGGCTGGAGCGCGCCTTCCGCCGCCTCATCGACCGGCACGACATGATGCGCGCCGTGATCGACGAGGACGGGCGACAGCGCGTGCTGCCGGACGTACCGCGGTTCGAGATTCGCCGGGTGGACGCGCGCGATCGATCTCCCGGGAGCGTTGGCGCCTTGCTGGCCGAGGTCCGATATGAGATGTCGCATCAGGTGACAGACACCGACACGTGGCCGCTGTTCGACGTTCAGGCAACGCAGATCGACGAGGATCGGATGCGCCTGCACGTCAGCCTCGACGCGATGATCTTTGACGGCTGGAGCATCACAATTCTGTTTCGGGAATGGTCGATGCTGTACCACAACCCCAGTGCGGAGCTCGATCCCGTGCCGGTCACGTTTCGGGACTACGTTCATGCGTTGGAGAAGACGCGCGAGCAGCCGACGTATGAGCGGGACCGCTCGTTCTGGCGCGAGCGAATCAAAACGCTGCCGTCCGCCCCGACGCTCCCGCTGGCGGTCCAGCCGGAAGACGTATCGACCGGGCGTTTCGTCCGACGAAAGGGCGTTGTTCCAGCCCAGATCTGGGACGCGGTGAAAACGCGGGCCGCCGCGCACGGCGTCACGCCCACCGGCGTTCTCGCTACGGTCTACGCCGACATCGTCGCCCTCTGGAGTGAGGAGTCGCAGTTCAGCCTCAACGTGCCGCAGTTCAATCGGATACCCCTTCACCCGCACATCGACCAGGTGGTGGGAGAGTTTGCGTCGTTTGGGCTGATTGCTGCGGATGTCAGCGGCGAGCACGCATTCGCCGAGCGCGCCTCTGCCGTTCAGCGCCAGATCTGGGAGCTGCTGGAGCATCAGTCATTCAGCGGTGTCGAGATTCTCCGGGAAATGGCCAAGTTCGAAGGTCGTCGCACGGGCGCTCGTATGCCGGTTATCTTCACTGCGTCTGCTCGCGACGACGACGGGAACGATGCTTACCCCACCGTCGCTGCATCCGATCTCGGCGAGGTCGTCTATTCCATCAACCAGACCTCGCAGGTGTGGGTCGACAACCATATCTTCGAGCATGACGGCGCCCTGCACGCTGACTTCGACGTGGTGGAGGAGCTTCTGCCGGAGGGAATGGCTGAGGCGATGCTGTCGGCGTTTACCGCCGAGGTCGAGCTTCTCGCCGAGGACGAGACGTTGTGGTCTGCCGCATGGCCCGCGACGGCACGCCGCGTCGCTCAGGCCGCCGAGCTTCCCATGCGCCGCGGCGTCGCCGGTCCCGACGCGCCGGTCCCGGACATTGCTGCCCACGAGCTGTTCTACCGACACGCGTCTGCTCGCCCGGATCAGCCGGCTGTTTTCACCTCGTCGGTGACGCTTACGTATGGCGAGCTTGCCGCCCGGGCGAACCGCTGGGCACGGCTCCTGCAGGACCGCGGCTTCGGCGTTGGCGATCGCGTCGCGATCGTCATGAAAAAAGGCTGGGAGCAGGCCGTCGCCGCCTACGCCGTCCTCGCGTCTGGCGCCGCCTACGTTCCCGTCGACCCCGACCTCCCGCTGGAGCGGCTCACATTTGTGCTGCAGAATAGCGGAGCCGGCGCGGTCCTCACGCAGTCGCAGTGCCTGACGCCTAATGCTGCCCCGGACGGCGTGCCCGTCTTTGCCGTCGATATGCCGGAGGCGCACGACCTCGGAGCGTTCTCCAATGCACCGCTGCCGGTCACGCAACTGCCAGATGACCTCGCCTTCATCCTCTACACCTCGGGCTCGACCGGCCAGCCGAAAGGCGTGATGATCGAGCACCGCGGCCTTGTCAACGCCCTGATGCAGACGATTGACACGTTTGACATCGACGCGTCCGACTGTGCCTTGGCGCTGACGGCGCTGCACCACGACATGTCGACGTTCGATCTGTTCGGCATCCTCGGCGCGGGTGGATCCATCGCGATTCCGGATGCCGGCGGACGGCGCGACCCGAAGCACTGGGTCGACATGATGCACCGGCACGCGGTCACCGTATGGAACTCCGTGCCGGCCATGATGGAAATGCTGATCGCCTACGCTGGTGACTGCACTAACGTGGTGCCGCCGTCGCTCCGCCTTGTGTTTATGGGCGGTGACTGGATCCCTGTCACTCTGCCGGATGGCATCCGCCGACACGTCCCCGACGCACAGGTCGTCAGCGTCGGCGGCCCGACGGAGACGACGCTCTGGAATATTTGGTACCCCGTTGAAGCCGTCGACCCCGAGTGGGCGAGCATTCCGTACGGAAAGGGCATTGCCAATACGCGCTACTACATCATGAGCGAAGATCTCGTCGAACGCCCCACATGGGTGCCGGGCGAGATGTGCGTAGCCGGCGTCGGCGTCGCACGCGGATACTGGAAGAACCAGGAGAAGACCCGAGAGAAGTTCGTCACGCATCCGGAGACAGGCGAGCGCCTCTACCGCACGGGCGACCTCGGATGCTTCCGCCCGGACGGCACCATCGAGTTTCTAGGGCGCATCGACTTTCAGGTTCAGATCAACGGACAGCGGGTCGAACTCGGGGAAATCGAGGCGACGCTGCAGCGCCATCCGGACGTCCGCTCTGCCGTAGTGGTCGCCCATGACCGCGACGGCAAGAAGCAACTCGCCGCGTACGTCGTGCCGGCAAACGGCGCGCGTGTCGAGGAGGCCGTGCTTCGCCCCTTCCTCGCTGGGCAGATTCCGGCGTATATGGTACCGGCCCTTTTTGTCGAAATGGACGGATTTCCCCTGACGCGAAACGGCAAGGTCGACCGAACCGCGCTGCCGGATCCGCAGGAAGAGGCCGGCAATCCCGTTTCTTCTGCAGAACCGGGCTCCGGAACGAACGCTGCGCAGAGCACCGCCGCGGCCCCGCTCGCCGTACCGGCCGTCGAACCGTCGGCGGTGCTCGACCGCGGCGACGCGGGAGATGGGGCACCGCCTGCTGCCGACGTGATCGATACCATCGCAACCATCGTGGCCGAGGTGATGAACATCGCCGTGCCCGCGCCGACAGCCGACCTCCTCGACGAGCTGTTCGCCGATTCGCTGGAGATGGTTCGCATTGGAAATCGACTGGAGAAAACCTTCGGCAGTCGTCCCCGCATCGATGAGCTCTTCCGCCTGCAGACGATCGAGGCGCTCGCGGGCTACTACGCGCCCACCGAGGCCGGGGACGCCGATGGTCTCACGGGATCGCCGAACGAGCGCGGCGACGGTGCCCCCGCCGATCCGCAACTGGCCCACTATCGCGTGCTGCTCGACCCCGTGGAGCGCGATGTCTTTAAAAAAACGCGCCCGGGCATCCGCCGCGACCTGGACGACCGGTCGTCCATCGCACTTGTGCACCCAGAAAGCGACGAGCAGCGGCGGGAACGATATGAGCGGCGCCGCAGCTACCGGGCCTTTTCCCTCAAGCCAATCTCGCAGAAAGACTTCGGGGGCTTCCTGAGCGTCCTCTCGGAGCTGAAGATCGACGGGGAATCGAAATTCCTGTACCCGTCGCCCGGCGGCCTGAACCCGACGCAAACCTACGTGCATGTGAAGCCGGGCCGGATCCGCGGCGTTGAGGCTGGGATGTACTACTACCACCCGGAGGACCACCGCCTCGTCTGCCTGACGCCGGACGTCGACCTCGACCGCAGCGTCCACATCCCTTTCATCAACACGCCGATGTTCGACGAGAGCGCCTTCTCGGTGTTCTTCGTTGTGGACTTCGACGCGATCGGGCCGTCCTACGGCGAGAAGTCGCTGCACTTCGCCACGCTCGAAGCCGGCGTCCTAGCGCACCATCTGGAGCTGCACAGCACCGACTTCGGGATCGGCCTCTGCCAGGTTGGCGGACTCGACTTTGAGGCCATCCGTGATACGTTTGACCTCGGCCCCCAGCATCGCCTGATTCACTCGATGGTCGGCGGTCGTATTGACCCCTTGCGCTCTCGCCGGTACGCAGAGAACGCGGCGGGCAAGCGCACGGCCACCACGAAGGCGCAAACGCTACTTCAGCGCGTCCAGCAGCTCTCTCACGATGAGGCGGCGCATCTGCTGCATGCGGTGGACACCGTTTCGTGATCATTGTCCGTCCCTCGTTCGCCGGGCGTCGTCTCGTTGCCCACGGCCGACGGTTGCCCGCGCCCCTTTGTATCCTCAATTCTAACACCATGCCTGACATTCGTCCTCTGGAAGCGCTGTACCAGGACCTCCGTATGCTTTCGCCTACACACCAGTCGCTGTTCTTCGAGCTGCTTCGGAAGGAAGGCGAAACGCTTGCCCAGTTGGGCATCCCGCGTCGCGTCGCGCCCGATGCACCACTGTCCTACGCGCAAAAGCGGATCTGGAACGCGGGGCGCCATGCTCCGGCGGAGGGCGTCGATAACGTCCCGCTGGCGGTTCGGCTAGAGGGGCCGCTGGACGTCGACGCGCTGCGCCGGTCGCTGGAGGCGATCGCGGAGCGGCACGAGATTCTCCGGTCGTCGATTCGGGTCGAGGACGGCACGCCGCGCCTGGTCGTTTCGGCAGACTGGGCGCTTCCGTTCGAGGTGGTCCCCGGCTCCGTGCCGGATGAGGATCTGCTCCACCGGGCACGCCGGCCGTTCGACACAGCCGCCGACCCGCTCCTGCGCGTCACCCTCTACGAGCAATCGATCACCGACCACGTCCTGCTGATCACCCTTCACCAACTCGTCGGCGACGGGCTCTCGCTTCGGCTCATGCTGCGCGAACTGTCGTCGCTGTACGCTGCTGGCGGCGCCGCCGATGCCGCGGACCTGCCGGAGCGCCGCGCCGAGTACGCCGACGTCGCAACGTGGCAACGCACCTGGATGTCGGAGGAGGACTTGGCCGTGCAGCGCGCGTACTGGGAAGAACAACTCGCCGGGGTCGCCGGGGTCGCCGGGCCGACGCGCCTCGTGGACGCTACGACCGACACCGACGAGCGAACGGCCCACCCGTCCGCCGCCGTGTCGGTCACATTCTCGACCGACCTGTCCGACCGCCTCCGCCGCCTGGCCATGGCGCAGGGCGCGACGTCGTACATGGCGATCCTCGCCGCTCTCTACGCGACCCTCGCCGCCGAAACGGGAGAGAAGGATCTACTGGTTGCCTCGCTGGTCTCCAGCCGCACCCTGCCAGAGACGGAAACGCTCCTCGGCAACTTTTCCAATACCCTCCTGCTGCGCCGGCAAATCACCGGCCGCCTTCCGTTTTCGGACTTCCTCCAGCAGGTCAAAGCCGACGTCCTCGACGCCTACCGGCACCAGGACTTCCCCTTTGTAGAGATGCAGCGGTTGCTGCATGAACGTGCTTCCGTGCCGGACGATGCACCGCCGTATCTGGTGATGCTGATCGTCCGCGACAGCCGGCTGGAGGATGAGGTCCGGCTGGAGAATGTCGAGGCTCGCGTTAACCTCGTGAACCTGGGCCAAAGCCGCCTGCCGTTCAGCATCGACCTCGTGGACGACGGCGACGGTCCCATCGCGGGCCGGCTGACGTATGCCACCGACGTGTTTGACCGGTCGGTCGTAGAGGCATTCATCGATCGGCTCACAGGCGTGCTGCGACGCGTAGGCACGAATTCGTCCGTCTCCGTCAACGCCCTGAGCGCGAGAGGCGGCACGGCCTCGACGGCATCGCCGTCAACGGATCTGGCGCGCGAGATCCAGAAGGTCGGCTTCTAAATCCGTCGGTGCCTGCAAATCCGCCGGCTGCGCGCAAACCATGAACGTGCGCACGGACGTCCAACCCATCCGGTTTTCCAAACCCGAGCCGGCGGGTGGACGGTACCGACGATTCCACGTTTCTTTTTCTTCTTGCCTGGAGTACACGAGCTGATGCCCAAGCTGATTATTTTTGGTAATGGCGCACTCGCGCAGGAGGCATGCTACAATTTTGAACGTCACACCGACTACGATGTCGCCGGCTTCACAGTCGACCGCGCCTACGTCGAGGGGGACACCTTCATGGGACGGCCGATCGTGCCCTTCGACGGGATGGCCGAACGGTTTCCGCCGGACGAGTACGACGCCTTCGTCGGCATCGGCTACGTTCAACTCAACAAACTCCGCGCAGAACGCCTCCGGGAGGTGAAAGCGCTGGGGTACGACATTGCATCCTTCATTCACCCTACCGTGGACCGGATGGACGATGCCGTCATCGGCGAAAACTGCTTCATCGGCGCATTCAGTCAGGTGCAGTTCGATGTCCGCATCGAGGATGACGTGTTCATCGGCACCGGCAGCATTGTGGGGCACGGCGCCACAATCCAGAAGCACTGCTTCATCGGTCTTCGAACCGTGATCCCAGGCTGGGTGACGGTGTCCTCGTACTGTTTCATTGCGCCCGGCGTGACGCTCCGCAACAAGATCACGATTGCTCCGGAGTGCGTCATTGGTGCGGGGGCCACGGTCCTGGAGAACACAGAAAAAGGCGGTGTCTACATCGCGCAGGGCGCCGAGCAACTCCCGGTTCTGAGCGCGGAGTTGCCGCTACAGTAAGATTCGAAGTGCGAAGTGCGAAGTTCGAAGGGTGAAGGGCGGAGTGGGTTGATTTAGGAATTCGCATCTCGGGAAAAGGGACATAAAAGAAGCGCTGCCGCCTGAAGGATGGGGCGGCAGCGCTTTTTGTTTTCCAGGCGCGAGAGAACGCCGTGGGTTATTGCACGACAACCTTTTGCGTCCGGGAGGCTCCTGCTGTCGCGGCGCGGAGGAAGTAGATGCCAGACGCCAATCGCTGTGCGGACAGGTCGAGGGTCGCCGGTCGATCAACAGACACCGCGTCGTCGAAGAGAAGGCCGACCTCCCGTCCGAGGACGTCGTACAGGCGCACGGTGACGCGCTCCGTCGTGCGTGTCGCTAGCGTGACGGTGCTTCGCCCGATGATCGGGTGTGGCTGCGGCGCGGAGAGCGTGAGCGGGGCGTCCGGTCGGACGGCGACATCGATCACCGGGCCGAGCGTGCCGGTGCCGTCCAGGTCGATCTGGTGCAGGCGAAACGTGTGGGTGCCGGCGACGAGCGGCGGCGTTTCAAGGCGGTAGTCGACCGCTGCCGACGTGGTGCCGCGCCCGTCCACAAACGCCATCTGCGTCCACGTGCCGTTCTTCGGCGCGCGGTGCAGCACCTCAAACCCGGCGTTGCTCGTTTCGCTCAGCGTTGTCCACTGCAGAACGACGCGCGATCCGACGACGTCGCCGCGGAACCTGGCAAGCTCCACCGGTAGCGTAGAGCAGTCGAAACCGTACAACGCGCCACTGCTGTAGTCGCCGATCAGGATTCGACCGCTCGGCGCAAGGCCGAACGTCGAGATCATGAGGTCGCTGTCGATGAGCCGGTCGCTGCTCTGGAACGGCGCATCGGCGGCGTCAAGGCGCCAGATTTCTCCCGTCACAAAGTCGCCAAAAATATAGTCGCCCTCGATAAACGCACAGCCGCCGTTCGGGATCACGTACCCGCCGGTAATGGAGCGCCCGCCGCCTTCCGGGGGATGCGCGTATTCCCACACCGGCAGCTCTAGCCCGGTGTCGTCACAGCCCGTGGCCGGATCGAAGCATACGGTGCCCTCGATCGTCTTCCAGCCGTAATTATTGCCGGCCTCCACCCAGTTCAACTCCTCCCGCTGCTCTTCGCCGACATCGGCAAGCCATAGCCGCCCGGTCGCGTCGAAGCTAAATCGAAACGGGTTGCGGAAACCGTACGCGTAGATTTCGTCGCAGGCGGAGCCATCCCCGACGAATGGGTTGTCGGCGGGAATGCCGTAGCTGGCGGACTCGTTCGCGCCCGCGCCCCCACAGTCCGGCACATTCCCGCCGCCGTCGACGTCCAGGCGCAGCATGGCACTAAGAAGCGTCCCGAGATCCTGCCCGTGATCGAACGGATCGGCGGTGCCTCCGGCCCCGGACTCGAAGCTCGCCATGCCGTCGCCGAAGGCCACGTAGAGATAGCCGTCGGGGCCGAACTGGAGCTGGCCGGAGTTGTGGTAGATGCCCGGCTGTTCGACCTGAAGGCGAATGGCTTCGCTGTTGAGATTGGCGACGTCCGGATCGTTGGAAACCTGAAACTCGGAGACGCGACTCACAAAGGCACCGATTTCAGAGGTGGTGTAGTAGACAAAGAACCGCCCGTTCGTTGCATAGTCGGGGTGAAACGCGAGACCGACGAGTCCGCCTTCGCCCCGAGTGTCCACGACGCTGGAGAGGTCGAGGAACGTCGTCGTCTGGCTCGTCGCCATGTCGTTGTTGAAGACGAGCACCTGGCCGCCCTTCTGTAGGACGAAAACGCGGTTCGAGCTGTCGTCAGGCGATTGGACGTCGGTGATTTGCGAGAAGCTTAAGTTCGGATAGGCGTCAAAGATCTGGGGGGACTGTGCTGAAGTCGAGAGAGGAAGTCCTAAACCCAAAATCAGGAGACTTGCGAGGAGAACGCGAGCGATAAAGAGCGACGAAGCGTGAGTCGGCATTGGTGAGTTCGAAGGAGAAGTTGATTGAAGGCCCGACCTGGGACGGGTGCGTCAAGATGCCTCTGCCGGCAGGAGTGTGAATGGATGAGAGTACCCTACTCCTGAGTCTTCGGCCGGGTAGACGGTACCGTTTAAACCAGCATAAGTACGGCGATAGTAGAGGAGGACAGACGCTTCGGCATCAGACTCAGCAGCGACAACCTCCCCGATCACAATAACCTTTTCATTTACATCGACAAACTGGTGGAGACGGCACTGCAGTGTCGCAGCGGCGCCATGAAGAAGCGGAGTGCCGTCGTCAGATCTCGTGTACGCGATTGAATCAAATTGATCAGCACTGGTCTGACCAGGCTTAGCAAAGTGTTGCGAGAGGCTCGCCTGACGACCGGAGAGAACGTGGACCGCAAAATTGGAAGTCGTCCTCAGGACCGAGTACATCTGGCTCCTGCGTCCCAGGTTGAAGCAAAGAAGAGGTGGAGTAAGACTGAGGCTCGTGAACGATCCAATGGTCACACCTCGGATTGAGTCTCCAATCCCTGCGGTGACAACGGTAACCGTTGAGGGCACGTGGCGCATGAGAGTGCGAAAGGCTTCAGGATCCAGAGGCGTCATGGTAAGGGGTGTGCAAATAGAAAAGAGGCATTCCTCAAGCGAAAGCGCTGACGAGAGGATGAAGCAATGCTAAGAGGATGGTCTAGATTCACCTTCAGCCTCTGGAGCAAAAGCGATGGGTCGTGGGAGAGAATCAGCCTTATAACAATCCATTGATTAATTCTCACAACAGTTTCGGGACATCTCCTAATCTTCCCCTTCATTGCTCCTGATCTTCCAGGGGAACCTCCAAAAAGAATCGTCACCAAATTGTTAGTGAGCGTATTATCGCCATAAATTGGCCTTTATTCTTGATTCTGCTTCGCTAGCGATGCATTCCGAGAGAGATCTACTTCGTAATTGGGGCCGGCTGATGTCGGATGAAACTGACCGGGTGCACAGTAATTTCAGGGCATTCATAAAATGGCCCGCTTTCGTTCAGGAGGCCCGCTTCCACGGCGTCCTCGGCCTGTGCTACCACCACCTCGCGCAGCACGCGGCGGAGGACGTGCCCGCCTCCATTCTGG
>CAYFSC010000032.1:16098-22001 GCA_964345695.1 uncultured Rhodothermales bacterium | reverse complement strand
CACTGGCACCCTGCCCGGCCGCCGGCCGGCTACAGGATGTGCTTAACTCGTCCGCCGTCGACCGGGAAGGCGACGCCAGTGACATAGCCCGCGCGGGCGCTGGCCAAAAACGCCACAGCGGCAGCAAACTCTTCCGGATCTCCCAGACGCGGCAGGACATTGTCTTCGGTCCAGGCCGCCTCCACCTCCTTTTTGGTCCGACCGGTTTCGGCCTGAATGCTGGCCGCCAGGTCGTCGAGGCGCGCCGTCCGCGTATACCCGGGAAGAATCGTGTTGACGGTAATCTCGGCGTCGCCCACTTCTGCCGCCAGGCTTTTGGCGTAGCCTTGCACGCCGGCACGCGCGGTGTTAGACAGCGCGAGCGTCGGGATGGGTTGCTTGGCGGAGACGCTCGTTACCATGAGGATGCGGGCGTGCCCGTCCGTGTCGGCCGCCGTGTGCAGGTGCGGAAGCGCCGCCTGGCACAGGCTGATCGTGCTCATCAGGTTGAGCTCGACCGCCTCGCGGTACGCGTCGGTGTCGAAAGCCTGTGCCGCGCCGGAGGGCGGTCCCCCGGCGTTGGTGACGAGGACGTGCAGCCCCCCGAAGGTGTCCACCGTTTCTTCGATGGCCGATTGCACGGCAGCCTCGTCCGTCACGTCGCACTCCAGCGGGAGAACCCGCTTCGGGTTCACGTCGGCCGCGTCACAGATGTGTTGCGCGGCGGCGTCAATCCGTTCCTGGCTGCGCGAGCAGAGGGCCACCCGGCAGCCCTCGCGGACGAGCTCCAGCGCCGCCGCTCGGCCGAGGCCGCTGCTTGCCCCCGCGACGAAGGCGATTCGATCGGTCAGTCCAAGGTCCATGGTGGGTGTCCAATTCGTGAACGGCACAGCGCGATCCTGCATGGGCGAGGTTGTATAACGTAGGCAATCGTCCCCCGAGTCACCAACAACCGTCGGCGTATCCCCGCAGGCTCGATTCCGCGTGAGACCGATCCGTCAGGCCGTCAGGAAGTCGACGACCCCCTTCGCAAACTCCTCGGGGGCATCGGCGTGCACCCAGTGCTCCGCATCGGGAATGGTTAGAAGCTCGGCCTCCGGAAATCGATTGCGGATCTCCGGAAGGTCTTCTTCCGACACGTAGTCGGAGTGTTCTCCGCGGACAAATAAGGTCGGTCCTTCGAAGATCGCTTTTGCATCGATGGGCGCGAAGATGGCATCGAGATTCTCGCGGATCACGTCGAGATTCAGTTGCCACCTGTACCCGTCCCCGTCGTGCTGCAGGTTCTTGAGCAGAAACTGCCGGATGGGGCGCGACGGCACCGCTTTCTGCAGGGCGGCGTCCACGTCGGCACGGCGGTCGTACGCAGAGGGATCGATGCGACCGAGGACATCGAGCAGACCGGCAAGGTTGCTTTTCTGAGGGTCGTATCCTTTCGGCGCCATGTCGACGACAACGAGCCGATCGACGTCTTCTGGATGCGTGAGCGCCGTTTGCATGGCCGTTTTGCCGCCCATCGAGTGCCCCATCAGGTGGGCGGGGCGCAGGTCATGGCGTTCGATGAAGGTGTGCAGATCGGATGCGAGAGTCGGATAGTCGAAGGGCTTGGCGTGGGGCGATCGTCCGTGGTTGCGCTGATCGATTGTAAAAACCCGGGCGACCTCTTTAAAAACGGTTCGGCTCAACGTGTGCCAGTTGCCGCTGGCCCCTAGGAGGCCGTGCAGGATGAGAAGGGGCGGGCCGGAGTCCCCGTAACTCTTGTAATACAGCTCCATAAAGACGTGTTTGGTGGTGCCAGTCAACGAACAGCTGCCGTAACACGACGTCCTACGGCTCAACAAAGTTCGTGGCCCGTGATCGGCGGCTGCGAATCACGCCACGAGGAAAGACACGTTTCCAGCATCTGTTCCACCCCGTGCCTCTCTCTGCCCCCGCGCTCGGTTCGGCTCGCGTCGTTCTACTGACGATTGTGGTGTGCGGACTGTGGGTAGGTGGTTTGCGGGCGCAAGCGTCGGCCGCAGGTCCCGCCGACTCGCTCCGCGGTCCGGATCGTCGCACAGGGACGGAACCCACCGCCCCGTGGCTGAGCACGCGGCACCGCATCAGTTTCTGGGCCGGGGGCTCGAACAACGCCAGCCGGCTTCTCGGGCGCACTCGGGAGGCGGAGTTCCGGATCGTTGCCCTCCGCTACAAACGCCGGCTCACCCCTCGCACGGCCCGCGGCGCCGATCCTGCGCGCCTGGTTCTGTTCTACACGGCAGACGTGGTTCCGTGGGCGCGGCTGTCGGTTCCGGGGTCGGCGATTCCGGAGCGGTTCAACCGCGAAGGCGAAGGACTTCCCCGGCCGAATCTCGCGACCCCCGGTGTCGGGGCGGCGCCGCTCGGCCTGCAGGTCAACCTGCGCGTGCATCCCCGCATCCAGCCTTTTCTGAGCGCCTCCACCGGCGTGCTTTACTTCCTCGATTCCGTCCCGGACCGGCGCGGAAAGTCGTTCAATTTTACGGTGGACTTCGGGGCGGGCGTGCAAGTCACTCTGTCCGATCGCCTGCATCTCAGCCTCGGATATCGCTACCACCACCTGTCGAACGGCTACCGGGGCAGTATCAATCCGGGCGTCGACGCCAATCTGTTTTATCTTGGCACGGCGGTGGGGCTGTGAGAAGCGCCCGCTCACGAATCGGCAGCCACCAGGGCGAGGGTGCCTCCGTCGGGCGACACGGCAAGACGTGAGGGTTCAAGCGGCGCGAGATTGCCGACGCGCGTCCAGCGGTTCGCGTCGCGGGAACGGGCGTACAGGAAGGTGCTATCGGCCATGAGCAGCGTTCCGTCGGGCGTCCACGCGTGATCGACCCCCCTCCCCCTGCCGGGCGTGTTTCCGATCTGCTGCACCGCGCCCGTCTCTACGTTGATCGTGTGCAGCGTGGTGGTCGAGTCGGTTGCAACCTCGACGTAGCTGACCGCCGGTTGGCCCGGTACGGGCTGCAGCGAACGACCGATGCGGGTGGCAACCGTGTCGCGGACCGACGTCTCCACATTGGTTCGCTGCAAGGTGGGCGGATCCCCGAGGACGAATAGCAGGACCTGCTCGTCATTCGCCCAGGCGTGGTAGCCCACGGCAGCGAGTTCAGAAAACACCGGCGCCTCGGGCGTTCCCTGGCCGCTGTACGTCCAGAGACGTTGGCGCCCGTCCTCTTCAACCCGTACCAGGGTCATCTGGCCGTCGGGCCGGGGCGTTGGGGAGTACTCGCTCACCGCCGTGGTGGTGATGCGCGTGGTTGAATCGCCGTCGATCGAATGCCGGACCACCTCTGTTTGGGCGTCTCGCACCGAGGTGTAGAGCAGCGCGCGCCCCTCGCGAACAAAAGACGGCTGGTTGTCATAGCCCGAGCGGCGCGTGACGTTGGTCGGCGCCCCGACCTGCAGCGCCCCCGCCTGCGTTCGTTCCAGTGCGGCTAGGTAGATGTCGGTGCCCGGTGCCGCCGAGGCAATGGAATCGGCCGCCGTATCACTCGATGCAGATTGCGGCGCCTCGGTCGATTGGGTGCAGGCGATCCCTGCGACGGTGAGAAGCAGGAGGAGTCGGGCACGGACGGTCATGGCGAGCGGGGACTGTCGGGAGAGGCGATGAGCGGAAGCCAAGGTAGTGCCCGCTTCACCGAGGCGCAATCCGTAGGGCCCCGCCCCCCCGCCGCAACCTTTGAGGCGCCGTCCGTACAAGTTCCGATCTCACTCTCTCCACCTCCCGTAGACCTCGATGGTGTCCCAGCTTCGCGACGAATGGCGCCGCCTGCGCCGGGCCGTCCACTCACTGGACGGCCAAACGGTGTTTGTCCTCCTGTTTGCCGCTGTGGCCGTGGTGCTGCAGTTTACGCTGGGCAGCCGATCCCGCTTTGTCGAACTGTTTTCGGCGACGGTCCCGCGCGAATGGCTGCAACTTGCGGCCTGGGGATGGTGGTTCGGGATGCAGGGGGTGATCGGCTTTGTGCTTCCAGTCCTTGCACTCCGCACGATCTTCCGCCTCTCCTGGCAGGAGATGGGCATCGGCGCGGGCAACTGGCGGCTCGCCGCCCTTCTTGCGGGCCTCTACCTTCCCGTCGTGGCGGTGGGTACATGGATTCTATCGGACAGCGCTGAGTTTCAGGCCCAGTACCCGCACCTGCAAGGCGCGGCGCGCGACTGGCAGGTATTTCTTCTGTACGAAGCGCTGTTCTTGTTCTACTGGATCGGCTGGGAATACCTGTGGCGCGGATTCATGATCTTCGGCACCGCGCACAGCCTGGGGCTCTACGCAATCTTCGTGCAGGCGCTGCCTTTCGCGGCGCTCCACATCAACAAGCCGTGGCCCGAGGCGCTGCTCTCGATCGTCGGCGGGGTCGCCCTGGGCGCGCTCGTCTGGCGGTGCCGCTCCTTCTGGATCGCCGTGCCCATCCACGCCGCGCAGATGCTCCTGCTGGACGCCTGGTGCACGCTCCGCATTCGTACGGGCGTGTCGGGAATCGGACTGGAGGCCCTCGGGCAGGTCGTCGCGGAACTCGGGTGACGGCGCGCGCCCCTCCCGGCTGGATCGTTCACAAGAAGATCGCGAGCGAGAACAAGTTGATGGTGTTGTTCACGTAGGGCTCCAGCGCGATTGCGTAGGCGAGGTTGACCTTCAGATTGCCCACCTGTTCGTCGATGCCGAATCCAGCGGAGGGACGCAGGCCGTCGGGGCCGTCGACGCCGAGGCGATCCACCCCCGCACGGACGTTCAGGATTTCGTGGAGCTGGTAAGAGGCGCCGATGCGGCCGCGCGAGTCGTGCAGCACGAGCGTCTCGGTCTCGAACCGGGTCTGCGGGCCGCGGGTCGTGGGCACCACGATGCGCTGCTGCTCGTCGCGGCGCGTGATGCGCGACTCGTACTCGCCCAGCAGGCGCAGCCGGTCGTTCAGCAACGTGTACTCGACGCCGGCCCGGATGCGCGTCGGGAAATAATCGGTGTTGGTGCGGCCGCCGCCCGCCTGTCCCCATTCGTACTTGGCCAGCAAATCGCTGGCCGACACGCCGACGTGCAGTGCCTCCGTCACCTCCACACGGGTGCCCACGTCCAGGGCGAAGCTGCGGACCTCATCGATGACGTCGTCGAGGCTTGACTGGTAGATTTTCAGGTTGGCCCCCACCGACAGCCGATCGGCGAAACGGTTGCCGAACGAGAGAAAGAGCCCGAACTCGTCGGTGGACAGCGTCTGGGTGCGGACCCCGTTCGCATCGCGCCCGTCGATATCGCTCACGCCGCCATGGATGAGCCCCAGGGCAATTCCGGCCGAAGGACCGATGGGCGTGGTGAACTCCAGAAACTGCAACTCTCGATCGAATGACATCACGGCCGCCGACGCCGAAAGGCGCTGCCCGGTGGCGTTGGGCGCAAGCGCGGGGTTGTAGTACGGGCTGGCGTCATCGCCGGTCGAGGCTGTCAGTGCATTGCCCATGGCAATGCCGCGGGCGCTGAAGCCCAGGCGCGAGAAGGCCCCCGCCGCGCCGTCCTGCGCCGACGCCGTGGACGTGGCGCCTCCGAGGAGGAAAACGATGGCGAGCCCTAGCTTCCAGGCCCGCGCCGAGCGACGAATGCGAAGTATCGAAAAAGCGAACATACTGTTGAGGAATCAACCAGGGGAACGTCGCGTCGCGACGCGGGGTCAGTCCACGAGCAGAATCTTGCCGCGGACCGTCTCGCCGCCGAGGTCGACGGTGTAAAAGTACGTGCCGTTCGGAAGGCGCAAGCCATCGTCGTCCGTGCCGTCCCACGCAATCTCCTGCTGCCCCGGCGGCTGATCGCGCGTGAGGCTGCGCACCCGGTTCATGCCGAAGTCGAAGATCTCGACCGTTACCGAGCGGGCCTCCTGCAGCTCATACCGGATGCGCACGACGTTGTCCTCCGACGGAGAGAA
>CAYFSC010000032.1:0-15998 GCA_964345695.1 uncultured Rhodothermales bacterium | reverse complement strand
GGGCCTCCTGCAGCTCATACCGGATGCGCACGACGTTGTCCTCCGACGGAGAGAAAGGGTTCGGGTACGCGTAGGTCGACACGTCGGGCACCGACTCGGACGGCTCCTCCGGATTCACCGGCACGTTCGTTCGGAAGAGGCGCCACGCCGGATTTTCGGTGGCCGGATCCTCCGCCAGAAGGGCCTGCTCGCGGGTTCGCGGAAGACGCAGCAGTCCGTCGCTGGTGCCCACCCACAGTGCCGATGCGGTGGTCGACACCGTCTGCACACGTGCATCGGAGCGGAGAAATGAGGCATCACGCTGCAGCCGGAAGTCCGCCACGGCGCGCCACGTTTCCCCGCGGTCCGCCGAAATGAGCAGTCCGCTTTCGCCGGTCGCGTAGACGAGGGGCGGCGACGCGCCCGTGCCCCGGCGAAACGCGAAGTCCGTCACCTGCTCCCCGATGAGCATTTGCTCGAAGGAGGCGCCCCCGTCACGCGTCACGGTCACGCCGAAGCGCTGGCGGTCAGACTGCGTCTGGTTGAGCGCCCAGGTGGCCATCCAGACGGGGTTGCGGGTGGTGTCGAGGGGCTGTTCGGCCAGTGCCACGACACTGTTGCCGGTCAGGCCGTTCGGAGTGCCGTCATAGGCGAACCGCTGCCACGCCCGGTCCCCTCCCCTCAGGTCCTGCGGACGCGACCGGTTGACGCCGCCTGCCGTTCCGGCCCATACCGTGCCGGTTTCGTCCACGAGCACGCTGAAGCCGACGTGGTTCAGCCATCCGCGCCCCTGTTCCACCGGCGGTCCCACCAAAAACGGCGGAGTTTCGCCAGGAGCGACGGCGTTTAAGGTGTCGGGCGGAAGCACGGCGCGCTGCCAGGTCTGCCCCCCATCGGTGGACGACCGGATGCCCGACTGCCCACCCGCGATCCACACCCTGCCGCCCGGTGGGGCTGCGTCCAGTCCCTGCGTAGCGCCGTCCTCGTTTGCCGTCACCGGGATGGCGGGAAAGGAGACGCCGCCATACGTCACGGTCGTGTCGTCGGCTGCATCCAGGGCGGGAAGCCGAGTCGTGAAGCTGTCGCCACCATCGGTCGAGAACAAAAACCCAGCGGTCCCCGCCGTCCCCCCACCGGCGTCAAACGCCAGGCCCGCCCACACCGTCGAGGACGGGCGGTCGGGATTGTTGGTGGCGTCGATGGCAAACACAACGTTGTCCTCGTCCAGCAATTGCGGCACGTCTGCCGTGAAGAAGCGCTGCTCGGCCTCAACGTAGACCGAGAGAAGCGGACCGATCCACAGCGAGTCGCCGTCGGCCTCCATCGTTTGAATGGAATTGCTGGACACCCCGTCCACCGGCGCCAACTGCTGCGCCTGCTGCTTCCACGTGGTGGACTGAGCGGCCGCCGAGGGAGCGCCGAGCACCATGCAGAGAACCCCCAGGGCGAGAGGCATCCTCAGGGAAGCAGAAGGGAAAATAGAGAAACGAGGCATCAGGCAGAGAGTCGATTGCAAAGCGGAATCCGTTACTCGGCAGCGCGGGCTTGCGACGTGGTGTCTGTCGGGGCGACCACCCGAAGCTGGCCACGCACCTGGTTGCTAACCAGACTGTCGTCATCCACCGCGTAGACGCGTACCGTGTAGATCTCGTCGATCAGCGGCAGCCCGATGTTGAGGGCCCCGGCGAAGCGATCGCCCTCCGCAGCCGGCAGGTTTAGCAGGAGCGTGCTCTGCGGGTTCTGCGACGGCTCGAGAGCAAGCTCAACACGGTCGACCGACCCGTCCGGATCGGTGGCTTGCGCTTCAACGACGAGCGGGACCTGAACGCGTTCGTCTTGCACGCGATCGGGCGGCAGGCTGTCGACAACGACCCGCTTCGGCGAGAAGGAAAAGCCCGACACCTGCGGCGGCTCCGGATCGATGGCTTGCGCACCGGGGGTATCGTCGCACCCGGTCGTCAGCAGTCCCAAGAGGCAGACGGCAATGAGCCACCGGCAGGCGACTGCACGAAAACCGGAGTGGACACAGGAAGGGTGAGTCACGATGAGCGGGGGGCGGGGGTCGGTCGGGGGAACATCGGGGAATAGGCTGCAATCGCGGGGCCCGAAGCGAATCGCGATCTACAGAACCGCGAGAGGGCGAATGCTGAAGCAGAGCACAAAAATTGCGATGGCGACGTAGCCGAGCATCCGGCGACGCGGCGTGAGGGGTTGCTGGTACACGACGGGCGGGTGCTCCACACGGATGAGAAACACGATCAGGAGGGTCCAGACGAGCCAGCCCGTATAGCCGACCTCGGTGAGCGGACTGCCGATGACCTCCGCCAGCGCGACGCCACCCAACAAACCGAACAACGCCGGGGCAATGGATGAGTGATCTGCGCGGAATACGCGATACAAGTATCCGTAGAAAATTGCGCCAAGGATCAGCCACGCCGACCGGCCGAGCCAACGCGCCTCTTCATACAGCATGGCCTGGGTGTCCTGCATGAACCCCACACCGCCCGACAGGAGCAAGACCAGGACGAACGTGCGTGCCAGGCGGGCATGCCACTTGTGGCCGAACAACGCGTACAGCACGTGCCCGCCGTCGAGCTGCCCGACTGGAAGCAGGTTCAACGCCGTAAAGAAGAGGCCCAGCCAGCCCGCAAAAAGCACCGGGTAGTGGTACATCTCGTACATCGGGGGCACGTTCGCAAAGAACTGGGACAGGAACCAGTAGAGCGGCGTTTGCCCGACAACAATAACCATGGTGTTTGGGTCGGGCTCCGGCGGCGTATCCGGAAACGTGCCGTACTGGCGGATGTGCTCCTTCAGGGTCTCGTGCCCCGGCAGGTCGAGCAAGTATTCAGGGGGCGGAAGCGTCGCAAAGGCGAAAAGAAGTACGCCCAGCGCCACCACGAAGCCCGCCAGCGGCCCGGCGGCGCCGACGTCAAACAGCGTGCGCGTCGACGGGAGAGGCTCGCGAATGCGGATAACGGCGCCGAAATTGCCGATCCCGTTGTACGGGAACGGGATGTAGTACGGCAGCGACGTGTTGATCCGGTGATACCGTGCTGCGAAATAGTGGCCGAACTCGTGGACCGTCAGAAAGCCGAGCAGCGGAATCGCGTAGCGGAGCCCATCGACCAGCCACAGGTTGTTCACGGCAATGCCCAAGATGGACACCATCTCTCCCTGCGCCTCGTAGTACAACATCCGGTTGACCCACAGGCCCCCGGCGTAGATCGTAGACGCGAGCGTCAGCGCAAACAGCAGCAGGTGGAGCCACGGCCGATCGGTCGATGTGGCCTCGCCCTGCGACGCTCTCGCCCCCGACGCCGGCGACGATCCGACACGTGGCGACCCGTTGGTCGATGAGGGAAGCCGAGACTCCACAGGCAGTAGCGATTGGTCCATCAGGTAACAGCGACACGGGTCGCCCGGACGCGCGACATGCGGGATCCGGCCCGTTGAGTTTGGAACGGTCCCTTTACGGCTTCCGGACTGCGGGGTTCGTAGGATGCTTCCCCCGACCGACTCGCCTTCTGCGCCTGTCGCCGAACTCACGCCTCTTTTACAGAGACACTCCGTCGTGTCAGGGGCGGTCCCGACCGTTTTTCCCGAATCCCGAGCGCGTCCGTTTCACCGAAGAGAGGAGGTCATTGCAGCGCAGCCAGCCCCTCGTCAATTCGGTCCATCGCCGTCTCCAAGTCTTCCATCGACGACGCGTAGGAAATGCGGAGTCCACTGGGTGCTCCGAAGGCCGTTCCGGGCACCAGCGCGACGTGTTGGTCTTCCAGGAGGTAGAAGCACAGATCGCTGCTGTCCTCGATGGCATCGCCATTGGGCGCGGTGGTCCCGAAGTAGTCGGAGACATCTGGGTAGACGTAGAAGGCGCCCTCCGGTGTCGGGCACCGCACGCCGTCCATCGCGCGGAGCCGGTTCATGACAAAGTCGCGCCGGTCGCGGAAAGCGGCCACCATGTCACGCACGGGCTCCAGATCCATGTGCATGGCCGCCGTACCGGCCTTCTGCGAGATGCTGCATGGCGCCGAGGTGAACTGCCCCTGCACCTTGGCCGACTCGTCCACGATAGCCGACGGGCCGGCCATGTACCCGAGACGCCACCCGGTCATCGCAAAGCCCTTGGAGAACCCGTTCACCGTGATCGTCCGGTCCTTCATGCCCGGCAAGGAGGCAAACGCCCGGTGCTCGGCGTCGTAGAGCACGTATTCGTAAATTTCGTCGGAGAGCACGAAAACGTGTTCGTGCGCCCGGAGCACCTCGGCCAGCCCCTCCAGCTCTTCGGGAGTGTACACGGCGCCCGTCGGGTTGGAGGGCGAGCACAGAATGAGCAGCCGGGTCCGGTCGGTGATGGCATCGTCGAGCGCCGCGGGCGTCAGCTTGTAGGCGTCTTCCACCCCGGTCGTGACGACCGACGGCTCGGCGCCGGCGAAGCGGGCCATCTCCGGATAGCTCACCCAGTACGGTGCAGGGATGAGAACCTCGTCTCCGGCGTCGCACAGCACGTGCGTGGCGAGCGCAATCGACTGCTTGGCGCCGTTCGAGCATAGGATCTGTTCCGGTGGGTAGTCCAGGTCGTTGTCTCGCTTCAGCTTGTCAGCGATGGCCTGGCGCAGCTCCATCGTGCCCGGGTTTTCCGTGTAATGGGTGAAGCCGTTTTCGATCGCTTCCTTGCCCGCCTTCGCGATCGGGGCGGGGGTGTCGAAGTCAGGCTCACCAGCACTCAGGGCCACCACGGGGTGCCCCTCCCGCCGCATTGCCGTCGCCCGCGACTTCATCGCCAGCGTCGCGGACGGCTGCATGGAATCGACGCGGCGGTTGAAGGAAATTGACTCTGCCATGCTTCACTGTAGGTTGTGTGGATGAGAATAACAGGGAGCGAGCGGCTGATCAGGCGGTCTGCTCGAGCTTTTTTTCCTCCAGGGCCTGAACCACCGGCGGCGGTACAAACTTGGAGACATCGCCGTCCCAGCGATGTGCATCGCGGACCATCGACGAACTGATCAGGGCGTACTCCTCCGATGTCATCAGGAAGATCGTTTCGATTTCCGGCTTCAGCTTCCGGTTGGCGAAGGCCATGCGGAACTCGTAGTCGAAATCGCTGACCTGGCGCAGTCCACGCACCAGGGCAATCGCACCCACTTCCTTGGCGCGGTCTACGATCAGGCCCTCGTGGGCAGCCACGCGCACGCCATCCAGGTCGTCGGTGCACTGGCGGGCGAGATCGATGCGCTCGTCGGTATCGAAGAGCGTCGCTTTCTCTGCGTTGATGCCCACCGTTACCTCGACATGACTGAACACGCGCAGCGCACGCTCCAGAATGTCGCGATGGCCGTAGGTGAACGGGTCGAAGGTGCCGGGATACAGCGCAAGATCGTCGGTCATGGTGGATGGGACCGCGCAGGGTGGAGACGTCGGAGTTAGGCCGGATCGACAGTGGACGCAGACGACGGTTCGCTGTCGGCCGCCTCCGTCTCCTCCTCCGGCGGAAGTGCCGGACGAAATAGGCTCACGATGGTCCGACCGTAGGAACGGCTGGTCATCAGACGGGGATGCTCATCAAACCAGTGATGCGAGCTGTGCTCGAGCGTAAAAATCCCGTCTACATCGAGATGAGGAATCGCGAGATCTGGAAGTTCTTTCATGGCCTCCAGCTTATAGGGCGGATCGGCCATGACGAGATCGAGGTCCGGCCCGCTGTAGCGGCGAAGATACTCCACCGCATCGCCGACGATGAAAATGCATTGATCTTCGACGCCCAGCTTCTGGGCGTTCTCTCGCGCGTAGTCGAGCACCTCGGCGTCTTGCTCCACGAAAGTGACGAGCCCAGCCCCCCGACTGATGGCTTCGAGTCCGAGGGCACCCGTGCCCGCAAACAGGTCCAGCACTTCAGCGTCCTCCAGGTACATGCGGGCGTCGACGAGGCCGAACAGCGATTCACGGGTGCGTGCCGTGGATGGCCGGGTTTCGTGACCCGGCGGCGACTGGAGCCCATGCCCTTTAAACTGGCCGGCAATGATGCGCATAATGCGTGTCCTCAGCCCTTTATGCGATGGGGAATAATGTTCGATGCGTAATGAAGGCAGCAGCGATACAATCTGCCGTCGTGGGTGGAAAGGAGCCACTCCGGTTCACGTTCCCCAGGCGCGGGACGGGGACGAGTTGCTGGGGCAGAGCGGGTCGCCCTCTTTCGATGGACAAACCGATTTCGATGGACGAGCCGACGATTCAGAGCGCCCCGCCCACGCAGGGCACGTACAAGGCATCGGTGGACGGATCGACAGCGTCGGGCCATCCGGCGACAACCTCGGTGGGACGAAGGCGCTCGGGCGTCACCGGGAAGACGGCTCTGAAGGTCCCATAATCGTTCGGGGTAGCCCGTCCATAAACGTACAGACGTCGGACGCGCTCCAGCGGGATCTGGAGCCGGTTCAGCAGGGTCACGAGATGGTACAGCCGGTCCTGCGCCGTGTCAACGGCCCGCGTGTGGTGATCGTGCACCCATGCGTCGCCCTGCACGATTGTGTACTCGGTGTGTTCAGCATATTGCCCGACCGCAACCGAAATCGAATCGGTCGGCTTCTCTTCAAGATCCGCCAGATCCATGCGCCCCATCAGGTGCGCCGCGGCTTCGGTGCTGAGCATCCAGTCATAGTCTACCACCGGCAACGACTGCAGAAGGCGACCCATCCGCTCGTGCATCGCGTCCGGTATTAGAAGGACGTGCAGCCACCGGGTTGGGGCGTCCTCTGCATCGGCGGAGGGTGCCGCACTGCCGTGAGCAAGCCGGACGCGCACGTGGAGCCCTTCCAGCGAGCGAGCGCCCGAAAGGAGCGCCACTTGGCGGACGACCTGCCGCTTGCGTTCCGGGCCAGACAGATCGGCCGGCACGGGGGTGAAAAACGAGCACACCTCCGCGGGATGAATCACGATCGTGGCGTGCTCGGCCCGGGCCTCGGGCAGCGCATTGGCCACCACGGCAGCCACGGTCGACGTGGCCTCGTCATCGTCCGCCTCCAAGGCATGGGCTTTCACGTCGAAATCCAGCGTCTGCTGACCGAGACGCAACACCGTAGGAGACCCCGCCCCCTGCTCAACTTCAGCGTACCGGATCGCAGAGCCGTCCACCTCCAATGCGGCTGCAACCGTTGCACTCATGGCTCCGACGGCGGGCGATGGCCCCAAGCGGGTGGAGAAGGGAGTCGGTGCGATCGCCGGCGCATGTGGACTACTCCCACGAGGCGACGTTCGTTTGCGTCGGATCCTCGCGAAGCGTGCCGATTTGATCGTCGGTGTCCGGATCCTCCAGCAGGTAGACCTCGACGCGCCCGGTATCGTTCACCGTGTACTGAAACCGATTGCCGGTGCGTGGGGAGTACAGCAACGAGTCGAGATTGATGGACTCGCCAAAAATGCTGTCCTGACGCGTCGACAGGGCGGTGTCGCGACGGATGTGATCTAGAAGGATCTCCAGCGAGTCCGGATAGGACGCACTGTCGCGCTCGTAGTCGATGAGCGCCTCACGGATATTGCCCATGCGGTTGCGGGTCTGCTCCGTGATTTCCTGCTGGCGCTCAATGCGGTCGTAGGGCTCGGTGATCGATCGGTACAGAAAATAGGCGAGTCCTATGATGATGATGCCCAGCACCACTTGAATACCAGTCCGAAGGCCTTTGCTGCTCGTTGCCATGTGCGCAGTTGGGTGGGTGATGAGAAATCTCACAAGCGATGCCCCACGCGCTTCGCGACCGTCGCAATGAGCACGCTGACGCGAACGGGGCAGCAGCAAAGGCGAACATACACGCCGCCCTTCCGAATTGCAACTAGCCCGTCGGGATTGGGTCGACGACCTCCGCGCCCGTGGGCCGCCTGCGGCTCGCGTGAGTGCTGCTGCCAAAACAAAGCCGCCGTCCTCCGGGTAGGAAAGACCGTTGCGATCGGAGGCCGGGGCTCTTTGCTTCCCGCGCCTCAGGCTTCCGCTTCCTTCCGCACGCCTTACCCCACCAACCCCGTCCGCGCTTGTGACCAATCTGCTTATCAACGTCGACCATGTGGGCACCCTCCGCAATGCCCGTCGCGAAACGTTTCCAGATCCGGTGCACGCGGCGGCGATCTGCGAGCAGGCCGGCGCTGACGGTATCGTGTTCCATCTGCGCGAGGACCGACGCCACATCATGGAGCGCGACGTGCGTCTTTTGGCGGAGACGGTGCAGGGAAAGCTCGACTTCGAGTTGTCGACCGAAAGCGAGGTCGTCGACATTTGCTGCGATGTCTCGCCCGATCTGGCCACGATCGTCCCCGAACGCCGCGAAGAGGTGACGACAGAAGGCGGCATGGACGTGCAGGGCAACCGCGACCGTCTCGACAGCGTCATCCCCCGGCTGTACGATGCAGGGGTGGAGCAGGTGAGTCTATTTGTGGACCCCAATCCCCAACAGATTGAGGCGACCGCGCAAACGGGGGCCAACACCATCGAACTCCACACTGGCGACTATGCCAACGCCCCGACCGACGAAGCCCGTCGCACCGAGGCCGAGCGCCTGGCCCGTGGAGCCAGCCTCGCTTACGATGCCGGCTTGCGGGTCCACGCGGGCCACGGGCTCGACTACAACAACTTTGCTCTGTTTCGCGAGACCGTTCCGCACGTGGCCGAAGTGTCAATCGGGTTCGCGGTGATCGCCCGGGCAGTTTTGGTCGGACTCGATCAGGCCGTGCGCGACATGATGCGCGTGGTCAAGTCCTAAACGGATTGCGTTCTGCCTTTCTCCTGCTTCTTGCCTTCTCCCATCCCCCGTCCTGCTATGGAAGACGCACCCCCTCCTTTCTTTGACGACATTCCCGAGGGCCACAAAAGCGGGTACGTGGCGATCATCGGGAAGCCGAACGTCGGCAAGTCCACGCTCATGAATGCGATGCTCGGGCACAAGCTCTCGATTGTGACCCGGAAGCCGCAAACCACGCGCCACCGCGTCATCGGCATTCACTCCGGGCCGGACCACCAAGTTATATTTCTCGACACGCCCGGCATCATCAAGCCCCGATACGGGCTGCACGAGGCCATGATGGGACAGGTCGAAGGGGCCATTCGCGACGCCGATCTTCTGCTCTTTCTGCACGAGGCGACGCAGGAAAAACCGGACACCTTTAGCCTCGACCAAGCAGGCGACAAGTCGGCCTTCCTGGTCCTCACGAAGATGGATCTGATTCCGACCGAGGAGGCATTGCCTCTGGTCGAGTCGTATCAAGATTTGCGGGCGTTCGACGAAATCGTCCCCACTTCAGCCAAGACGGGCCACAACGTGGAGACGCTCGTACATCTGATCGTGGAGGCGATGCCGGAAGGGCCGCCATTTTACCCCAAGGAGATGATCAGCGAGCACCCCGAGCGGTTCTTCGTGGCGGAGATCATTCGGGAGAAGGCGTTTCAGCAGTACCACGAGGAAATTCCGTACTCGCTCCAGGTCAATATCGTCGATTACAAGGAGCGACCGGAGGGCGAGAAAGACTTCATTGACGCCGAGATCGTCGTTACGCGCGACGCCCACAAAGGAATTATCATCGGAGAAGGCGGCAAGGCACTCAAGAAATTGGGGATTCGCGCACGGTCCGACATCGAAGCGTTTGTGCAGTCGCCGGTGTACCTGCAACTGCACGTCAAAGTCCGCAAAAACTGGCGGGACCGCGAGAGCTATCTGCGGTCGTACGGCTACCGGGAGTAGTCCGCACGCGCCTGAGTGAGGGCTCACGACCGGAAACGGAGGCCCTCGGCGCGCGATGGCGCGGTCACCGCATGTCAACCTGAAGTCCCTGCCGCAGCATCGCGCGGTGCGTGACGGGAACGGCGGCAGAGTGCACCGTGTGCGCTTGCATTTCGCGTCGCCGAGGATACGTCTTGCGCAACTCGCTGAACCGCCTCCCCCGCGCCTCGGCATCGCCATCGAGGGTGCGTCGAAACCGGGCGTCGTCGGCGCCAATGGGGTACATCTGCCGCGCCAGGTGGTGGCCGTAGTCTGCCGCCGGCAGCCGGGGATCAGGCGGGATGCACTGCAGGGCTGCGGGACGATCGGGCACGAGTACCGACTCCGGATCCCACTGCGGTTCGACTCCCAGATGCTCGCAGAGCGCCTCGTACAGCATGGCGGTACCTCGAACCTTTCCGTCGTACGCGTAGCCCGCGATGTGCGGCGTCGCCAGATCGACCGCGTGGACCAGCGCAGGATCCGGCGTGGGCTCATGTTCCCACACGTCGAGCACCACAGGCCCAATCGCCCCCTCCTGCAGCGCCGTCCGAAGCGCCGCATTGTCCACCACCGCACCCCGCGACGTGTTGATCAGCCCGGTGTCGTCGGACATGCGCTCCAAGGCTTCCGCGTGAATGAGATGGTGCGTGGGATCTCGTCCTTCCCTTTTCAGGGGAACGTGCATCGTCACCACGTCGGCGGTGTCCAGCACTCGGTTGAGGGCCACGTAGTCGTGGTCGCGGCCGGTCTCTTCCGCCGCTCGGGCCAGGGGCGGGTCGTTCCGGAGCACGTTCATCCCGAGGGCCGGCAGCCGGTGCGCGAGGCGTCCCCCGATATTTCCACACCCGACGATCCCGACCGTCCGGTTCGCCAAGACCGTGTCTCGCCGTGCTGCCAAAAGCAAGAGAGCGGCCACGACATAGTCGGCCACCGAATCGGCGTTGGAGGCCGGAGCATGGGCAAAGGCGATGCCTGACTTCTGAAGATAGCGCCGGTTGACGTGGTCGGTGCCGATGGTGGCGGAGCCGACGAACTGCACCCGGCTTCCCTCTAGAAGATCGGGACCGACGGAAGTGACACTCCGCACGAGTAAAACATCTGCATTTCGGACGTCCGAGGTGCTGATGGCTCGCCCCGGATGCGTCTCCACCGTACCGAACGGGCCGAAAGCCTGACGAACGTGCGGGATGTTTTCATCCGCACAAATGTGAAGCGAAGGAGACATGATCGATTATTGTCTAGTTTCAGGAAGCGCTTTCCGTCTAAACGTATTCTCGTCGTTTCGTCGCAATTTATTGTTTAATGTCAAAGGACGATCAAGCATCGATCAATCCGGAGAGAAGGGAGCGTTAAGAACCATGATATTTGCGATAAGTGCCAATGACACAGGGGTTTGTCGACATAAACATGAGGAAACCTTGCGTGAGACCGCTCGTTGGCCGGTTCATGCATTCGAGATCGGTCCTTCTTCTAAGCAATTACGTGTGAACGACTTGCGGCAATTACGGCCATTTTCGGATGCGGCTCACTGGATGTCGAACAACTGCTGAACCTGCATGAGTAGATATGTGGCTATCGCCTGCGCCTCGGTCGGAATTTTGGCCGCATCGGCGGGCCCTCTGACCTTGACGGTGGAACCAAACCGCTCTTCATCGTCGGGCTCGACGACCTCGGTGCTGTCATCGGTCTTTCCGTCCGACGCAGCCCCTTCGTCCATCGACACGGCCAGCACGCACTATGCGCTGCTGCGCGGGGTGTATGGAGGGAGCAGCGAGAATCCTGTCCCCTCCATGGCACTTCCTGCGATGGACGAGCAAACGCTGTGGCTGGCACGCGCCGTCTACTCGGAGACCCGGCTTCCCCACGAGCAAGAGCTGGTGGCTTGGGTCATTCGAAACCGGGTAGAAACCCGTTATCGAGGCAAGAGCACGTACAAGGACGTCGTCCTGGATCCTTACCAGTTTAGCGCCTTCAACCCGGACGCCCCGCGTCGTTCGTTCTACACGTCGCTCACCCCCGACAATCAGTTGCCTGCCTGGCAGCAGGCCCTGCGGATTGCGTACTACGTTCGGCACGCCGACCCGGCGTACCGCCCGTTCTCGATCAAGACGCGCCACTTCTTCAGTGAGATCGCAATGCCGAACCGGGACTTCCCGTACTGGGTGGAGGATCACCGCTTCGTGTCGCCGGGATGGAGCTACCAGGTCGAAGCCAAACGCTTTCGCTTCTACAAATCCATTTCTTGATTCGCCCTTCCCCCGTCCGCGGGTCGGGCGATGGGGCAGGCAAGCCGTTGCCTGACGCTGACAAGTCATTGTGAGCCGTCGGAGCGACAGAAAACCGCCTCATCAGCGAAACCGGGCGAGACGGCGACGCGCGCGGCCCAGCGCTTGCGGCACCTCCTCGGGGGGAGTGAGTTCGCCCCGAAGGTTCTGCTGCATGAGCTGGCGTACTTTGTCCGGGTCCGCCTCCCGGTCCAGAAGGTAATACAGCTTGGACAGGGCGGCCTCGGTGGTCATGTCGTATCCGCTGACGACCCCGGCCTCCAGCAGCGCCTGACCGGTCGCGTAGAGATTCAGGTCGGCCGTGCCACGCAGTGTTTGTGTAACGTCTACGATGACCACACCCCGCTCGGTCGCCCGACGGAGGGCGTTGAGAAACTGCTCGTTGTTGCTCGGCGCGTTGCCCGATCCGAAGCATTCCAGGACCACGCCCTGCACCGGCGGCGCGAGGACGGTTTCAAGGTATTCCGCTTTGAGGCCGGGAAAAAGCCGAAAGGCGGCGACCGTCGCCGTGCCCAGCGGCGCGATCGACGGGGACGTCTCCTCGTCCGGCACCGCGGGCACGAGCGGCCACGTGATGTCGGCATTAATCCCGACTGTCCCGATGGGCGGAAAGTTGGGCGACGCGAAGGCGGCGAATGCGTCGGCGTTCACCTTGGTGGCCCGGTTTCCACGCAGCAGTTCGTCATCGAAATAGAGGTACACGCCGGGCAGCCGGTCGGCATACGTGCCGAGCAGTTGCAGTGCAGTGAGCAGGTTGCCCTGCGCGTCGTTGCGGGACTCGGCCAGCGGGATCTGCGAGCCCGTCAGAACGATCGGCTTGTCCAGCGGATGCAGCATGAACGACAGCGCCGAGGCGGTGAACGCCATCGTGTCCGTGCCGTGGACGACCAGAAAGCCGTCATACTCGCGGTAGTGATCGCAAACGACCCGTGCCAGCTGTCCCCATTCGTCGGGCGTCATGTTGGCACTATCGAGCAGCGGGTCGAACTCGTACACGTCATAGGCCGGAACGTCATCGGCCTGGAATGCCGGCGTCTCGGCCATCAGCCGCTGCAGGTAGCCCGGAGACGGGACGTAGCCTTCTTCGGTCTGCTTCATGCCGATGGTTCCCCCAGTGTACGCGATGAAGATGCGCGGGGTCGGCACGGCAGATGCGGAGGCGTGAATGGGTTCGGAGATTGGAGTCGCGCATGCGGCGCCTCTACCGGTGAGAGGCGCAGCATCTTATATCTCGCCGTTCGACTCTTCGTCGAGGATGTAAATGTCGGGCAGATTCCGGGCAATTTGGCCGTAGTCCAGACCGTACCCGATCACGAAGAGGTCCGGGATCTGGAAGCCCACGTAGCTGAGATCCAGATCGGGCTCGGTGGCCATGGGTTTGTGCAGAAGCGTGACGCAGCGAAGGGTCGCGGGATGGTACTCCTGCAGCCGGTTCAGCATGAACTGCATCGAGAGCCCGGTATCGACGATGTCCTCCACGATGAGCACGTCGCGGCCTTCGAGATTGGCATCGACGCTCTTCAGTTCCCGCACCTGGCCGCTGGACACTTTTTCGTCGCCGTAGGACGAGAGCTTGATGAAGTCAATCTCGCAGTCGATGGTGATGGCGCGCATCAAATCGGCCGTCACCATGAAGGCGCCGTTCAGGACGCTCACGAGAATCGGGGTCGTGTCGGCGTAGTCTTGACTGATCGTGCGGCCGAGCTCACGGACGCGCGACTGGATGGCCTCCGCCGAAAGATACCGTCGGAATCGCTCGCCGCGCACCGTGATGGCCTGTTCAGACGGTTCAACGGGGGCGTCGGTGAGATCGCGGGGGGCGGGCATGAGGAAAGCAGGAGCGTCGGTCGGGGGAGCGAGGTCTGATGACGAGAATGTATGCGAGCGTCACGTAAAATGGGAGTGGAACACAGGGTTTTCATTCGGCACAAACTGGAGGCGGACGACCTGGTTCGTCTCGGGGCGGATCCGAAATCGGTGGTCCAACTGATTCCCAACGACCCACGCAATGGCCGGACCGGCACAGAGCACGTAAATGTGCGGTCGCACCCAGGGCGGGACCTGCGCATCCGTCAGAAAGTCACTAACGGGTTTCGAGCCTTCGAGGCCGAGCGGCCGGAACCGGTCGCCATCGGTCCAGGTGCGGACGGTCAGCGGTTCTTCGAGGCGGGCGGCATCGACATAGGCGACCGTCGGTCCTCCGGCGCCCAGGTCGGCAGGAACGGAGGCATTGGTATCGACCCGCAGCGTCCCCAGTGGAAGGGAGACGTCGGCGTCGTATGGGACCGGCGTGGTCGGGACGGGCGGCGGGACGGCGCGGTCTGGAAGAAACCGGAGGACGGTGCGGCCGCGCCATACGGTGCCGCTGCCGAACTCGACCCGACGTCCGGTCTGCGCCGGGATCAACTGTGCAATCTCGTCGGCGACGGCCTGCGACCGGGGGGCCTTGGGCAGCGTACGTTTCAGGGCCGCGAGAATGACTCGGCGCCGCCAGACGGGCACCCGCTCGCGAAGAGCGGCCACGTCCAGCACTCCCCCCACGGGCCGGTCGTGGAAGCAGTGGCGGAGGTGGTCGTCGGCAGCAGGGCGCAGAGTTGCATCGACGTAGTCGCGCATGAGGCGGGCAGCCCGTGCCAGATTGCCGACGGCCTCCGGTTCCAGCGCCGTCAGGCGCGGAAGCACCTCATGGCGAAGGGCGTTCCGCCGATACTTCGAAGTCGCATTCGTCGGGTCGATGCGCCACGGCAGATTTTCCCGGCGGGCATAGGCCTCAATTGCCTTGCGCGACGTGTCTAGGAGAGGGCGAACGAGCGGAACAGTATCGCCCTCCCCGTGCAGCGGGCGCGACGGTCTCATTCCCACCAGGCCCTCCGGACCGCTTCCGCGCAGCAGGTTGAGCAAGAGCGTTTCCGCCTGATCGTTCTGGTGGTGCCCCGTGGCCACCGCGTCGGCCTTCTCGGTGCGCGCCACCGTGGCAAAGAAGGCGTAGCGTTGCCTGCGAGCAATGGCCTGCAGGGAAGCGTTCGGGTCGGCCTCTTGCTCGGGATCGGCGTGGCGCTGCCGGTGTGGGATGGGGGGCGTCTGCGACGCACACCAGCGCCGAACGAAGGCCGCCTCTTCATCAGACTCGGGGCGCAACCCGTAGTTGACGTGTGCGGCGATCACGTCGTACCCGAGCCGCCGCAGGGCATGCGCGCACACGACAGAATCGACCCCGCCGCTGACGCCTACGACCACCCGCGCCCCAGGCGCCAACGATTGCGTCTCTTCAAGACAAGCCTGTACGGAGCGAAGAAGGGCCGGCATGGCCAGGCAGGATTGCAGCGAAGCGGCACCGGAACGCCTGCGTCAATCATGACTCGCGAGGGTCTCCACCAGCGTCCGGCAAAAGTTTGGAATGTCTTCCACGACGCGCCCCCAGACGAGGTTGCCTTCGCGAAAGGCCGGCTCGTCCACCCAGGTTGCACCGGCATTCACCAGGTCGTCTTTGATGCCAAGGCTGCCGGTCGCCCGTCCTCCCTCCACAATCCCCGCGGAGATGCCCACGAGGCCGGCGTGACAGATCAAGGCCACGATCTTTCCGGCGTCGTACACTTCGCGCACGAGCGTGGTCACGCCCTCATCGCGGCGGAGCGTGTCCGGCGCCCAGCCGCCGGGTACGACCACCGCATCCACATCCGCGGCGGCGACGTCAGAGGCCGCCACGTCACTCGTAGCCGTAAGTCCGTGTTTTCCGGTGAAGGAGCCCTCCGCCTTCCGACCGACCACGGTGACGTCGGCCCCCTCTTCCCGCAGACGCATCACAGGCACCCAAAACTCCAGGTCTTCAAACGAGCGATCTACGAGGACGGCGGCGTGCAGGCCTTCGAGTTGCATACGGATGGACGGGACGTTCGCGTTTGTAGGAAACGATACGGGGACAGTGTGCACCTGGGCACGAAACCCACGCCCCGATGTCCGTTACGGAGTCGCGACGAAACGTTTCCCT
>CAYFSC010000031.1:0-22471 GCA_964345695.1 uncultured Rhodothermales bacterium | reverse complement strand
GGAACATCGATGAGGTGTGATGCCCGTATGCGCCGTTATTGCAAAAAAGCAGAAGTTACGCACTTGACTGACCTTCCGGTGCACAGCACCCTGATTCGGCCTTGAAGAGAACAGCGTCTCGGACGAACCGGAGAGCCCCGCGGCCACGACGTTCGTTTCACTGCCAACTGCGTAGTCTTAAAAAGAACCAACAGCTGGCTCTGTCCGTCCCATTCTTTCGAGGTGCTGGCACAGCATTCTGTACCCGCCGTGAAATCGGTGGCCATCGCCGTTTTCTCGCTTTGGCACCGGAGCGCTCCGACCGAAGGAGTATGAACAGGGGAAGCGTGAACCATTCTCGGAGAATGACCCGATCCGGGAGCGACCGGTTCTGCGTCCTGCGAGCACTGTGATCGGCCCGATTGGGAATCATAGATCACCCTCCTCACGCCGACCGTCCACCGCATGACACGCAGTGATTACATAGGACTCGGCACGAGCATCGTTCTGCACGGCCTCCTTGCGCTTCTCTTCGGCGCACTGACGGCTTCGAATCCGCAGCCGCGCGAGTTCGGCTATGTGGAAGTGGAGTTTGGCGACTTCTCGCCTGGCCAGCCGGTCCAGGCGGTCGACGAGGCTTCGCAGTCTACGACGCCCGAGCCCGAACAGTCGCCCGAACAGCCCACCCCAGAGCCGCAGCAGGAACCGCAGCAGGAGGCGCAGGAAGAGCCCGTCGATCTCCCTGAGCAGGAGCAAACCGAGACGGTACCGCCCACCGAAGAAGAGGCGACGCCCCCGGAGCCGCAGCCCGAGCCGGAGCCCGAGCAGGGCGCCGATGAGGAGCGCGCTTCACAAGCAGAAGGAGCGACCGAGGGAGATTCCGGCACGGGCACCACCGAGCAAAAAACGGCCCCGTACAACATCGAGGGACTCGACCGCGATCCCGTCTTTGCGCCCCTTCCCGCCTACCAGGAGCAGGTCAATGCCCGGATCCGAGTTCGCATCACCGTCGACCCGCAAGGACGCATTGTGCGCCGCTTCCCGCTGATGAAAGGCAATCCCCAGTTGGAGGAGGCCGTTATGAGTGCACTCCAACGCTGGCAATTCAACCCGCTCCCCGAAGGCGCGCCACAGGAAAACCAGACCGGTGTAATCACCTTCACCTTTCGGCTGGAGTAGGCAACGCGTTCACTCCGACAGCCGCGCCCCCCATCGCGCCTCGAAGCGGTGGAACGCACGTTCCAGCGCCCATTCGATCTTTGCTTTCGGGTGAGCCTCCAGGTACGTCTGGCAGGAGGGCGGAATGGTATTGACCGCAGGATCTGCAGCCCGGCAGGGATCGGCATACGTACGATATCGGCGGGACGTCCAGAGACTCTCGCCGTCCAGAAACGCGTAGTGGAGGCTGTTGCGGCTGATCGTCTTCAGGGTCTGGTAGCTCAAGCCGTAGGTGCGGGCAGCGCGGACGTACTCGTGAGTCAGCGTCGTGCGAGCCACGCCTTCGTCGTCGGTAGCCAGCACCACCGGGATGTCGGCCGCCAAGTAATCCGGCAGCGGATGCTCCGGACCGTCGACGTCGAGAATGACGTCGTTGCTCGTGAGCAAAACCTCCACGGCGATCTCCCGCTCGCGCATCTGTCGTAGGATCTCGTGTGTGCGCGCCTCATATCCGATGTCGACTCCGTGCCCGATGCGGTCGGCCTCCCCAACCGTGATGGCAGTCCGGATGTGGTCCCGCAGATGTCGCGGCGGAACGAGACCCAGAGTGAGTTCTCCAGCATGAAGGCCAACGTGCACAGAATCGCCACTGGCATCGGGGCCTGCGGCGTCGCGCAAAAACCGCAGCATGCGCATGTGGCGGTCGTAATCGCGCAGGGCGATCCGGTGGTCCTCGGGCGCCACCATGTCGATGGCTTCGACCCGAGGATCTAGGTTGGCGCGCTCGATACCGTACAGAAGCCGGGCGAAGACAGTGGTCGGGGGCAGCACGCGTACGGCATGCATGCGATAACGTCGCGAGACGCTGCAGGCCGCGGACGGGTCGGCCTCGTGGCAGCCCAGAAGCGAGTCGGCCCGCGCTTCGGCGCGGTCGAGAAGAGACTGCCCGTCTCGAATGGCGCCGCGGAGCCCCGCATCCAAAAGCCGACTGCGCAGCCGTGCCCAGTCGTCGGTGTAGGAGACCGTCGCGGCAATGGAGTCGACAGTAACCTTGCCGTCGAAGATGATGACCTCGACGTGGGAGACGTGTTGTGTTGCCGCGCGCCGAAGCAGTTCGGCCAGCGCGTCGCCCATGCGCTGCGGCCGGTCGAGATAGACCGCGCGAAACCGCTCGAATGTGGAGAAGAACTGCCGACGGCCGGTCGATTCCTGATGCTCCAGATTGCGGACTGAGAGAGCATCGATCAGGGTGTCGTAGGCCTCCGGTGAGGAGCGCACCGACGCCGCCGTTCGCACGTCGGGGGAGAGCGAGTCGGGGCAGGCGATGAGGTGCTGGGTGCTGACTCGCACGCACAGATTCTGCTCCGCGGCCCAGCGAACGTAGGATTCCGCGTAGACAGCGCCCGTGAGGTGCGTATGCAGATCGCCCCCTTTAGGCATCTGCTGGAAAAAGTTATGGAGCCGGGGCAGGCGATCGCGGTGGTCGTCCAACCACTGCTCGATGGCTGGGGCCCCTGCCGCCAGTTCTGATGCCGGGTCGGGGGAAGGCGCAGCGGGTCGCTGGCTCGGTTGCGAGGTGCCGCAGCCCATCATGACCAGGACCGCGAGACAAACGAAGACAGAGCGCATATGCATCGAGGAAGCACGAGGGCGACCGGGACAGGGAACGCCGAAAGAACGTAACAGGGCGACAAAAGGCAAGAATGCAAAAAGCCCTGACCTCCGAAGAGGCCAGGGCTCAAGCAGTAGCGGGGGCGGGATTCGAACCCGCGACCTTCGGGTTATGAGCCCGATGAGCTACCAACTGCTCCACCCCGCGATGTTGTGGCGGCAACGCAGCCGGGCGTCGACCCGTCTTGCATTGCGACCCATTAGACACGCAGACCTGCCGCATGTTCGGCTTCTTACGGGGAATCGAAGGGTTTAACCGAATGTCCACAGATGGCGCACCGCCACAAGAACAAACTGCGTATAAAGTTTTGGTAGCGCTTCCGGGTCGGGATGCGACTTCGAAGGCCGTGACTTATGTTGGCTTCATCCACCGTTCCCGTGCATCAATCGACTCTAGTTCCTCATGGCCACGTTGCATCCTTTTCGTGCAGTTCGACCGGATCCCGAGCAGGTTCGGGACATAGCCTCGGTGCCGTACGACGTCATAAACACCGAGGAGGCCCGTGCGATGGCGGCGGGCACCCCTACGAGCTTTCTGCACGTGATCCGTCCGGAGATTGATCTGCCCAAGGGCACCGACGAGCATGACGAGGCGGTGTACGTGCAGGGTGCGGAAAACATGGAGGCGTTCGTCGCTGCCGACTACACGCAGCAGGAGGCCACGCCGTCGCTGTATGTCTACCGGCTCGTCATGGACGGACGCGAGCAGACCGGACTGTTCAGTTGCGTCTCGGTGGCGGAGTACGACGAGGGCACCATCGTAAAGCACGAGAAGACACGCCCGGTGAAGGAGACGGACCGGACGCAGCACATCCTGATGCAGCAGGCCCACGCCGAACCCGTGATGCTGACGTATCGCGATGAGGACGCCGTAAATGCGCTGGTGGCGCAGGTTCAAGAGACAGATCCGCTCTACGACCTGGAGGCCGACGACGGCGTGCGTCACACCGTCTGGCAGGTCGGAAAGCCGGAGGCCTTCGTGGAAGCCTTCCGGGCGGTCGATCGGTTGTACATTGCGGACGGCCACCACCGCTGCAAGGCGGCCAGTCGCGCGGCCCACGCCCTGCGGGACGAGGTGGAGCAGGTCCCTGCAACGGGACTGCCTGAGTTTGAATTCTTCCCGGCCGTCCTCTTCCCAATGAGCCACATGCACATTCTGGCCTACAATCGGGTCGTGTTCGAACTTCCTGAATCGCCCGCAACCTTCCATGCAACCCTCCGAGAGCGGTTCGACCTCACTCCCGTCGAGGACCCGGTCCCGGACGAAAAGGGGACCGTTTGCCTCTATCTAGACGGCGAGTGGCTGGCGATGCAGCTTCCCGAAGCCACCGGCGATCGCGCGGTCGACCAGCTTGACGTGGCCCGGCTCAGTGCGGCGATTCTGGAGCCGCTGCTCAACATCACCGATCCACGTCGCGACCCGAACATCGACTTCGTAGGCGGCATTCGCGGCACCGATGCGCTGGAGCGTCGCGTCGACGACGGGGATGCACAGCTTGCCGTAAGCATGTACCCGACGGCCCCCGAGGAACTGCTGGCCGTGTCGGACGAGGGCAGTCTCATGCCGCCCAAGTCCACATGGTTCGAACCGAAGCTCCGGAGCGGCCTCCTGGTGCACGACTTTGCCGATGATGTCCCGCGTGAGCGGGGGGAGATGAGCCTCGTCGGTACGAGGGAGTCGTCTACGTAAGCAGTACGGTGGTTGGGGCCCCAAATTCCGAAGCGCGGTCCCATCCTTGCCGATCGCCTGCGTCCTTCATTCTACCAACCCAAAAGTCCACTGGACACCATGACGGTTCTTGTTGCGGACACCATCGCTGACGTTGGCATTGACACGCTTCAGGAGTCGGGCCATCAGGTCGTGAACCGACCTGCCCTCTCGGGCGAGACGCTCATCGCCGCCCTGGCAGAGGTCGAGCCCCAAGTGCTGATCGTTCGGTCGACCCAGGTAACGCCTGAAGTCCTCGACGCCAGTCCGATGCTCTCGCTGATCGTGCGGGCTGGAGCGGGCTACGACACCATCGACGTCGAGGGCGCCTCGGAGCGGGGGATTTTTGTCGCCAACTGCCCGGGCAAAAACTCGGTTGCCGTTGCCGAACTGACGCTGGGGCTTCTGCTGGCACTCGACCGGCGCATCCCCGACAATGTGCGGGATGCTCGCGCCGGGCACTGGAACAAAGCGCTGTACGCCAACGCCAAGGGACTGAAGGGGCGCACGCTGGGCATCATCGGGCTCGGCAACATCGGGATGGAGGTGCTGCACCGCGCGCAGGCCTTCGACATGGACGTCGTCGCCTGGAGCCGCTCGCTCTCCCGTGCCGACGCCGAAGCGATCGACATCGGATTCTGCGAGACGCCCCTCGATGTCGCCGAGAAGGCCGACGCCGTGACCTTCCATGTCGCCTCAACCCCCGAGACGGAGCACCTGGCCGACCGCGCCTTCTTCGAGGCGATGAACGACAACGCGTTCTTCATTAACACAACACGAGCGGCGGTGGTGGACGAAGAAGCGCTTGCCTGGGCCCTGGAGGCCAAGAACCTCCGCGCAGCCATCGATGTGATGGAAGGGGAACCGGCCCAGAAAGAAGCCGACTTCGTGCATCCGCTGGCCGACTACGACAACCTCTACATGACGCATCACATCGGGGCGTCCACCCAGCAGGCCCAGAACGCCACGGCTGCAGAGGCGGCGCGGGTCGTCACCACCTTTGCCGACACCGGCGACGTGCCCAACTGCGTCAACTTGGCTGTCCAAACCCCCGCGACGCACCAGGTCACGGTGCGACATCTCGATCAGGTGGGCGTCCTAGCCGGGGTGCTCGACGACATGCGGCGCGCCGGATGGAACATTCAGGAAATGAGCAACCGCATCTTCGAAGGCGCCAAGGCCGCGGTGGCCAGCATCCGATTCGACGGGCCGCTGGACGAAGACGCCCTCGAAAGCATCCGCTCGCGCGATGACGTACTGGCCGTCTCGCTGGTGGAGATGTAGCCATGCTTTCGAACGCGGGGACGGGGGACGCCGGGGCTCGGTCGGTTCCAGCCCCGGCCCGTGTCCGCCGGACGCCCTCAGTCGGCGAACAGCAGGTCGATCTCTCGTTTCTCGACGTTGGCGCTCACGATGGTCACCTCAACCGTGTCGCCCGGGCGGTACGACTTGCCCGTATTGCGGCCGCGCATCGTGTAGGTCGACTCGTCGTACACGTAGTAGTCATCGTCCATCTCGCGGACGTGCACCAGGCCTTCCACGAGAAGCTCCGACAGCTCCACGAACACCCCGAACTTGGTCACGCCGCTCACCACTCCTTTGAACGTGTCGCCCACGTGCTCCTGCGCGTATTCCACCTGCTTCAGCTTGACGGACTCGCGCTCTGCCTCCTGCGCATTGCGTTCCTGCTCAGAGCAGTGCTCGCAGCGCCACGCGATCTCGTCCACCTCGATCGGCGAACCGCCCTCGGCGTAGCGCTTCAGCAGGCGATGGACGATCAGGTCGGGATATCGCCGGATGGGGCTCGTAAAGTGCGTGTAGTGGTCGAAGCCGAGTCCGTAGTGCCCGATGTTGCTCACGCCGTACTTGGCCTTCGACATGGCGCGGAGCGCGGCACGCGTGATGACCGGCTCTTCCGGCTCGCCGTGAATGTCGTCCACGAGTGCCCCCAAATCCTCGGAGGTAGCGTTTCCGTCGGTCAGCTGTAGGTCGTATCCGAAGACCTGCACGTACTCGGCCAACTGACGGATGCCCTCTCCGTCCGGCTCGTCGTGGACGCGGTACACAAACGGCAGCGGCTCGTCGCGGTGGTGGTACTCCCCATTGGAACTGACGCGCTTCGCGTGCCCTGGCGCGCCGATGTGACTCGCCACGGTCCGGTTGGCCAGAAGCATCAACTCCTCAACCAGCCGGTTCGCCGGCTTGGTTTCCTTACGCACAATGTCCTGCGGGTGGCCGTCGTCATCAAGGAGGACCTTCACCTCATCGGTGTGGAAGTTGATGCCGCCCTTCCGCATGCGCTTTCTCGTCAGCGTCTTGGCAAGACGGTTGGCCATGACCACGTCCGATGCCACCGGATCGTTGGGGTGCCCGCCGTCGATGTACGTCTGGGCCTGGTCGTACGTCAGGCGCTGCTTCGAGTGGATGACCGTCTCGCGGATGTCGTACTCCTCGACCTCGCCATGCGTGTTCACCGTCATCAAGATGGAGAACGCCAGCTTGTCTTCCTTCGGCCGCAGGGAACAGACCTTGTTGGAGAGCTTCTCCGGAAGCATCGGGATGGTGCGGTCCACGAGGTAGACGCTCGTGGCACGCTCCAGCGCCTCGCGGTCGATTGCGGTGTCGGGCTCAACGTAGTGGCTGACGTCGGCAATGTGGACGCCCACCCGGTACGTTTCATCCGAGGTCTTCTCGATGTGGATGGCGTCATCGAAGTCCTTGGCGTCCACCGGATCGATAGTGAAGATCGTTTTGTCGCGCAGGTCCAGGCGCCGGTCGATCTCGGACTGCGGGATGGTTTCCGGAATCTCCTCGGCCTCGGCCTCAACGTCGGGCGGAAAATCGGCCTTCACGTCCATGCTCATCGCGAGCGAGAGGACGCGGACGTTCGGGTCGTCGGCGTTGCCCAGGACCCGGAGAATACGGCCTTCGGGCGAGGCCCGCCGGTCGTCGAAGCGGTCGATGCTCACGACGACCTTCTGACCGTCTTTCGCGCCGTTGAACGCATCTTCGGGGACGAACACGTCCTGCAGTACCCGCTGGTCGTCGGGTTCTACGAAGGCGAAGTGTCCTTTCTTGCGGAAGGAGCCGACGATCTGCTCGCGCCGCCGCTCCAGCACCTCCAGCACCTCGCACTCGCGCTTCTTCTGGTCGGCGTTTTTGTGGTGGCCCGGCTGGGCGCCGATGCCTACGCGCACGAGGTCGCCATGGAGCGCCTCCGCCATGTTGTGCTCCCGGATGAAAAACTCCTCATCGGTGTCGACGGACTGGACGAAGCCGTAGCCCTGCGGGTTGACGGACAGGATGCCCACGTTGCGGTCGGTCTGCGGCTTGTGCCGATACTTGCGCCCGTCGCGCAGGACCGCCCGGTGGGCGCTCAGCTCCGCGATGGCGTCGCAGAAACGAAGATAACGCTCGTTGTCCTCAATGCCGAGCTCGCTCGCGATCTTGTGCGACCGAAATTCGTCATCGGGGTGGCTGCGAAGAAACTCCAGGATGCGTCTGCGGAGCTCCTTGCGGGTCGTTGCTTGGTCGGTGGATGGACTCACGGAAGAGAAGGGTTGTGCAAAGAATCAAGTGGAACATCGTACATTAACGGGGCAAAAGCCGTCGGCGTTCGCGAATGGCCCCACGAAGAAGTCGGGAATCACGAAACAGGGCCCCAAGGAATGGCGAAACAGGCGCCCCATCACGGGAACGGAGCCGAATCAGACCTGGAGCGACGGGGCGCGTCCGACGCTTCGGCATCCTCGGAGGGCCGAACGACCATGTCGTCGGCCGCCGGGACCCCGTCGGGCTCGTCGGACGCGGGGGCTGACGAGTCGGGCAGCAGCCACCCGAACAGCCGGTAGAACAGTCGCTTCCAGGTGGTGAACTCGGTGCGGTAGGAGATCCCGGCGCCGGCCGAGCGCGTCAGAGTTTGCCCCTGGGTCAAGTCGTCGCTGCGCCGCCGAACGAAGGCCTCCACGCTCACCCGCGAACTGAGCCGCACCTCCACGGTGAATTCGCCTTCCGGACCGCGGGTTTCGCGCTCGTCGGGGTTGTCCCCCGTGTAGACGCCCTCGCCGCGGACGATAAGACGCTCGTCCAGCAGGCGCAGCGCCACCCCGTAGATCACGTCGAGATCCTGCGGGTCCTCGCCCTGAATGCCGAGGTTCACGTTCAGGTTTGGCAGGGCCTCGTCCAGATACCGGTTGAGCTGGCTGGCGACCAGCTGCGACACGCTGTTGAACGCAAGCTGGTTGCCGGCTTCCGCAATGCGGCTCTCGCCGCCCGACGCGTTGCGCTGCGTAAGCGTGGAGGTGGTCAGCAGAAACGTGTTGGTCAAGAGCACACTGGTGGCGTACTCGGTGGCTAGTTCCGGCTGATTGAGGATCGCATCCAGCGTCTGAGAGCCGATAAGCTCCGTACGCTCGTCGCGAGTGCGTGCCAGGCTGAGGTCGATCTCGGGCGTCTCCACGTCGCCGGTGATGTCCAGGCGCACAATCAGCGGTATGCGACCGCCGCGATCTTCGAATCCGGGCAATCCGGCGGGAGAAGCCCGCGTGCGGTAGGACGCGTTCAGATCCAGCGCGGCGTTGATCGGGTCGCCCTCCCACGTGATGGTTCCCTCTTCAATGGTAAACCGACGCACGAACACCTCCCCGGCGGTAAACTGGTAGTTGCCGCCTGACACCGTGTAGGTGCCATAGACGAAAAACTCGCCTTCTTGTCGCTGCAACTGAATGCGGCCGGAGCCCTCGGCCGTTACGACATCTCCGACCAGTGGGTCGAATACGAGATGGACGGTCGACCCCTCGGGCGCGATGATGTTGACATCGAACTCCAGTCCCTCGACGAACGTCGGCTCGCCTTCAGGCCGATCCGCGAGAATGTTGTCTCGCCGCGTCAGATCGTCGAGGTTGGGGAGGCGGCCGGTCGAGTCGGCGAAGAGGATGAAGCCTGTGTCGTCTTCCAGCTCCGTCTCCGACACCGGGATGAACAGCTCGCTGTCGGGCGTCGCGCGGAGGTCGTCGGACTGCAACTGCGCGTTGGAGACCGGGCCGGTGAGCGTCGCCGGGCCTGAGACCCGGATGTCGCCGTAGAACGGAAGATCTTGCGATCGGCTCACATCGATGATCTTGATGGCGTCGAGCTGGCCCTGTAGGTCGAAAGAGAAGTAGCGGTAGTCGTTGAAAAGGATGGCGCCTGCGAGGGTGGCGGCGCCGTCGTCGTCGGCCACCGTGACGTCGCTCAGCTTAAACCCTTCGCGGTCGACCTGCACTCCGCCTTCGATCTGATATTGCAGGCCGAACCGCGGGAGAGCAAAGCGCCCGTCCTCCACTCGCATGTCGGCATCGAAGACGGGGTCGGTAAGGGAACCGCCGATGTAGGCCGTTCCGGCCGTAAATCCCTGGACTCGGGCGATCTCTTGCTCGAAGATGTACTCGAAGAAAAAGAGGTCGGCGCGGTCGACGTCGAGGCGGAGGTCCAGGACGTCCCCCTGGGCGGCCTGCGGTGAGCCGGGCAGTCGAATGCGTCCCCCGAGGCGAAGCTGGTTGCGCTCCGATCGACGCGCGCCGCCAGGCACGAGCGGGGGGCGGGCCGCCTGCAGGCGGTCGAGGGGGAGCGGCTCTGGGGCCAGTTCAGCCTGCAGGTCGAGTGCGGGGGCCGACGGGATGTAGGCCATCTGCAGATCGAGGCGGCCTAGCAGGCGGCGGTCGAACGAGAGCTGCGAGATGGAGAAGGTGCTCAGCGCACGAAAGGCATCCCCGCGTCCGGTGAGGGCCACGTCGCCGTTGAGAAGGCCACCCATGGGGCGCAACCCGAAAATCTGCGACAACGGGTACAGGCTCACGTCGTGGCTCTTCACAAACAGCGTGTCGGAGGGGGCAGACGACACGGTTCCCCGAAGCTGCAGGCGCTGTGTTGAGGGACTGAAGGGACGCGGGCTCTCGACCTGGAAGGGCGACACGATCAGGGCCTCGCGGTACAGATCGATGCGTCCGGTTCCGGCGTTGGTCCACGATTGGTCGCCGACCGCTGCTCGCACGGTGTCGATGGTGATCGTGTTGCGCGTGGGCTGCACCGAAACCCCAGCCTCCATCAGCATCTCCCCAAGCGTTCCGGTCCCGGCGCCCTCCAGCCGCACGGTGCCGCGGCGATTGGCGAACCGGGCATTCACGCCCACTTCGGCCAGCGTGGTGGATGGAGCCCGGAGCGAGTCGGCATAGAGGTCGACCTCGCTGGACAGCGTTTCGATGAGGGGCGCATCGAGCGATCCGGCCAGCCGTGCAACGAGGCGGGCACGCTCCACGGTGACTCCCTCCAGTTGGACCGCGTCTGTCGACAAGGCGGCCTGGGTGCTCATGGTATCGGGACCGGCGGTCAGGTTGACGTCGGCCGCGAGCGAGTCGGACAGGACCGGGAAGGCGGGCCACCATGCCCGGATCACCTCGCTGCGGCGAACGCGCAGAGAGGTGCGGACGCGAACAGTGTCGCGGTAGCCAGCCTCGACCAGCGCCGTACGGGCGGCGGCGCGAAGGGAGGAAAGATCCGGCGGGGAGGGGGAGGCGGAGGCCCGGTCCGTGCGGGACCGGCCACGGAGGGACAGCGAATCGGGCACCGGTTTGTCCAAGGCCTGCGCGACGGCACCCTGCAGCGCGGTGCCCCAGAGCCGCCCGAGAGCCAGCATCGGTCCGACCGCCCCGTCGCCGTCCACGCGCAGTTGAAGCGCATCCCCGTCGACGGAGAGGCGCGGTTGTGGGGCGCCGCGCGGAGCCACATCGATGGTGGTGGCGAAGGCAGGCAGCGTCCGCACCGAGTCCGGATGGAGGACCTGCGAGGAGTCGGCCGTGAGGCGCAGCGATCCAGCGAGGGCCTCCCAGGACGAACCGCGCCCGTCCAGGCGCATCCGGGCGTTCAGGCGCGTGGAAGGCAGCGACCCAGGCAGCGGCGCCAGGTCGAAGGCACTGCCGTCGAGCGAAAGGGCGTATTGCGCCGGAGCGGTTGCAGCATCAAACCGGCCCGAGGCTTCAAGCCGGCCGCCGCCTCGCTGCCGCAGAACCATCATGCCGTCGATGGTCTCGTCGGCCACCGTGAACGTCGCGCGCAGACTGTCCAGCGACTGATCGGCAATGCGGGAGGGGCCAAGCTGCACACTGGTCTCGTTCTGAGCAGTCGCCAGCGACAGGCCGCGTCCCGTCAGTCGCGCTTGTCCCTGCAACCGACTGCGCAGGGCCGGACGGCGCGCCAGGGCACCGAGGTTTAGGCTGTCGGCCTGCAGGAGAACGTCGTACTGCAGGGGGCGCCGGGCCGACCGCTCGGCCTCGACCGCGGCATCCACGGCCCCGGCGTCACTGGCAACGGCCAGCGATCCATCGATCGAAAAGGTGGGCGCGGGGACCTCGGACCAACGGATCACGCCCTGCGCAACGCCGTCGGCGGTGAGGGTGCCGAGGGCCTGCGCCACCTCTTGAGGCGCCTGCGGCCAGACTGCGCGGACGTCGGCTGCCGTGAGCCGAGCGTCTTGAAGGTTGGTCTCGAAATCAAGCGAGTCGGGGAGGCCAAACGCGGTTCCCATCACGGCGAGCCGCGAGAGGCCCCGCTCGGCGACGATCTCCTCCACGACCAGCTCTGAGGTCTCGCCGTACACGTGCCCCGAGAGGGTGACCGCATCCGAAAACGGCAGGCGGGGCAAGAGCGGCGCCAGTTCGTCGAAGTCGAGCCGGCCCTCGGACAGGCGAACGTCGATCTCCGGCGTGGCGTCGGCCGGGTCGGGGACAAACTCGCCGGAAAGCTGCACCTGCGAGCGTTCGGTCTGAACCGTCAATCCGGGGAGGGTCCACTGCCCGTCGTCGTTCAGCAACTGGCCGGACGCCTGGGTAAGCGAAACGTCCTGCTCCGGAAGGGCCAAGGAGGCGCTCTGTAGGCCAATCTGGCGGTTGTCGGTCGTCCATTCCACGGAGGCCTCCAGGTTGATGTCCTGGACGCGGGCCTCTCCGTAGTCAAACAGCCACCGCTGCTCCACGGCCCGCAGGGCAGGACCGTTGTTCTTCGCTGTGAGGCGACCGTCTTGGAGGGCAATGTCGAGCAGGACCCAGTCCAGCCAGTCCGATCCAGACCGGGGAGCCGACCGGCGAAGGGCGTGCTGCACGTTCCAGGTTCCGGTCGTATCGCGGTGGAGGCGGAGCGTCGGGCGGACGATCGACAGGCTGCGGACGTTGATGGTGCCGCCCAGGAGGTTCCACCATTGAGGCCGGGCCACGACCGAGTCGATGTGGGCCACGAGGCGGCCGTCGGGCGTGTGGAGCCGGACGCCGCTGGCGTGCAGCGTGTTGACGAGGTTGCCCCGAAGCTCGGCGATCTCCAGAGAGCCGGCGAATCGCTGGGCGAACTGGGATTCGATCTGATCGCGTAAGCCGGCGCGGCCGACGTCGGTACGTGTGAGGCCAAAAAACACGGCGGCGCTGATGAGGAACGCATACACCAGCACCTGCGCCGTGCGCAGGAAAACTCGGAATATGCGGCGTCGCGTTTGGGACACAGCGGTTGGCGGATCGTGCGAAAAGCATGACGCATGGTGGCGTTGAATGGACCGCCGTGCGTCATGGAGAAAAGACGGCGTCCGTGTCGGATGTCAGTCAGACGACGGGGGCGGACACGCGTTTCAGCCGCAGGCAAAGTCCCAGGCGCGCTGGAGCTCATCGCGCGAGAATCCGCCGGTCACATAAGCGTCCCCGAGCTCGCGCAGCAGCACAAACCGGACCTCGTCGCCCCGGTTCTTCTTGTCGTGCTGCATGGCCTCGTACAGGGCGGAGAACGGAAGCTCCGAGGGCGTGCCGGGCCAGGGCACGGCGTTGATGACGTGGTCAATCCGCTCCCGGTCGAGCGATTCGGGGTGAGCGCGGTGCGACAGGTAGAGTCCGGCCCGCATGCCGAGGGCTACGGCCTCGCCGTGCGTAAAGGAACCGTAGCCCGCAACGGCCTCGACGGCATGTCCGAACGTGTGACCGAAGTTGAGGACGGCCCGCCGCCCGGCCTCACGCTCGTCGGCGCTGACAATCTCGGCCTTCACCTGGACGGCGTTGTGAATGACGTCCCCGATCAAGCTGCGGTCCTGGCGATTCATGACGGGCACGAGGTGTGCTTCCAACTGGTCGAACAGGGACGCATCGGCGATGCAGGCATGCTTGATCACCTCAGCCATGCCGCTGGTCCACTCCCGCTGCGGCAGCGTGTCGAGGGTCAGCACGTCGCTGCACACCACCTCGGGCTGATAGAAGGCGCCGATCAGGTTTTTACCAGTCGGATGATTGATGGCCGTCTTGCCGCCGATCGAGCTGTCCACCTGCGCGATCAGGGAGGTTGGCACATGCACGAGCGGAATGCCGCGCAACAACGTGGCGGCGGCAAAGCCGGCGAGGTCGCCGACCACCCCGCCGCCCAGGGCGAGCAGCGGGGTCTCGCGGTCGATGCCCGCACCGAGGATGGTGTCATACAGATCATGCAGGTGCTTGGCCGACTTGGTGGCTTCCCCGGGCGGCACCACATGAACCTGGGGGGACCATCCGGCTGCTTCCAACGTCGTGCGCAGCGGGGTGCGGTAGTGGGCCGCCACATTTTCGTCGGTCACTACGACGCAGGGACCGACCCGAAGTCCCGCGTCCGAAAGAAGCTCCGGAAGCGCCGAGATCGATTGAAATTGAATGTCGTAGCTTCGCTCGCCAAGGGAAACGTGAACGGACATGAAAGGCGGAAATAATCATCGGCACAGAAGGACCTGGTACACGACAGGCGACCGTTGAGGATTCCTGCCTCCCGAGAAATTGGCAACCGTGCAGTCCCCGGGAAAAGTGCCCGCGCGCGAATCTGAAGCCGCTGCGTCTCGTTCCCCATTCACACATTGACCGTTTCATCATCAGGTTTCGATCGATCATGCCCCAGGTGTACCTCGATCATGCCGCGACGACGCCGCTCGACCCGGCCGTGTTCGACGCAATGGAGCCATATCTGCGCGAGCATTTTGGGAACGCCTCGTCCGTCCACCAACTGGGTCGGCAGTCGCGGGTCGCGCTTGAAGAGGCGCGGGAACGGGTGGCAGGATGTCTGGGCGCCGAACCCAGCGAAATTGTTTTCACGAGCGGCGGCACAGAATCCGACAACATGGCTCTGAAAGGGGCGCTCCGGGCGCGAGAAGAGGAAGGACGCACCGGCCTCGTCACCTCGGCAGCAGAGCATGAGGCCGTGTTGCGCCCGGCCGAGCGGCTGCACGAGCAGGGCTACGATGTCACCATCCTCGACCCAGGACAGCACGGCGCCGTCACCGCCGATCAGGTTGCGCGCGCCATCGGGCCCCACACTGCGCTGGTGTCGCTGATGCACGCCAACAACGAGACGGGCGTGCTCACCGATGTCTCGGCCATTGCGGACGTGTGCCAAGAGCACGACGTCTGGTTCCACTGCGACGCTGTCCAGACGGCCGGGCTGTTCGATCTGGACGTGAAGAAAATGGGCGTCGACCTGCTCTCGGTGTCAGGGCACAAGTTTTACGGCCCCAAGGGCGTGGGGGGGCTCTACGTTCGCGGCGGCGTGGAACTGGGTCCACTGGTGGAGGGCGGATCGCAGGAGCGCGAACGGCGGGGCGGGACCGAAAACATCGCCGCCATCGTGGGGTTGGCCGAGGCGCTGGAGCAGGCCACCGCCGAGGCCGAGGCCCGGACCCAACGCCTGTCGGCTCTGCAGCGCCGCCTGGTCGACGGGCTCGACGCCGCAGCCGACGGTCCGTATGTTCTCAACACCCCCATCGACGAGGCCCCGACGGCGCCCCACGTCGTGAACGTAGCCTTTCCACCGTCTGAGGGAAAACAGATCGATGGGGAGATGCTGATCCTCAACCTCGACATGCAGGGCGTCCTCGTCTCGGCCGGGTCGGCGTGCACCAGCGGTGCCATGGAGCCGAGCCACGTCTTAACCGCGCTCGGGCTGGAGCGAACGACCGCCGCGACGGGCGTGCGTTTCTCGCTCGGCAAGGACACCACCGAAGCGGACATCGACTACGCCCTCGATGCCCTTCACGACACCCTCCAGCGGATGCGCGGATAAGTTTGCGTTCCGTGCTCTCGATGCCGAGGTTGGCGTCGGCGCTTGAGCAAGCGCGCCGGACCGGGGTCCGCTCCCCGACGGCTTTTCCCCGCTGCCATTGTTTCTGACTTCCACCACCTGCACGCCGCGTCCGGATGACTGATGCCCTGCTCGTCTTCGCGAAGGTTCCCCGTCCGGGAAACGTGAAAACGCGACTCACGCCGGTGCTCACAGCAGAGGAGGCCGCGCGTTTGTACAAGGCGTTTCTTTCCGACGCGCTCGCGCAGTACACCTCGCTGCCGGTCGACGTCCGTTTGTATCTGGCGCCGCCCGTGCCGGAGGGCGGCCTCGATCTGGTTCCCGACGCGGTGCCGGTTGTGGCGCAGGAAGGCGCATCGCTCGGCGCACGCATGCGGAACGCGTTCGAGGCATCCCTTCGGACCTACGACCGCTGCTGCGTGATCGGAACGGACCACCCCACCCTTCCGTCTGCGTATCTCCGAAAAGCCTTCCAGGTGCTGGGACAAGACCGCTCGCTCTGCATCGGTCCGAGCGAGGACGGCGGCTACTACCTGATCGGCATGAATGCGTTCTATCCCGCTCTCTTCGAAGGCATGACCTACAGCCACCCGCGGGTCTTTCGAGACACCTTGGCCCGCGTGGAAAAGACCGACGCTCGCCTGACTGTGCTGCCCAAGTGGTATGACGTGGACACGCCGCAAACATTGGAGCGGCTGCTGAACGATCTGAAAACAACATCGGCCGACCTTCCGGCCACGCGGCAGGTGGTCAGCGATCTCGGCCTGCGGGCGCTCGTTCGGTAGTCCACCCTGGGTTTGGGGGCCGAACGAGGCGCTACTCGGCCTTCTCCTTTCACTGACTGCACGCCAACCGACGTTCGATATTCATGACCACGTACAAGGAAGCGGGGGTTGACATCGACGCGGGCGATGAGGCCGTCGATCGCATCGGGCCCATGGTTCGGGAGACCTTTACGCCCGGAGTTCTGGAAGACATCGGGGCCTTCGGCTCCTTCTTCGAGTTGGACCTTTCGTCGGTGACCCACCCGGTCCTGGTCTCCAGCATCGACGGGGTGGGCACGAAACTGAAGGTGGCCGCCCGGGCTGAGCGCTACGACACCGTGGGGCAGGACCTCGTCAACCACTGTGTGAACGACATCGCAGTGTGCGGGGCCACACCGCTCTACTTCCTGGATTACTATGGCGTTGGCTCCCTCGACCCGGACGTGGCAGAAGACATCGTCCGCGGCTTTGCCACGGCCTGCTCAGACAACCAATGCGCGCTTGTCGGAGGGGAGATTGCCGAGATGCCCGACGTGTACGGCGCCGATGACTTCGATCTGGTGGGGACAGTCGTGGGCGTGGTGGACAAGGAGAACATCCTGAAGGCCGATCGCGTGGAGCCGGGCGATGTGCTCCTCGGGCTGCCCTCGACAGGGCTCCACACCAATGGATACACTCTTGCGCGCACGGTGCTGTTTGACCGCTACGATGTCACGTCCACCCCGAAGGCGCTGGGCGGCCAAAGCATCGGCGATGCTCTGTTGACGGTTCACCGGTCCTATCTGGGAGCCATTCAGGCGCTGGTTGGGGCCGGACAGGTGCAGGCCGTCGCGCATGTGACCGGCGGCGGGCTGCCAGGGAACGTCCGCCGCGTGCTTCCGGACGGCACCCGGGCGGTGATCGACTACGACGCCTGGACGCGCCCCGCCATCTTCGACTTGATTCAGCGCCACGGCGACGTGCCCGAGGCCGATCTGCGGCGGACGTTCAACCTCGGTGTGGGACTGGTGGCGGTCGTTCGCCCCGACCAAGCACGCGCCGCTCGCCAAACGCTGAAGGAGAAGGGGGAAACCGCCGTCCGCATCGGGCGCGTCGAGCGTGCCTCGTAGGATTCTTGCGTCGCCTGCACGGAACCAAGCGACCGTTCGCGCCGGTAAGAACGGCATCATTGCTTGGCTGGGGTCCCCAATGCGATGCGCCGGATGAAGGCCCTGCCTATCCTGCCCCTCTGTCCGACCTCCTGCCTTCTTCTTTGATTTGCATCCTTCTCTCACAGGTCGCTCGTTGCCATGTGGTCGCTCGTTGTCATCATCCTCCTCAGCTATCTCGTCGGCTCCATTCCGGGGAGCCTGTGGTCTAGCAAGGGGTTGTATGGTGTCGACATCCGGAAGTACGGCAGCGGAAACGCTGGGGCCACCAATGCCTTTCGCGTCGTCGGATGGCAGGCCGGCGTCACAGCCACCATCATTGACATGGGCAAAGGTGCGCTCTCGGCCGGAGTGATCGCGCAGTACGTACGCATCGACCCGGTTCCTTCGCTCGGTGCGGCTTCGTGGGAGACAGGCACCGTGGTTGGCTTGATCGCCGGGCTCGCGGCCGTGATAGGGCACATGTTTCCGGTGTTTGCGAACTTCAACGGGGGCAAGGGGGTGAACACCGCGGCAGGCATCCTCCTCGCGCTCACGCCGATCTCGACGCTGCTCACGTTCGCCGTGTTTGCCATCGTGCTGCTGTCCTCGCGGTTCGTATCTCTGGCGTCCATCACCGCGTCGATTGCGTTCCCGACCATCGTGGCGATCCGTCGGTATGTGTTTGGCGCCGCCGAGGACCCGAGCCTGATCGTGTTCGGCGGGGTCCTTGCCTTGGCGATCATCGTGGCGCACCAGTCCAATATCAAGCGGCTGCTGCGCGGCACCGAGAATCAGGTGAGCTCGTTCCGTCCTGCCGAGGGCATGCGAGGACGCGGTGAGCTGGAAGCGTAGGGTCGCTCGTGCCCACGCTTTAGAGACCGGCCGAGGAGAAAACGCACGGCGCCCGACTGCGCGGCCCCGCCCGATCACTTGTCCGCTGTATCGTTTCCACACGGCACCATGCCTGCACCACTGACGATTTTGGGGGCCGGAAGCTGGGGAACGGCGCTCTCCGTGCATCTGGCGCAAGCGGCTCGCACCATCACCCTCTGGACGCGCAATGCGGAAGCGGCCGCCCGCATGACCGCCTCTCGTCACAATCCGACCTACCTGCCGGAGGTCGAGATTCCCCATAGCGTAAACATCGTCACGGATCTGGGGACGGCGGTATCTGCTGCTCCGATGGTAGCCTTCGCCGTTCCCTCGCAGGGCATGCGGGATCTCGCCCAGAAAGTGCGTCCGCATCTGTCGGGAGACGAAACAATCGTCTCGCTGGCGAAGGGCATCGAGAACGACACCCTCATGACCATGTCGCAGGTCCTAGCCGACGTTCTCGGGAGGCCCGAGCGGATCGGTGCGCTGTACGGCCCGAGCCACGCTGAGGAAGTGGCCGAAAATCGTCCTACCACAGTCGTCGCTGCCGCCCCCTCGGCGGATCTCGCCCACCGCATCCAGAAGGCCTTCCTGACCGACCGCCTTCGGGTGTACGTCAACACAGACGTGATCGGCGTGGAGATCGGCGGATCGGCCAAAAACGTGCTGGCCATTGCTGCCGGCATCAGCGACGGAGTGGGATACGGCGACAACGCCAAGGCGGCCCTCGTAACGCGCGGCATCGCTGAGATCCGTCGGCTGGGACGGGTCATGGGCGCGAACCCGCAGACGTTTGCGGGGCTCACCGGGATCGGTGATCTGGTCGTGACGTGCATGAGCCAGCACAGCCGCAATCGGCATCTCGGCGAAGAGATCGGCCGTGGAAAGACGCTCGATGAGGTGCTGGCTGGCATGGACATGGTGGCCGAGGGCGTCCGCACGACCCAGTCGATTCACGACCTTGCCCAGAAGCACGACGTGGAAATGCCCATTACTGAGGCGGTGTACGCCGTTCTGTTTCGGGGCCAGCGCCCCCACGAAATGATGGAAACGCTGATGACCCGAAGTGCCAAGCACGAGCACTGGCGTCCAGCGGCTCTGCAGGACCCTACGGCCGCGTCGTCCAGCAGTTAACGGGCGTTGCGGCCGAACCAACCCTCTGCTGAGGTCTTTCTCCGTGCTGCGACGCACGACCCTGCGGCCGGAGGCCCTCGTACTCGCCCTCTCACTTCCCGGCCTCATCATGTTATGACGCTTCAAGAGCTGAAGCAATTGGTCTCGTTGGGCGAGGGAATCTCCCTCGAGTTCAAGCACAAAGTGCCGCACGGCGAGCGGATTGCGAAAGAGATGATTGCTCTGGCCAACACGCAGGGCGGCCGCATCCTGCTTGGCGTGTCGGACGACGGGACGATCGCTGGTGTGGACGATGCTGCCGAGGAGGAGTTCGTGCTGGATCGAGCCATGCGCCGCCACGTGTCGCCCCCCGTGGAGTACTCCACCGAGCGTATCTACACCCAGACTGGACGGGACGTCATTCTGGTGAGTGTCCCCGAGAGCTCCCAGAAACCCCACCATTTGATCCCCGGTAGCGACGGCATACACGGAGACGGAACGGCGTACGTTCGCGTCGAGGAGATGAGCGTGGAAGCCAGCCCAGAGTCCATCCAAATGATGCACGAGCGCCAAGGAGAGACTGGCATCACCTTTCAGTTTGGCGAGACCGAGTCGTTGCTCATGCGCTATCTCGACGATTACGGGCGCATCACGGTGGCCGAGTTTGCCAAGCTGGCTGACATTTCTCCGCAGGAAGCCTCCGATACGCTGGTTCGCCTCGCGCGAGCCAACCTCCTGCAACTGCACGCCGACCGGGAGGAGGACTACTTTACCCTCGCGTACTGATTGGCAGCCGGGGAATCGATTGGATGACGGTCAATGAACGATGCCCGCCTGAGGGGGAACGGTTGAGGGGACGGGTCGTCGTTCCAGGGGAGAAGATCGACAGTGGTGCGCCGTTATTGCAAGATAACTTTTTCCGCACGAGCATCCGTCGGGGAAACTCCAACTTTCCAGTCTCTCCCCCGAAAATCGACCTAAAGCAGGCTTGTATCTGGTCGCACGTGTGAGTAAACTATGTGTGTGCGCCGAAACGTCCGTTATTGAAAGCAAAGACAAATGCCCGTCACGAAAACAATTCCCCTTCACGAAACCGCCCGCAAGCGGTATCTGAACTACGCCCTGTCGGTCATCACAAGCCGTGCGCTCCCTGACATCCGCGATGGCTTGAAACCGGTGCAGCGCCGCATCCTGTATGCGATGTTCAACAACCTCCGGCTCTATCCGGACAAGCGGCATCGCAAGAGCGCGACCGTCGTCGGCGACACGATGGGGAAGTATCACCCGCACGGCGATCAGGCCATCTACGACGCCATGGTGCGGATGGCGCAGGACTTCTCCCTGCGTGCGCCGCTCGTGGACGGGCACGGCAACTTCGGCTCGCTGGACGGCGACAACCCGGCCGCCATGCGGTACACGGAGGCGAAGCTCCGTCCGCTGTCGATGGACATGCTGCAGGAGATCCGGAAGGACACGGTCGATTTCCGGCCGAACTTTGACGGCACCACGTCCGAGCCCGTCGTCCTGCCGTCGAAGTTTCCGAACCTGCTCGTCAACGGCGCAAGCGGCATTGCCGTCGGCATGGCCACGAACATTCCGCCGCACAACCTGGGCGAGGTGATCGATGCGGCCATCTACATGATCGACTCGCCGAACGCCCGCGTGTCGACCCTGGTGAAAAACCACATCCAGGGACCCGACTTCCCGACCGGGGCGCGCATCCTCAACACGACGGAGGAGATCGAGGAGATCTACGAAACGGGGAAGGGGACGATCGAGATGCGCGGCGAGTACCGCATGAAGGGCAAGACCCGCGCCATCATCGAGTCGATTCCGTACGGCGTCGACAAGAGCAAGATTGTCGAGGAGATCGCGGACCACATTGCCGACGAAAACGTCCCGCAGCTCTCCAACGTCCGCGACGAGTCGACCGACGACGTGCGCATCGTGCTGGAGCTGAAACGCGGCTCCGACGCCGAGGCGGCGATGGCCTACCTCTTTAAGCACACGAAGCTGCAGCACCGCTTCCACGTCAACCTGACATGCCTCGTGCCGACCGACGACGTGGAGGTCGGGCAGCCGGAGCGCGTGAATCTAACGGACATCCTGCGGCATTTCCTCGACTTTCGGATGGAGGTCGTGGTCCGGCGCCTGGAGCACGAGCTGGACAAGCTGGAGAAGCGCATCCACCTGCTCGAAGGCTTCGAAATCATCTTCGATGCCCTGGACGAGGCGATCAAGATCATCCGCGCCTCGAAGAACAAGGAGGACGCCTCACAGCGGCTCCGGCATCGGTTCCGGCTGGACGAGACGCAGGCCGACGCGATTCTGGAGACGAAGCTGTACAAGCTCTCGCAGATGGAGATCGAGGCCATCCGCGAGGAGCTGGAGGAGAAGCGGAAGAAGGCGGCCGAGATCCGCGCGCTGCTCGACGACGAGGGCGAGCGGTGGACACTGATCAAGTCCGAGCTTCGGGAGATCCGCGACGAGTACGCCGACGCGCGCCGCAGCACGATCGCGGGGCCGGACGCCGAGATCGAGTACACCGAGCGCGATTACATCATCGACGAAGACGTGTTCGTGATCGTCACGCGCGAGGGATGGGTCAAGCGTCAGGGCTCCTACACCGAGATCGACTCGATCCGGGTGCGCGACGGCGATGAGGTCGGCTGGGTGCTGCCCGGCTCCACGCGGGCGACGGTCGGCTTCTTCACCAACTACGGCACGTGCTACACCACGCGCATCGCCGACATCCCGAGCACAACCGGCTATGGCGACCCCGTGCAGAAGCTCTTCTCGTTCGACGACGGCGAGCGCGTCGTCGGTGTCGTGAGTTTCGACGACCGCGTGCTGCCCAACCCGGTGCCGCCCAACCCGACCGAGCAGGGGCAGCTCTTCGACGAGGAAAGCGAAAACCACGAGGACGCGCCGGATGAGCCGTACGTCGTCGCGATCTCGAAGGGGGGACAGGCCAC
>CAYFSC010000030.1:5744-23389 GCA_964345695.1 uncultured Rhodothermales bacterium | reverse complement strand
ACGACGAGGGCCGTGACGGCGGCAGCGAGGACGGCGCCCTTCGTCATGCGGTCCGAAAAGATGCCGAAGAGGATCGGCACGAAGGTGGCCGAGAAAAGCGCATAGACGCCGTTCTGCCCGAAGATGGCGACCGACAGCTCGGGATTGTAAATCTGCCCGTACGAGATGAGCGCGACGACCGGGACGAGGCCGGCGAGGAAGTACCGGCTGTAGCGGACGGCATGGTCGTCGATCTCGGCGTCCGTGTACTCGCCGTGCCGTTTGGCGAGCGGGCGGAAGATGTCGTTCGAGAAGATCGTGGAGAGCGCGACGAGCAGGCCCTCCATCGTCGAGAAGCCCGCGGCCACGAGGCCGATGAGGATGACCGAGCGGCCGACGGGGGAGAACACCTCCACGATGTAGGTCGGCACCACAGCGTCGGGCTCCAGGCCGGCGTCCGGCATCAGGAGCCGCGCGTAGAGGCCGACGGCAATCACCGCGAAGAAGAGCACGAGCACGAGGATGCCCGTCGTGAGGTAGGCGTTGACGTCCGACTCATCCTCCAGGTAGAGCGCCTTCGACATCACGTGCGGCTGGTTGACGATCGCGATGCCGATCAGGACGTTGCAGAACGCAACCTCAAACCAGTCGCGGAAGAGCAGGCTTTCCGGATTGGTGGGCTGTGCGAGCAGGGGATCGACGGCGGTGAGCTTGTTGAGGAAGCCGCCGATGCCGTCCGCAAAATAGTGAGCGCCGGAGCCGAGGAGCAGGACGGCAACCACGATCATCAGGATGGCCTGCGCCGCGTTCGTCAGCGTGTGCGCGCTCGCGCCGCCGAACATGATGTAGACGAGCGGAATGCCGATCGTCATGGCCATGGCGACGAGCATCGGCACTTCCAGCACGCTCGACAGGACGCGCGTGATGCCCACGGTGATGAGCACGAGGAAGGCGATCTGCAGGAGGCTCGCCACGGCGAAGAACACCGTCAGCCGCCGGTCGCCGAAGCGGTCGCCGATCCATTGCGGCACAGTGAGGGCCGTCACCTTGTCGCCCACGCGGCGGAAGGCCTTCGAGAAAACGATGAGCCCCACGAATACGCCCAGCGGCAGTGCCACGGCATACCCGATCATGCCGCTGATTCCGTAGAGGTAGATCAGCCCGGGATTGATGACGAAGGTCGCTGCGCTCGTCAGATTGGCCGCGAGCGACAGACCGACGAACACGGGGCTCACCTCCCGGCTTCCCACCGAGAACGAGGCAAACCCCGATACCTTCTGGATCCCGACGAACGCCGCGACGCTCACCGCCGCCAGGTACACCAAAAAGAAGCCCCATGCGATCATTGGCTGCGCTGTTGCTTCGCGTGTGGATGGTTGGAAGTGTGGAAGGGTGGAAGGATGAAGGTGCAGAGTGGGCGAGAAATCATCCACCCCTCCATCCCTTTACCCCTCCACCCCGGCACCAGCCGGCACCGCCCCCCATCGCAGCGCCATGCCCGCAATCGCGGCGCCGCCGCCGGAGGCGATGAGGAAGACGAGGTCGCCGTCGTTCAGGAGGTCCTGATCAACCGCATCCGCAAGGCTCATGGCGATGCAGGCGTTGCCCGTGTAGCCGAAGCGGTCCATCACGTTGTGCGCGCGGTCGTGCGGCAGGTCGAGGCGGTCGAGCGTCTCGCGGATGCTCTCGACGTTGATCTGCGTGAAGAAGTAGCGGTCCACGTCCTGCGGTGTCACGTCGAGGCGGTCCGCCAGGGTGCGGACGAGGCTTGTCCAGTGGTCCGGGTTGAAGTCGTCCGGAAACGCCTTGCGGAACTCGAGCCGCTGGGTGCGCTCGCCCGCGCCAGTGACCGGAGACGCCGCCCCGCCGTCGTAGATGCCCATGTAGTCGTGGTACTGGCCTTCCGACTTGAGAACGGACGTGAGGATGCCCCGATCCCTGGGGGTGGGGGACAGCACCGCCGCGCCCGCGCCGTCGGCGAAGAGCGAGGCGGTGTTCTTCTGGTCGTAGTCGATGAAGCGGCTCATCAGGTACGCGCCGAGGACGAGCACATGGTCGTACTGGTCGTCGGCCTCCACGAACTTGCGCCCGGTGTCGAGCGCCGTCACGAACCCCGCACACGCCGTATTGAGGTCGAACGTCCCGGCGTTCCCCGCGCCGAGCTTGTCCTGCACGACGGCGGCCGTGGAGGGAGAGAGGAAGTCGGGCGTGTCCGTCGAGAGCACGATGAGGTCCACGTCCTCCGGCTCGATGCCCGCGTCGTCGAGCGCATCCCGTGCGGCCTCGGTCGCAAGGTCGGATGTTGCCTGGTCCTCCGCCGCATAGCGGCGCTCTTCGATGTTGCGGTTCGCGCGGAGAAAGCTGTCGACGTCCTCGCCGTACAGCTCGTTGAAGTACGAATTCGGCACAACGCGCTCCGGCGCGTAGAGCCCGGTCCCGATGATCGTGGCGGTGCGCATGGGGTTGGAGTCCCTGGACATGGGTTATTGGAACGGCGGACGCTGAGGCACGGATCAGGCTGTGGACGCTTTGGAGGCCTGGGAGCGTGGGAGAGCGGGGGCATGGGGGAGTGGGAGCACGAGAGTGCCCGGCTCGCGCCCCGTAACCCACAACGCACAACACGCAACACACAACGCTACAGCACGAGCCCGCCGTCGACCGACAGCACGGCGCCGGTGATGAAGGCGGCGGCGTCGCTGGCGAGGAAGCAGTAGGCGTTGGCCACGTCCTCAGGCTGCCCGAGGCGGTCGAGCGGGGTGCGGTCCACGAAGTGATTGAGCACCTCCTCGGGCACGGTGTCGACCATCGAGGTTTCGACGAAGCCGGGCGCTACGGCGTTGACGGTGATGCCATCGCGGCCCAGTTCACGCGCCCACGTCCTCGTCATGCCGATAACGCCCGACTTCGACGCCACGTAGTTCGTCTGCCCGAAGTTGCCGTAGCGCCCGACGATGGAGGCCGCGTTCAGAATGCGACCGCTGCCGTTTTCCGCCATGTGCGGGACCGCGGCCTTCGTCGTGGTGAACACCCCCTTGAGGTTGACCTCGACGACCTGGTCGAACGCCTCCTCGCTCATCTTCGTGAGCGTCGCGTCGCGCGTGATGCCAGCGTTGTTGACGAGGATGTCGATCGTCCCGAATGCGTCGACGGCGGCATCCATCAGGGCCTGCACCTGCTTGGTGTCGGTCACGTCGGTGCGTACGAACCGGACCGCTCCGCCTGCGTCTGTCAGGGCCTGCATGGTCTCCTGGCCCTGCTCGTCGTTCACGTCGGCGATCACGACGGATGCACCCTCCTCGACGAACCGGCGCGCCGTTGCGCGTCCGATGCCGCGACTTCCACCGGTGATGATAGCGGTCTTTCCGGCAAGCTGTCCTTTAGGGGTGCTCATGGGGATTGGGGTTGTGCATTAGAGCGACGAAAAAATCAGTGCCTGTGTCCTGTCATGCATTACGCGTCACGCATCACGAATCACACATCACTCAAAATCGAAGGCCGTCCAGCGTGTACGTGGCCGAGACCCAGATCAGGCGCTCGGTGACGGGCGCGCCCAGCACGTCAACGCGCTCGGTGTCAAACAGATTGGTGACGCTGGCCTTCACGCTCACGCCCGTTTCTGGCACGGTGTAGCCGGCGGTGAGGCTCGCGGTGAAACGGCTGGGGACCTCGCCGTCGTCGTAGAAGTTGGCGCTGTCCCAGAAGCCCGAGCGAAATTCGTACGCGCTCTTCCACCGGCCCGAGAGGCTGGCAAACCAGCCGTCCACGCCGAGGTCGCGCACCGTGACCGAGCCTTTGAGCTTCGTCTCGGGCACGTTCAGCAGCAGCTCCTGCTGTGCGTCGCCCTGGTCGAAGTCGGCCAAGTCGATGAGCGAGAGACTGCCGGACAGGTTGAGGTGGTCGTTGGCTTGCACCTCGAGCCCGAGGTCGAGACCGCGCACGGTCGCCTCGCCGAAGTTGAAGTAGGTCCAGAGAAAGCCGGACCCGTCCACGAGCTGCCCGTCCTGGAATGCAAACGAGCCGGTAGCCGGATTGGCGACGTTCGTGAGCGGACTGATGAAGTTCTCGTACCACGAGTTGTACGCCACGAGGTCGACAAACACGCGGCGCCCGAACACGCCCTTGTAGCCCACCTCCAGCGAGTTGACCTCTTCGGGATCGAGCGGATCGACTTCGTTGACAAGCTCGGCGCCCGTCGTGGGGCCGTTGCGTACGGTGTACCCGTCAATGTTGCCGCGGAAGACGTTGCCCAGTCCCGGGACGGCGATGAACAGGTTGCTTTCCAGCACGGTCGGGCTCTTAAAGGCCCGGTTGAAGCCGACACGGACGTTCTGGTTCGGGGCCACGGTGTAGACAAGCGCGGCCTTCGGGCTGAACTGCGTGTCGTAGTTGCTGTGGTTGTCCACGCGCGCCGCCGTGTTGATGCGAATCTTGTCGGTCGGGCGGTAGTCGAGCTGCACGTACCCGCCCACCTCCGTTGCGTCGATGTCCTCGTCGTTGGCGTCGGCGAGGAACGTGCCGTCCGAGTCGGGCTGGAATTCGCGAATTTGTCCGCCCGTCACGAGGTCGAGCGTGCCGGTGCCCACGTCAAACGTGTTTCGGTACTGGACTTCGGAGTCCCACAGCTCGCCGCGATCCACGAACGTGTTGGCGTCCCGAAGCGACGGAAGCTGGCTCAGCGCCTGCTGACGGGCTTCGCTTGGGGAGGCTCCGTTCTCCAGCGCGCCGGCAAAAATGGCCGTTGCACCGGCCGCCACGCCGTTGATCTGATACGTGTCGCCCGCGTCGTTCGACGTATGCGTGCCCTGGATGAACCAGTGGTCGCTGCTGAGCTGGAGATTCTGGTACTGCACCTGCCAGTCGGCGATGCGGTTGCGGCCGTTGTTGGTGAGGCCGAAGTTGTCGTTCTGCGAGAAGCCGTACGCCCCCGATGCGGTCCAGCCGCCGAATTTGTAGTAAAGGCTGCCCTCGGTGCGAATGGACTCGATGTCGTAGTCCTCGACGAGATCACGCTCGTTGAACGGGGTGCCGAAGAAGTGGGTGGAGTCGGACGCCGAGGCGTTGGGGCCGCCGGTGGGCGGTTTGTGGTCGGTGGCCTGCAGGAACTGCCCGGTTACCTTCCAGCCGACGTTCTCACTGATCGTGCCGGCAGCGCGCGCATTCAGGTCGAGGAGGTCCTGCTGTCCGCCGCGCACGTCGAGCGCCACGCCCGACTCGTCCCACGGGTCTTTCGTGATGACGTTGACGACGCCGGTGTGCGCGTTCGGTCCGTACAGCGCCGACGCGGGGCCGACGACGACCTCGATCGTCTTCACGTCGAGCTGCGAGGTGGGCAGAAAGTTGCCCTGCGGCAGGCCCGTGCCCGGAAGCTGCGCCACGCGCCCGTCCTTCATCTGCAGCATGCGCGTGTTGAAGTGGTTGTTGAACCCGCGCGCCGAGATGCCCTGCCCGTTGATGCCCACGTTGACGAAGTCGATGCCCTTCAGGTTGGAAAGGGCCGAGAGGTAGGTGCCGCCGCCGCTCGTCTCCAGATCCTGCGCCGAGATGGCCTCGACAGTCACGGGCGCCTCCAGCAGCTTCTCCTGCTGCTTCGAGCCGGTCACGACGAGCTCTTCCCCCACGAACGCCGACGGCTCCAGCGCCACGTCGATCGTGGTGGTGCTCCCTCCGCGGATCGTGACGGAGCGTGTTTCCTGGTTGTAGCCCACAAACGAGATCTGAACCGTGTACGTGCCGGTCGGCACGTCGCGGAGCACGAACGACCCCTCGGCGTCGGCACTCGTGCCGCGGTTGAGCGCGCGCAGCACCACGTTGGCGCCCACGAGTGGGTCTTGCGTGTCGCTGTCGATCACCGTTCCGCGCAGGATCCCGGTGTCCTGCGCCCACGCCGGCGACGCTCCGAGTCCGAGAAGCAGCGCACAGGTCAGGATCATCCAGGGGGTGCGAAGCAGACGAATCATGGCAAATACCTCCCGTAGTTTTTCAGTAGCGGTGAATCGGTGGCATCGGTTCGTTTTGATCGTTTGGAATTCTGCAAACGTAGCGGCCAAAACCTCATCTGCCCGCGCTGTCCGGGCAACGGGCCGCGTTCGTTTCTCATATTTGCAATTTTCCAAACGCAACGTCCAGGTTAAAAAGCGCTTCCGAAAATGTCAAGGATGGATTAATGCTGGTGGGTGCGGGGCTATTCCCCGACGGGCTCTTCTCGCAGCCGCTCCCGCTTGACGGCCTTCCACTTCTCGGAGAAGTCCTCGTAGAAGGATTCCATCAGTTCGTAAAACGCCTGCATGTGCTCCAAATTCTTGATCGTCTCCCCCGGCTCTTCGTGGTCCTCAGCTTGGATGCGCGCCAGGAAGCGATTGGCCAGCTCCCGATTTTTGCGGACCGTCGCCATGTTGAACTTGAAATTGTTGTGGAAGAGGTCGGAGTGGGCCACGTAGTAGTTGCGGCGGTTGACGGGTCCGTTGACTTTGCGTGCCAGTCCGATGTCGGCCAGGCGGCGGACGGCGATCGAAATTGGGCCTTTTGAGTGGTTTAGAAGCTCGACCATGTCATCAAGTGAGATGGGGTCGGGCTGCGTGAGGAGCAGACCCACGATCAGTCCTTGCAGGCGCTTGAAGCCATAGGACTCGTACAGATTGCCGAACTCCTCGATCAGTTCTTCTTCGACGGGGGAGGGATGCTTCATAGAGGAAAAAACGATCGGACAAAGGAAGCGGGAACCGGGCGCGTCCTGCGAGGCCGCGGATTCACGACGGTGCGCAACGACCCGGGAGCGGCGTTCGGAAGATACGGAGCGCGGTCCGCTCGGTTCAAATCTGTGCGAGCCGCCCCGGGGCTGTCCTGCACCGCAGTGTGCAAGGATGGATCAATTTGTAACACGGTGCGTCAAAATAAACAGACATAACGCGGTGCGTTATGTGCATCGACTCCGATCTCTCTGACCTGTTGTTCAGTATGGCCCGACGCATCAAGCGATACGAGAATCGCAAGTTGTACGACACGGAGGCCAGCCAGTACGTGTCGCTGAGCGACATTGCCGAACTGGTTCGCGAGGGCGAAACCGTGCAGGTGATCGACAACGCCAGCGGCGAAGACCTGACGGCGCAGACCCTCACGCAGATCATCCTGGAAGAGGGCCGAGAGGGCAACCACGTGCTGCCGTCCGAACTGCTACACACGCTGCTTCGCCGCAGCGGGGAGGCGCTCGACACGGGGCTGGATCAGATCCGATCGACGATCGACGACCTGGTCCACACGTCCGTGGAGCGATTCCGGCGCATTGTGCAGGGGCCGCAGGCCGAGGAACTCGACGAGCTGCGAACCAAGCTCCGCACGCTGGAGGGCCAGCTGTCCGAACTGCTCGACAAGCACCGGGCGCAGGAGGCCTCCGATGAGGACGGCGTGGAGACGCTGGTCTCCAACGAGAACGCATCTTGATCTCCATCTTCGCTCAACGTCCCAACCAAACTCTTGAGTCTCATGACCGAAGAAAAGAAATCGTCTGACGACACACTGCAAAGTGAATTCACCCAACGCGGCCGCGACGTGTGGCTGGCCGGCCTGGGAGCCCTGGCGACAGTCGAAGAAAAGGGCACCGAAATGTTCAACGACCTCATAGACCGTGGCAAGAACTTCGAGGAGTCTCGCCGTGAACGGCTTGAGAAGGCCCGCGAGGAGGCTGAGAAGCAGGGCGAAGAGGCCCTGAAGCGGATCGAGGAAGCCAGTGAAGAAACCAGCATGTTCTTTACCGACACGGTGAACCAGGCCATGGAGCGCTTCGGCGTTCCGACCCGCAAGGAGGTTGACCGCCTGTCCGACCAAGTGAGCAAGCTGTCGGAGCAAGTCGATAAGCTTGCTTCGGCGCTCGATGAGGGCGGTGCCGACGATACCGACGACGAAAGCAACAACGCATAACGGGCTCCCGAACGCCAGTCGCAACGGAGGGGGCCTTCCCGACGAGGGTCCCCTCCCGGTTGGCCCAAGGCCGGAACCGCTTCCGTGATGGATCGATACGGCATGCGGGCAAACCCTTTATCCAACCCGGCTTAATATGCAGCAAAACGGAACCGCAGGTCGCGCCACGATCGGACTTGCCTGTGCGGGCGGTGTGGTCGAAGGGGCGATCTACGAAGTAGGAGCCCTATGCGCCATCGACGACGCGGTGCAGGGGGTCGACCTCCATGACCTCGACATGTACGTCGGTGTCAGTTCAGGGGCGCTCGTAGGGGCACTGCTGGCCAACGGCGTTTCGGCCCGTACGCTCAGCCGGGCCATCGTCTCGGAGGCGTATGACCCCCGTTTGAATCTGGAGCCTGAGGTGCTCTTCAAGCCGGCCTTCGGGGAGTACCTCGGACGCATTCGTCAACTGCCCCGGCGGCTGCTGTCGACGCTCACCTACTACGCGTCGAACCCCGGTGACCTGTCGCTGCTCGGGCTGCTCTCCACCTTCGGAACGGCGCTGCCCAGCGGATTTTTCGACAACACCCCGCTGGAGGTCTTCCTGCGCGATGCCCTCGATGCCTCTGACCGCACGAACGACTTCCGCACGCTCGGCCCGCTGCTGCGGGTTGTAACGATGCACCTCGACACGGCCGACCTGACAGTGTTCGGCGAGCCGGGGCTCGACGACGTGCCCATCTCGAAGGCCATTCAGGCCTCCACGGCGCTGCCCGGACTGTACTGCCCGGTTGAAATCAACGGACGCCAGTACATTGACGGGGTGGCGCGGCGCACCATGCACGCTAGCGTGGCGCTCAACGCGGGGGCCGATCTGCTGTTCTGCATCAACCCGATCGTCCCGGTGCGGCTTCAGATGGAGGAGCATGCCAAGCGGCTGCTCACCGAGCACCCTACCTACAGCCTGGCCGATCACGGACTGCCTTCCGTCCTCTCTCAGACATTCCGTGCCCTTGTCGACTCCCGCAAGCAAACCGGCTTCAAGAAGTACGAGCACACGCATCCCGACGCCGATCTGCTTCTCATCGAGCCGGATCCGGAAGACGCCGACCTCTTCTTCTCCAACATCTTCAGCTTTCGGAACCGGCACGACGTGGCCGAGCGCGCCTATCGGGCGACGCTCCGCTACTTCCGCCGGAACGCCACTGACATCGCCCCGACCCTGCACCGGCATGGCCTGTCTCTCCGTGCCGACGTGCTGTACGGCGGCACGCGCTCGCTGTACGACGCCGAAGACGAAGCGCGCCTGCGCAAGCGCATCACAGGGCGCGAGTCGCCCTCTACGGCCGACGTGCTCGACGAAACGAACGACGTCCTGAACCGCCTCGACGACGTCCTCACCCAGCTGCAACGGCACTGAGTTTCTAGTTGTCGGTCTTTGGTTGTCGCTCCCTGGTTTCTGGCCTCCGGTTTCTGATTGCCGGAACACCCACTACGAACCAGAAACTTGAAGCGGGAAACCAGAAACCGCCCCCCACGTCGCCTGCACCTCCGGGGGGACGTCCGTTTCGCCCTCGGGCTGGGACTAGCCGAGAGGACGCACCGCACCTTTCGGCGCAGCAAGGCCCTCAACGCAATGCCTTCAACGTGGATGCCGAGGGCCGCGGTAGGCCTCTGGCAGAACACCACCTGCACGAACATCCCATGCACTGGAGAGGAGTTGTTGCGGTTGAGCGCGGATGTGCGAAGGGGATGCGAAGAATGCAGGGCTGGTACGACAGCGGCAATGAAGATAAAGGTTCGATAACAACAGATGTCGTGTGCCGAAGGTACATCTTTTTCCGTAACGAGTGTCTGCACTGGTCCTCTAACAACCTAAAGTGTCGCCGTGGAGCAGGAACGCCGAGGCACTGAGGCGCCCACCATCCTGGTGGTGGACGACGAAGAAGATCTGCTCAACCTGCTGGAGTACAACTTGGAGCAGGAAGACTTTCGCGTCCTCCTTGCGCGCGACGGTGTGGCGGGGCTGGAGCAGGCCCGCGAGCACATGCCGGACCTCGTCATCTTGGACATCATGATGCCGAAGATGGACGGCGTGGAGATGTGCCGCCGCCTGCGCCAGGACGCGCATCTGCGCACGATTCCCGTCATGATGCTGACGGCCCGAACCGAGGAGGAGGATCAGGTGGAAGGCCTCGACGTAGGCGCCGACATTTACCTCGGCAAGCCGGTCTCGGTGTCTGTGATCGTGAGCCAGGCGAAGGCATTACTGCGGAGCGCGCGTCGCTACGAGGTTCCGCCCGACCAGCTTTCCGTTCACGATCTTCGCATCGACCGCGACCGGTATCTCGTCTACCAGGGCGTCAACGGGGAGGAGAAAGAGATGCGGATGCCTCGCAAAGAGTTTGAACTGCTGTACTTTCTTGCCTCGCACCCCGGCAAGGTGTTCTCCCGCCAGGAGATCCTCGACGAGGTGTGGGGACCCGACGTGTACGTCGTCGACCGCACGGTGGACGTGCACGTGCGCAAGATCCGAGAGAAAATCGGGAGCGACTACATCGAAACGGTGAAAGGAGTCGGGTATCGGTTTAAAGAATAGCGTGCATGTCGGAGATCGATCTCATCTCATCAACTACACTCATCAACCGTTCGTCTCTCATGGAAGCATATTTGCTGTCTTCGCGCTGGCTTACCGCCTGCACCGGTTTCCTCGCCATGGCGTTGATCCTCGCTGGATGTGGGGGGGGAGACTCCGGCGACCAGCTGTCGGGGACGATTCAGATTGACGGATCGAGCACCGTGTACCCGATCACCGAGGCCGTGGCGGAAGAGTTCATGAAGGAGCACCCCCGGGTCCGCGTGACGGTCGGCATCAGCGGCACGGGCGGCGGGTTCTCGAAATTCGTGCGCGGCGAGACAGACGTCAGCGATGCCTCGCGGCCCATTCGCCCCGAGGAGGCGCAACTCGCGGACGAGAACGGAATCCAGTACATCGAGCTGCCGGTGGCCTACGACGGCCTCTCCATCATTGTGCATTCGCAGAATGACTGGGCCGAGTGCCTCACGGTGGAGGAGCTCCGCCGCATCTGGGAGCCGGGCAGCGAGATTGACAACTGGAACGAGGTCCGCTCCGACTTCCCTGACCGCCCGCTGAAGCTCTACGGCGCGGGCACGGACAGTGGGACGTACGACTACTTTACGGCCGCCATCATGGGGGAGGAAGGCGCAAGCCGCGCCACCTTTACCGCCAGCGAGGACGACAACGTGCTCGTGCAGGGCGTGGCCGGCGATCAAAACTCGCTGGGCTTTCTGGGACTGGCCTACTACGAGTCCAACCAGAATAAGCTGAAGCTCCTGGGGGTGGACGACGGCGATCCGACGAACGGCGAAGGCTGCATCAAGCCCTCGGTCGAGACGGTCAATTCCGGGGAGTATCAGCCGCTGGCCCGTCCCGAGTTTATTTACGTCCGGGCCAGCCGCGCCGAGTCGGAGGCCATCCAGACGTTTATCCGCTTCTACCTGAACAACGGCGGCGAACTGGCGCGCGAGGTCGGGTACGTGCCGCTTTCGGATGCGGCGTACGATCTGGCGCTTCAGCGCTTCGAGAAGCGCATGACCGGAAGCATGTTCGGCGGCGAAGGATCGGTCGTGGGCGTGCGCATGTCGGAGTTGCTCCAGCAAGAACTCGGGGCCGACACGACGGCCACGCCTGCGGATACCACCGCGGGAGTCCAGCCGTAACTCGCGTGTTTGTGAGCCTGTGCCCAACGCCTCGCCAATGAACACTCCTGCCTCCTCCGACGCACCACCGGAAACGCGCGACCCCTCCCGCTCGCAGGCTGATCTGACGACGAACCTGTACCACAGCCCGAAAGAGCGCGCCGTAAAATATGCGCTCGCCGCCTGCGCGCTTCTGACCATCATCACGACGCTGGCGATTGCCGCGGTGCTCGTGGTCGAGTCGATCTCGTTCTTCCAGAGCGTCTCGCTGCTGGAATTTTTCGGTGACACGCGCTGGACGCCGCAGTTCGTCGAGAAGCACTACGGCATTTGGCCGCTCATCGCCGGGACGATGCTCATCACGGCGATCTCGTCGCTCGTTGCGTTGCCCGTGGGCCTGGCGAGCGCGATCTACATCTCGCAGTACGCGAGTCCGTCGATGCGAGCCTGGCTGAAGCCCGGGCTCGAGCTGTTGGCGGGCGTGCCGACGGTCGTGTACGGGTATTTCGCCCTCACGTTTGTCACGCCGCTGCTGCAGACCGTCCTCCCTGGACTGCAGGTGTACAACGCGCTCAGTGCCGGTCTCGTCGTCGGCATCATGATCATTCCGATGGTGGCCTCGCTCAGCGAAGACGCGCTGCGGTCGGTGCCCGCGAGCTTGTCGCAGGGCGGCTACGCGCTCGGGGCGACGAAGCTGGAGGTTGTGACGCGGATCCAGGTGCCCGCTGCGCTGAGCGGCATCGTGGCCAGTTTTATCCTCGCGTTTAGCCGTGCCATTGGCGAGACGATGATCGTAACGCTCGCCGCAGGGGCCACACCGCAACTCACGCTCAACCCGTCAGAGTCCATTCAGACGATGACGGCGTACATCGTGCAGGTAAGCCTCGGCGATACGCCGCAGGGCACGACCGAGTACCAGAGCCTCTTCGCCGTTGGCCTCCTGCTGTTCCTGATTACGCTCGGGATGAATCTGTTTGCGAACATGTTCATTCGGCGTTACCGGGAGCACTATTAATCCCATCGTTCACTGCTGCACCCGCTCTCCACGGTCCGTTCTCGATGCCCCAATCGTCCTCCTCAAGTTTCGCGCCTCGTCTGTCGCGCCGCGAGCGCCGCGGCATGCTGTTCGCCGGGGTCTGCTTTGTAGCGACGGTGTTTGGCATCATCGTGCTGACGGCCTTGCTCGTCGACGTAGCGATCACCGGTCTTGCCTGGCTCGACTGGCAGTTTCTGACGAGCTTCCCGTCCCGCCACCCGGCAGAGGCGGGCATTATCTCGGCGATTGTGGGGTCCCTCTGGCTCATGGGGCTAACGGCCCTCTTCTCCGTCCCGCTGGGTGTGGGCGCCGCGATCTATCTCGAAGAGTACGCCTCCGAGGGATGGTTTCTGCGCGTCATCCAGGTCAACATTGCCAACCTGGCGGGCGTCCCGTCGGTCATCTACGGCATCCTCGGCCTGGCGCTGTTCGTGCGCTACTTTGCGCTGGAGCGGAGCCTCCTGTCGGGCAGCCTCACGATGAGCCTGCTCATCCTCCCCATCATCGTCATCAGTACGCAAGAAGCGCTGCGCAGCGTTCCGGATGCCCTCCGCGAAGGCGCCTTTGCCCTCGGCGCGACGCGCTGGCAGGTCATTCGCAGTCATGTGCTCCCCGCCGCGGCCCCCGGCATCCTCACCGGGATTATCCTCGCGCTCAGCCGCGCCATCGGCGAGACCGCACCGCTCATTATGATCGGCGCCCTCACGTTCATTGCGTTCCTCCCGGCAAGCGTGATGGACGCATTCACGGTGCTGCCCATTCAGATTTTCAACTGGACGGCCCGCCCACAGCAGGAATTCCAGAACCTCGCGGCGGGTGCCATCCTGGTGCTGATGGTCTTTCTCTTCCTCATGAACCTCTCGGCCATCCTGCTGCGCAACTACTACGAAGGGAGCCGGGCCAGCGGATGACGGGGCCTCGCTCCTCCGCTGCGGGCCATCGCTGCCCCGCGCCGGCGCCGGATCAACGGCCCCACGTTTTGCCCTGCCGCTTTCCAACGCGAACTCATTCTGAGGTGAACCTATGATAGCTGACAACCGCGACGCCGATGCGCCTCGGGCTTCGGAGGCGGCCTCCCCGTCCCAGCCCCCGGCTTCGGTTGACGCCGATTCGGAGCCTCCGGCCGAGACCCCAACACCAAGCGGCGCCGACGATGCGGCACCGGACGCGTCCAGCGCGCCGCCGAAGGTCGAGATCAACGACCTTCACTTTTGGTTCAGCGACACGCATGTTTTGAAGGGGGTGACGATGCATGTGCGTCCGAACCAGGTGACGGCGCTTATCGGCCCCTCGGGGTCCGGCAAGAGCACCGTGCTGCGCTGCATGAACCGATTGAACGACTTGGTGGATGACACGACCCTGGAGGGCACGATCCGCATCGACGGGCAGGACATCTACGATCCCGGTACCGACCCGGTGATGGTCCGCCGCCGCATCGGCATGGTCTTCCAGAAGCCCAATCCGTTTCCGAAGTCGATCTACGACAACGTGGCATGGGGGGCGCGCATCAACAACTACAGCGGGGACCTGGACGATCTGGTGGAGCGTTCGCTCCGCCAAGCAGCGCTCTGGGACGAGGTGAAGGACCGGCTCGACGACAGCGCGTACAACCTGAGCGGGGGCCAGCAGCAGCGCCTCTGCATCGCGCGGACGCTGGCCGTGGAGCCCGACGTGGTACTCATGGATGAACCGGCAAGCGCGCTCGACCCCATTGCCACCTCGAAGGTCGAAGAGACCATTACCGACCTGAAGAGCGACTACACGATCGTCATCGTCACTCACAACATGCAGCAAGCCTCCCGTATCAGCGACGAGACGGCCTTCCTGTACATGGGAGCTCTCGTCGAAATGAACCGCACCGACCGCCTCTTCACCCGCCCGCAGAACGACCGCACCGAGGCCTACGTGACCGGACGCTTCGGATGATCGGCGGCAGGCATGGATCCAGGGCATGCAGTGCGGGCATGCATCATTTGCCGGGAATGGAGTGTATACGTCCGTCGTGATAGCGCCTAGAAGCGTATTTCCTCATTTCTGTCTGCACCGTCTGACCGACGTCCCATCCCCCATCCCCGAATTACGCTATGTCTACCGAGACGCCTCTGGACCAAGAGTTGTCGTCGCTGCACGAACTGATCGGCGAGATGGCCAGTCTCGTTGACGAGCAGTTTGCCGACGCCATGAACGCGCTGCTCAGCGAAGATGCCCAGCTCGCCGACGAGGTCGTCGCGCGGGACGATGCCATCGATCAGCTGGAGCTGAAGATCGACGATCAGTGCGAGCGCATTCTGGCGCTGCATCAGCCAGTGGCGACGGACCTGCGGATGCTCATCATGGCCGTCAAGATTAACACCGACTTTGAGCGCATCGGCGACCACTGCCGCAACCTCGCTCGCAACACACCGAGTCTCATCGAGGCGCCGGATCTGCTGACGAAGACGCACATCCCGGAGATGGCAGACATGTCGCGGGCCATGCTCCGAGAGGTGGAGGTGGCCTTCTGGGACCGCGACCGCCTGAAGGCACGCAAGGTGATCGCGCGCGATCTGCAGGTGAACCGCCTGCACGCCAGAAATGTCGACCTGCTCGTGGAGATGCTCGGAGAGGGTGACATCGAACACACCCGGGCGGCTGCCAATCTGCTGACGGCTAGCAAAGCCCTGGAGCGGATCTCCGACCACACGAAAAACATCGCGCAGAGCCTCATCTTCATGGTTGAGGGCACCGATGTTCGGCACGGCGGCGTTCAGGAGTCCGATGCGCCGAAGACCTCATCGCATGGGGCATCGTGAGGCCCGCCCCGGAGGAGGGCCAGGGAGCCCCGTGAGCGAGGACGCCAAACGCCGAAGTGTGCAGAATAATCACAGGGGGGTAATGATTTGATGATGGAAATCCGGCGTGCAGGCCGTTCCTTGGTCTGTGATGCACGCGCGCTGGACGGTGGCAGACGTCTGCACGCAACGGAGACGATAGCGGCAAGAGGATGCACCGCGCCGTTCTCCGCGTTTGGCAATGCGTGCTACCGGTCCTGACTCACCGATTCCAGCGTTCATGCTTTCATTTCTTGTTCTTGGCGACTGGGGGCGCCGTGGTTCCGATGCCCAGCGCGCCGTGGCCACCGGAATGGCCCGCGCCGCGCGTCGCTACAATATCGACTTCGTTCTGTCCACGGGGGATAACTTCTACGAACACGGGGTCGAGAGCATCCACGATGCCCACTGGTGCGAGAGCTTCGACGCCGTTTATGACGATCCTGCGCTGCACGTCCCCTGGTATGCTACCCTCGGCAACCACGACCACGAGGGAAGCGTCCGCGCCCAGATTGCGTACGCCCGCCGGGACGTGCGCTGGCGCCTTCCGGATCGCTACTACTCGGTCAACAAGCAGATCGACGCCCGCACGCACGCTCAGTTCGTCGTGCTCGACACGACCCCCTTCGCCGAGGTGGACCAGAGGGCCGCTGTAGACCGCGAGTCGTACGGCACCGCCTACGACCCGACACTGCAGAGCTACTGGCTGCGCCACATGCTGGCCCCGTCGCGGTCCGCGTGGCGCATCGTGGTGGGGCACCATCCCATCCGGTCGGCCGGGTCGTTCCACGGCGACACCCCGGCGTTGCGCAACCAGGTGGATCCGCTGCTGCGGCAGTACGGCGTGCAGACGTACTTCAACGGACACGAGCACGATCTCCAGCACCTGGCGGAGGACGGCCTGCACTACGTGGTGTCGGGTGCCGGCTCCGAGACGCGCCCCGCGGGAACAGGCCCGCACTCGCGCTTCAGCCGGAGCACCCTCGGGTTCGCCGCCGTCACGCTCCACCCCGATGTGATGGAGCTCCGGTTCTGTGATGCCGAGGGCACGGTGTGCTACGAGACCACGATCGCCCGGGAGACGGCGACCACGGAGCGCGTCGGCACCGACGACGTCCTGGTTGAACGCGATGCCGCGCGTGCTGCGTAATTGCGGACAGGGGCCGTTTCCTACTGCGACGCGTTCTCTTCCGCCCAGACGCGCATCAGCCCTTCCTGGGTGACGGAAGCGACGAGCGTTCCGTCCCGGTCAAAGATTTGTCCGCGCGTGAAGCCGCGGGCGCCAGATGCGCTCGGGCTGTCCATCGCGTAGAGCAGCCACTCGTCTGCGCGAAACGGACGATGGAACCAGATCGCGTGGTCGAGGGTGGCGAGCTGGAGGGTCGGCTGCACGAACGACAGGCCATGCGGACGCAGGGCGGTGCCGAGCAGGCCGTAGTCGGAGGCGTAAGCGAGGACGGCCTGATGCAGCAGCCGGTCGTCGCTCAAAGAGCCGTGCGCGCGGAGCCAGACATACTTCTGCGGCGGCTCGGGCTGCGGATCGAACGGATTGACGGGATCGACCGGCCGGAATTCGATGGGCCGCTCCTGCATGTATAGGGCGCGCAGCTCCTCGGGGATGCGGGCGTCCAGGTCGCGCACCCGCTCCACATCGGCGGCGAGGCCGTCGGGGCCCGGCACGTCGGGTGCCTCGGCCTGGTGTTCGGCGCCCGACTCGATCCGGTGAAACGAGGCGGCCATGTTGAAGATGGCGCGTCCGTGCTGGATGGCCACGATGCGGCGCGTGGTGAAGCTGCGCCCGTCGCGCAGGCGATCCACTTCGTAGACGATGGGCGCGTCGACGTCGCCCGGAAGAATGAAGTACCCGTGCATCGAGTGGGGCACCCGGTCGGGGTCGTCCACCGTGCGTCGGGCGGCCACGAGAGCCTGGGCGAGCGCCTGTCCGCCGAACACGCTCCCGGAGCCGATGTCGTGGCTCGCCCCGCGAAAGATGGTGTGCTCGATCGACTCCAGGTCGAGCAGCGAGTGAAGATCGGAGAGCGTCATCGCGTGTGCCGAGGTTCGAGAAGAGAGGTCCGAGAGCGGCGTTCCGACGTTCGAGCGGTTGGGAACCCGAACGAAAAGTGGAGCCGCGCGGCGAGAACCGAAACCAACCGACTCGAATTTCACAGCCGACCGCGTCGAGGCAGCGGTGTACATCGGAG
>CAYFSC010000030.1:1830-5644 GCA_964345695.1 uncultured Rhodothermales bacterium | reverse complement strand
TTACTCCTGTGCGGCCGTCAGGAACGCCGCGGACAGGACGAGGGCGGCGCCGACGTACCCCCACGGGCCAAACCGCTCGTCCCACCAGAGGTGCGCGACGACGGCGGCGACGACGGGTTCCAGTGTGGCAAGGAGGCTGGCGCGCGACGCGTCCATGCGCTGCAGGCCCGCGCCATAGGCCAGGTAGGCCCCGTAGGTAGACACTCCGCCGATGAAGAGGATGGACAGCCAGGCGGCCGGGGTTTTGGGCTGGAACACTACGAGCGGAAGCAGGCCGAGCGCGCCGACAGGCAGGGCCACGGCAAAGATCGTCGCCGGTGCGAGGCGGTCGAAGTAGTGCTTTCCGAACGGATAGTAGAGCGCGTAGCTGAGGGCCGAGACGAGGCCCCACGCCACGGCGGCCCAGGAGAAGTGAATCGTGCGGGCTCCACTCATGGCGATGCCGCTGATGCCGGTCAGCGTCAGACCGATGGCGAAGAGTTTCCTGCGGGTCATCGGCTCGCCGAGCCAGGTCGCGCCGATGGCGGCCACCCACGCCGGGGCGGTGTAGAGCAGCACCGACGCCAGCGCCGCTCCGCCCCGTTCGATGGCCAGCTGGTAGGCGGCGTAGAACAGCGACACGCCAATCAGTCCGAACGCGGCCGCCGCGAGCCCGTCGCGCCCGCGCACGATTCGTGCCAGAGAAAGAGAATCGGAGGCGTATGCGCGCATCACGGCGACATGTCCGGCGAAGAGAAGGCCGCCTACCACGGCGCGCCAGAAGGCGATCTCCAGCGGAGCCACCCCCTCGCGCAGGGCCACACGCGCGACCGGTCCGAGGAGGCCCCAGCACACGGCGGCGGTGAGCAGCGCGGCAGGGCCAGCGAGACGGGTGGGCATGAAAAGCCGGGGTCGGGCGAGGGCGAAGCACCGGCCGGGTTCGCCCCTGCATCCGCAGCGGTTCCGGACGAACGGCGCGTGTCGCCAATCTACAGCGGCATGTTGCCGTGCTTCTTGCGCGGGTTGTTCACGACCTTGTTCTCCAGCATGTCGAAGCCGCGGATGAGGCGCTTGCGCGTTTCGCTCGGCTTGATGACGTCGTCGACGTAGCCGTGCTCGGCGGCGATGTACGGGTTGGCAAACTTCTCCCGGTACTGCTCGATGAACTCGTCTTTCTTGGCTTCCGGGTCGTCGGCGTTGGCCAGTTCGTGGCGGTAGATGATCTCGACTGCGCCCTTCGGGCCCATCACGGCGATCTCGGCCGTCGGCCAGGCGACGTTGAGGTCGCCGCCGATGTGCTTCGAGTTCATCACGTCGTAGGCGCCGCCGTACGCCTTGCGCGTGATGACGGTGATGCGCGGCACGGTCGCCTCGCAGAACGCGTACAGCAGCTTCGCCCCGTGCTTGATGATGCCGTTCCATTCCTGGTCGGTGCCCGGGAGGAACCCCGGCACGTCCTCAAACACGAGCAGCGGGATGTTGAACGCATCGCAGAAGCGCACGAAGCGGGCACCCTTGATGGAGGCGTCGATGTCGAGCGTGCCCGCCAGCACAGCAGGCTGGTTCGCCACGATGCCGATGGAGCGACCGCCGATCCGGGAGAAGCCGGTGAGAATGTTCTCGCCGAAGTCCGGCATGATCTCGAAGAACTCGCCGTCGTCCACGACGTGGCGCACCACGTCGCGCATGTCGTACGGCTTGTTCGGCGCGTCCGGAACGATGTCGTTGAGCGCCTCTGGGTCCAGCGAATTGGTGGCCGGATCGCGCGGCTTCTTGGGCGGGTCCGCCTCGCAGTTCGCGGGCAGGTAGCTCATCAGCTCCCGGATGCGCAGCAGGCAGTCCACGTCCGTCGCGCAGGTGACGTGGTTCACGCCGCTCTTCGAGGCGTGGGTCTGCGCGCCGCCCAGCTCTTCGCTCGTCACGTCCTCCTGCGTCACGGTCTTCACGACGTGCGGGCCGGTCACGAACATGTAGCTCGTGCCTTCTACCATGAAGGTGAAGTCGGTCATGGCTGGGCTGTACACGGCGCCGCCTGCGCACGGCCCCATCACGGCGGAAATCTGCGGGATGACGCCCGAGGCCTCCACGTTGAGCTTGAAAATGTCGGCGTAGCCACCGAGCGACTTGACGCCTTCCTGGATGCGCGCACCGCCCGAGTCGTTCAGGCCGATGACCGGCGCCCCGTTTTCGAGCGCCTTCTCCATCACGTTTACGATCTTGTCCGCGTGCGCGCGGCCCAGCGACCCGCCGAACACCGTGAAGTCCTGGCTGAAGACGAACACGAGCCGTCCGTTGATGGTGCCGTATCCGGTGACCACCCCGTCGCCGTAAGGACGGTTGTCTTCGAGGCCATAGTCGGATTCCTGGTGGCGGACGAACGTGCCCAGTTCCTCGAACGAATCGTCGTCCAGCAAGATGTCGAGGCGCTCGCGGGCCGTCAGCTTGTCCTTCTCGTGCTGCCGTTCGATACGCTGTTCGCCCCCGCCCAGCCGGGCATCGGACCGGCGCTTGTCGAGGTCGGCGTGGCGTTCGTCGACGGAAAGAGCGTCGGAAGGACGGTCGTCAGAATCACTCATGAGAGACAGCGGAGGAGGCTTGTCGCGGTGTTGTAATTTCTGGGAAAGTAGGAGGCAAGGCGTAGGGCGTCAATGAAGAGTTGGAGGCTTCGTCCAAGCCCGCTGCAAAGAGCAGCCGCGCGGGCGCTCCGGAACCGCTGACACCGATTTTGAGGTTTTCGCATGCCTCTCTGCTCACATCCGTCCGCGCAGGGGCGACCCTGCGGACCCCTCCGGTTCGTCCGAGACGCCGTTCTCTTCAAGACCGAATCAAGTCATAGGCAGTCGGAACGACATGCCTTGGGTTGTGAGATTGCTTCAACACGAACACTGACAGAGCACTAATCTTGAAAGGAGGCCTCCACGGCATCCGTGAAGGTGACGGCCACGTCGCTGTAGATGTTGATCTGGTTGGCGCGGAACACGTCCTGGGCGATGATCTGCGAGGCTTCGCTCCAGCTTGCCGCGCGGTCGATGCGACGAAGGATCTGACGGTAGTCCTCGGTCGATCCCTTGAAAAGCTGACGCACGTAGGCCTCACGATGCGGTGCGGGGGTTTGGCCAAAGATGCGCTGCTCCAACTCGCGGGCGGCATCGTCAAGAGGGCCGGGCGCAGGGCCTCCTTCCTCGGCAGACGCCTCCTGAAGGCCATCGTCTGAGGCAGACTGTGACGGTTTGAAGCGCGCCCAGAGGGGCGTCTGCTCATCCGGCTCCGCGGCCTCGGACGACTTTGCACGCGACGGTCCGGTGGTCTGAAACTGCTGCCAGAGCGGAGCGACCTCGTCGGCATACGGATTGTCCCTCTCGTCGCCGGGCGGCGCAGACTCGACGTCGGAAGACGGCGGGGCAGCAGCCTCAGAGGCGGATGCATCGGCTTCCGGGTCGCCAGGTTCAGAGGCGTCCGCGGTGGACGCAGTGTCGTTCGCCGGGAACGATGCGTCGGCAGGATGCTCTTCGGCCGAGGCGGCCTGTGGCGCGGCTGCGTCGAGATCAGGAGCTGCCTCCGGCGTCTCAGGCTCGGCCGGCCCGTCGGTCGGTTCCTCGGTGCCGGAAGGCGTGTCTGCGTCGGGGGCTCTGCCCAGCGGTACCTTGGGGAGAGCGCCGCTTCCTGCATCCGGAGCGCCCGCCGCCGGTCCGTCCTCGGGTGCCCTCGGCGGCCACGGGCTGCCCAGGAGCGCGTCCTCGACCACGGTCTCGGGGGGCAGAGCGGGCGCGTCCGCAGAGGCCGCGTCGACTGGCTCCCCCTCCGCCGGGCTGTCCTCCGCTGGGTTGTCCTCCGC
>CAYFSC010000030.1:0-1730 GCA_964345695.1 uncultured Rhodothermales bacterium | reverse complement strand
TGTCCTCCGCCGGCTTGTCTCCTGCTGGGGCGGCGTCGGGCGCTTCGATTAGGCGGCGCAGGACGTTGCGCGGCGTGCTGGCGTGACCAGACTGCCCGCGCTCCTCCAGGCACTGCACCAGCTCGGCCGCCCGCTTCTCGTCGAAGAAGGCACGCAGCAGGGAAGTGGGGACGGCCTCGGCGCCGGTTGCCACGCGCGCTGCGGTGAAGAGCGGTGCAAGGAGGCGCATCCAGCGGTCCGCGTCGTTCGTCTCGGGGACGGCGCGCGCATCGATACGGGAGAGGAAACTCTGGAACGTGTTCGGGTGCAGGCGGGAGAGCGAGCGCTGCCCGGCGTAGGTGTCGACGGCGTCGTGCAAGTAGGCATACGGGCCGAAGAACTGCATGCGCCACCGCACCCGATCGATGGGAAGGGTCGTGTCTTCGTCGTCAAAGATGAAGGACACGAGGGTGGGCACTGGACGCACGAGGTAGGCCGTCACCGCTTTGACGGCCTGGTGCAGAACGTCCTCCCATGCGTCGGCCGGAATGTGGGCGTGGCCCTGCACCGCCTGCTCCAGTTCCTGCATGGCGCGCTCGACGTCGGCATGGTCGTACGCCACCCACTCGGTGCGGGCCTGCCGGAGGCGGCGCATCTCCAGTCCTGCCCGGTGAGCCAGCACCTGCTTCAGGAAGTGCCGGAGGGCATCGGGCATGGGACCATCGTTCCAGTCGTCGGCGCGGTAGGCGCGGTCGGCCGGATAGGCCTCACAGAGGCGATCGTACAGGGGGCGGGTCAGGGAACGTGGCATAGCGGCGGGCGACGGTAGGCGAACGACATCGCAACATCTGGCGTCATCAACGTACGCAGCCCGAAACCGTTTTCTCCGCTGCCCCTGCCTCCGGAGACAGCGGAACGAGTCGGCGGGCCGACGATTTCTCGTCGAAGACCCTGCGCAACGGGGCGCGGGTGGGCCGCGACGTTGCCCGGAGCACTGCGCCTTTGTAACCTTCGTTTTCGCAAGCTCCGTCTTTGTACGCTACTTCTCCGCGGACTGCCGGAAGGGACGAGTCGGCCGGAACGACATCTGGCGGCGCGTCCGTTTTCCCTTTGTGCCTCCGGCTGTCAGCGAGGAGGTCCCTGCCGTCTTTCTTTTCGCCCCCTGCCGCGCTTCCGTGCAAGACGCCCCGCATCTTCCTCCGCCGTTTCGCCGTCGTACCGGCACCACGAGCCGACTGGCCTACGGGCTTCTGCTGGCGGTGCTCGGCTATGCTGCGGCCCTGCTGGCCGACGGGCTCGACGTGTCGTCGCGGGCGGCGGCGCTGCGGCTGTGGACGCTGATCATGTCGGGGGCCGTCGCCGTGACGATCCCCAACGTGCTTCTTCCGGATCCCAACGCGCCGATGCTGCAGGTGCTCAACTGGCCGCCGTCCCGCCTGCTGCGATACCAGTTCCGGCCGATGCGTGCGCTCTGGGGGCTCTTCGCGGTGCCGGCGGCGCTGCTGGCCTACTTCGCAGCGGACGGCGGCGGGCAGCAGTTCGGGGCCAAGACCGCGATGCTTGGACAGTCGTTGCTCGTGCTGACCGGGGTGCTGCTGTACAGCTTCGACCATTACGCCACGATTGGTCGCCGCTCGCAGGCCTGGCACGAGGGGCGGTCCGGACAGTGGTACGGGCAGATGGTGGACGAGGCGGGGCAGGGCGTGAGCGTGCCGCGCGGACTCGTGCCGGCGCTGTTTGCCACGGCGCGG